>NZ_AP023272.1:1229938-1547377 GCF_013426735.1 Agrobacterium vitis
GGCTGGCCTCCCACAGTTGCAATCAGTGCCTGCAAGGCATGGCTAAGGATCGCACGGGGTGCCTCGAACAGGGCATTATCGAGATCGACAAGTCCTGGCAGAGGCATGGTGGCATGGGTGGAGACTAAAGCGGCGGCTCGTTGCGACAGAGACAGGCGCTCATTCTGCGGCAGGCCGGGCTGCTGGTCCGTTGAGAGGTTGGCTCGGATACGGGCGCGCTCATAGGCGGGATTGTCATTGCTGGGATCATCGACCCAGCCATGCCCACGGTCCTGCAAGAATGCGCGGATGGCTTGGCGACGCGAGCGCAGAAGCGGTCGGGTGATCCAGATGGAATTTTCAAACAGGACGGATTCTGCCATACCCGCAAGGCCGGTCGCCCTAGGGTTTCGACTGCGTTTCTCGCGCATGGCGATGGTCTCGATCTGATCGTCGGCGGTATGGCCGGTCAGGATGGCAGCAGCGCCGATCTCTTTGGCGATCCCGGCCAGCAGCCGGTAGCGGGCGGCCCGGGCGGCGGCGGAAATTCCGGTTTTCGGCTTGTCGCCTGTCCAGCGGCGAATCACATGGGGAATGCCGAGCGTTGCGCAGAGCGCCGCGACAGTTTCGGCTTCTGCGGCGGAGCCATCGCGAAGACCGTGATCGATGGTGGCGGCGTGAAGGGTGACGGGTTTTGCTAGCATGGCGTGCAGTTGTTCATGCAGCGCAAGCAGCAGGCCGGTCGAATCGCTGCCGCCGGAAATCGCCACCAGAAGGCGCAGCGGATCATTTATTCTGTCGAGGAAAGCGGCAATGGCGGCTTCAGGAGAGATGGCGGATAGAGTGTCCGTCATCAATTCGCCCAGACGATCGTGGCCCGGAAGCTGTGGTTCCAAACCGCTGTCGGGCAGCATCAGCAAGCCAGACGCTTCTGCTCGCTGGCGGCCTTGTTCTGGACGGCCTTGGAGGCGTCGGGATAGCGCTTGTTCACCTCGCGCAAGGTGGCGCAGGCGGTGTCCTTGTTGTCGAGGGCCGCAAGCGACATGCCGAGTTTCAGCAGCATTTCCGGTGCCTTGGGGGTCTTCCCATAGCTCTGGTAGGCCTTGAGGAAGGTCTCAGCCGAATCCTTGTAGCGAGCCTGCGAATATTGCGCTTCGCCCAGCCAGAAATTGGCATCCGCGGCCTTGCCGCTTTTCGGATAGCGGCTGATGAAATCGCGGAATTCGCCTTCCGCTGCCTTGTAGTCGCCCGATAGCACATGGCTATAGGCGATCTGATAGAGATCCTGCTCGCCGCCGAGCGACGCGGTTTTGGTTCCGCTCTGACCGACAGGTGCCGTACCCGGCAGAGCGCTGGCGTTGGAACCTGCCGCACCATTGACGCTGGCACCGACCGGATTGCCGCTGTTGTCCATTTCGATTGAGCCCAGCGTCATTTCACCGGGGGCTGCGGAGCGTCCGCCGCCAGCCGGGCTTGTTGCCTGGCTGCCAGCGGTTTCTCCGATGATCTGGCCAACACCGTCACTGCCACCAGCCGGCTGGCGCGCCGCTACCGACGGGCTGGCCTGGCCGGGGGAGCCTGCGTCACTTCTTTTTTTTTCCAGCTCCTGGAATCGGAATTCGTTATCTTCCTGCGCCTTGCGGATGGTTTCCTGCATTTGCAGCAGCTGGTAGCTCATGTCCTCGATCCGGCCGTTCAACTGGCGGATCTGGTCCTGCAATTGCTGGACTTGGACGATGTCACTGCCCTGCTGCTGGACCTGCTGCACTGGCATGTCGCTGACTGGCGCTGGCGGCGTGTGCTGGCGTTCGAAAAGCGAAAAGGCCAAGGCACTGCTGCCCGCTTGGACTCCGAGGATTGGGGGGGCGAGAATTGCAGTCATTCCCACCATCCCGGCCACGACAAGTCTCTTCATCGATGTGGTTCCTGTTTTCCGTGTTATCGCTCGATTGATGTGCGCCCGTCAGGCTTTGCCGTCGAATATCGACCGTCAAGCCTGCGATGTCTGCCAATAAAGCTTTTCTCTGTTCTTTGCAAAAAGCAACCGAGTTCGGCCAAAGTGTGAAGAAAACAAAAGGGCGGCCCGAAGACCGCCCTGTTTCTGTCATGAATGCAGGCACGATTTCGTGAATTACATTCCAGCGCCGCCGAGAACCGTTACGGCGCGGCGGTTCTGCGACCAGCAGGAAATATCGTCGCAGGTGGCGACCGGACGTTCCTTGCCGTAGGAAATCGTCTTGATGCGGTTGGCAGGAATGCCGCGCGACACGAGATAGGCCTTGGTGGATGCGGCACGGCGGGCGCCGAGCGCCAGGTTGTATTCGCGGGTGCCGCGTTCGTCGGCATGGCCTTCGACGGTGATCGGATACTGCGAATAACGCTGCAACCACTGAGCCTGGCGGTCCAGCGTCTGCTGGGCGTCGGCGCGGATCGAGGTTGAGTCGGTGTCGAAGAAGATCCGGTCGCCGACATTGACGGTGAAGTCCTGGGTCGAGCCGGGTGTTGCAGCACCTGCGCCGCCAAGGCCAAGCTCGGATGCGCTATTGGGCATGTTCTTCTTGGATGCGCAGCCAGCCAGCGCCAGCGTCATGGCGAGAGCGAGAATGGCGGGGTTGCTGGCAAGCTTTTGCATGCGGCTCATTACCGGGGTTACAGTGCGGCTCATGGCCGATCTCCTTGCAAGTAGTGTGGGGCAGTCTTGTGCAGTGATGGTGGGCAGCCGGTTGGGCGGTCCGTGTGAGCAGTGCCGATTGACACTGGTGTCAATCGTGGTTGCCGAACTCTAATCAATCCTGGTTAACCAGAAGCAAACGGTCATGGTTAATCTTTACTTAATTCACGACCGGTCATCAAATGCAATCGCCTTCCGGCAGGAGCCGGAAGGCGATGACCATGCTATTCGAGAAGCGGCGACCAGGCTGGGTCGGACGCAAAGCTCGGAGTTTTGACCAATTGCTCGTTATAGCCGGTCAAGTCGATGGAATAGAGCTGCGGTCCGCCGGAGCCCGCGGCCTGGCGGAAGAACATCAGCACGCGGCCGTTCGGTGCCCAGGTCGGGCCTTCATTATGGAAGCCGGTGGTCAGAAGCCGTTCGCCTGAACCGTCCGGCTTCATCACGCCGATCGAGAATTTTCCGCCCGATTGCTTGGTAAAGGCGATCAAGTCTCCGCGGGGCGACCAGACCGGAGTGGAGTAGGAGCCTTCGCCAAAGGAAATGCGGGTCTGGCCGGAGCCGTCGGAATTCATCACGTAAAGCTGCTGGCGTCCGCCACGGTCGCTCTCAAACACGATCCGGCGTCCATCCGGCGCATAGGACGGGGAGGTATCGATGGCCGCCGTGCTGGTCAACCGGGTGGTGGTGCGCGAGCGCAGGTCCATCGTGTAGATGTTACTGTTGGCGTCCTGTTGCAGGCTCATGATCACCCGCTGACCATCCGGCGAGAAGCGCGGCGAGAAGGTCATGCCGGGAAAATTGCCGACCACTTCGCGCTGTCCGGTTTCCAGTTGCAGCAGGTAGACGCGCGGCTGGTTGCCCTCGAAGGACATATAGGTCACTTCCTGGCGGTTCGGCGAAAAGCGCGGCGTCAGCACCAGATTGGCGGTGTTGGTCAACATGCGGACGTTTTCGCCGTCCTGGTCCATGATGGCCAACTGGCGCTTGCGGTCGGTCTTGGTTCCGCTTTCGGCCACGAAGACGATGCGGGTATCGAAATAGCCTTTTTCACCGGTGATGCGCTCATAGATCGCGTCGGCGATGATATGGGCGACGCGACGCCAGTTTTCAGGCTGGGTATAGAATTGCTGGCCGCTCATCTGCTGGCCCGCATAGGTGTCCCACAGGCGGAATTCGGCGCGCAAGCGGCCATCGCCTTCCTGGGTAATGCGACCAACCACCAGGGCCTGGGCGTTCAGCACCGTCCAGTTCTGCATGTTCGGAGCCTGATCGGGATTGATCTGCTTGTCGATGAAGGCACCGTGATTGACCGGGGCGAACAGACCGGAGCGTTTGAGATCGGCCTCGACCACCGCCGAAATCTTCGCGCCGATGCCATTGGCCGACAGGAAATCGGGAATGGCGATCGGCATCGGCTCGACATTGCCCTTATTGATGTTGATCTCGACCAGCGCCATGGCCGGCGTGGCAAAGGCGCCCGCCATGCCGACGAGGACGATCAGGATACGCAGGAGTGAGAATGTCTTCATAAGGGCAAGCCTTTCAGCTTCTACATGAATTCGTGTGGGCATGAATTCGCTTTTACATGAATTCGCTTGGATCGAAGTTGACGACAACCTCGGACCAGGCATCGTATTTTTCAACGGGCAGGTTCTTGAACGGCACGGATTTCAGAATGGCGCGGCGCGCGCTTGAGATCATCACCTGCTGGGCGCTGGGCGATCCGCCAGTGGCCGTCACTTCCGGCTCGCCGATCAGATTGCCGCTCTCGTCCAGCTTGAAATGAGCGCGGATCACCATGCCCTGGGCATCGCCCATGCCTGACAGCACCGACCAGTTGTTCTGGATCGCGCCGCGCAGGGCGTCCATTTCACTCTGGCTGAGTGTCGAGCCGCCGGTGGTCTTCTTGCCGCCCAGCGCCGCCTGTTCGGTGGAGCGCTTGGCACCGCCACCGGCAGCATCGGTCTTGTTCAGCAGGGCTGCAATCTCATCGGCGTTGAAGTCGCTTTCCTTTGAGGATTTCGCCTTGGCCGCCTGTTGGTTTTTGTCAGCCTTCTTGACATCAGGTGCCTTGGCGGCCTCGGTCTTCGGCTTGGCCTCCGTTGGCTTTGGCTCAGGCGTCTTGGTCTCCGCAGGCTTTGGCGGCTCCGGCTTCGGCTTGGACGCAGGCAGGGGAACGCTGGTCGGCAGCGGAATGTCTTCGGCCTTGGCGACTTCCTGGGGCTTTGCTTCCGGCTTCGGCTCGGGTTTGGCCTCCGGCTTTGGCGGTTCTGGCTTCGGTGGTTCCGGCTTTGGCTCTGGCGTCGGGGTTGGCACGTCCTTCGGAACAGGCACGGCATCCTTGGAAGGGGCTACCGCCGTCTCTTCCTTGGCAATTTCCTTGACGTCATTGGTATCGTTGTCCTGCGTTGGCAGGACCTTGTCCACCTTCTCAGGGGCAGCCGCCGTTTCCTGCTGTGTCGGCTTTTTCGACGGCGTCGGCGGGGTCTTCATATCGACTTCGTTGTCGCCCATGTTTTCCGCGTTCTGAACGGTGCTCGGCTTCTTGGTCGGGGTGGGTGCCGATTTTTCGCGCTTCGGCGCTTTTTTATCACCCTGCTGGATCTGGGTCAGTTCCGAGATCGGCACGATATCGACGGGCAATGCCTCGACATCGGCGACTTGCATGGGCGCAGGCGCGCTAATCGTCACCAGCGCCATGGCCAGCAGCGTTGCGTGCAAAATCGCAGATGTGACGAGACTGCCTTTCATTTCGAAAGATCACTTGTCCTGTTCTTGCAGGGTCACAAGGCCGATATTCTTGTAGCCAGCCGAAGAAATGCGCGCCATGACCTTCATGACCGTGCCATAGGCAGCAGCCGTGTCGCCGCGCACATAAATACGTTCATTGTAACCCGTGGTGGCGATAGCCTGGAGCTTGGGAACGATTTCCTCAAGCGGGATCGGGCTTTCCTGCAAATAGATTTCGCCAGCCGGATTGACCGAAATGGTGATCGGCTGCGTATCGGAATTCATGGCGCTGGCCTGGGTTTCCGGCAGGTCGATCGGCACGCCGACCGTCATCATCGGAGCTGCCACCATGAAGATGATCAACAACACCAGCATCACGTCAACCAGCGGGGTGACGTTGATTTCGCTGACCGGACCGCGCTTGCCGCCCCGGCGCCTGCTGCCGCGGCGGCCACCGCCGCCTCCGTTTGCTCCTACCGACATGCCCATCTGATCAATTCCTTTCGCCGACCTTGCCCAGTCGTTCTAGACTGGAGCCTTATTCCGCCGCCTGGCGAGGCTGGAGCTTCTCATCGATCTGTCGCGACAGTATGGCGGAAAACTCGTCGGCAAAGCCTTCCATGCGCGAGGACAGTTTGCCCGCTTCGCCGGAAAATTTATTATAGGCGATAACAGCCGGAATAGCGGCGACCAGACCGATGGCCGTTGCCAGCAGCGCCTCGGCGATACCGGGGGCAACGACCGCCAGATTGGTGGATTTCGAACCGGCAATCGCCTGGAACGAGGTCATGATACCGATAACCGTGCCGAACAGGCCGATGAAGGGACCAGCCGAACCGATGGTGGCCAGCGAGCCAAGACGGGCTTCGAAATGTTCGGCCTCGCGCGCCATGGTGACATCCATCGAACGGTCGATACGCATCTGCAAGCCAATGGGCGAACGTGCGCCGCGCTCAAAGCTCTTCTTCCACTCCCGCATGGCGGAGACGAATATGGCCGCAAGCCCGGTATTGTTGCGCTCTGCCAGCGTGCGATACAATTCTTCCAGCGACTGGCCGGACCAGAACACCTGTTCGAACTGGTCGAACTGGCGGCGCGCCTTGGCGAAGCTGACATATTTGTCGATGACGATGGCCCAGGTCCAGACGGAGGCGCCCAGAAGCCCGATCATCACGATTTTCACGACCCAGCCTGCCTGCATGAACAGGGCCCAAAGGCTGACGTCGTGGCTTGCGGCTGCCAATCCTACTTGTTCCATCGCTACCGTTCCTAAAATCCAGACGCCCGGGCGTAAAGAGACCGGGCGGATTTACAGCTTTATTTGCGCATCACGCGGGCTTGCGCAAACAACGCTGTAACAAATTCGTTTTTCTATGCAATCATCTCTGCACCATCAGGCAGTGTGATCGATCATGCACTTATAGGAAGGCTCATTGAAGATGACCCTTCGTATTCCCCTTGAAAATATCTCAAGCTTTTGGTGCATTTGAGATATTTTCAATTCTTCAAGTCGAGGATGCGTCAGCATTTTCGAGACTTGGTATTATATACTGATGTGCCGATAGGCGCGGTGGCGTTTCATCAACGCGATCCGCCATCCCCAAAGCACCCAGCTTGCCTTTTTGCCGCTAAATTTGGTCAAAGGAAGGCGTGCGGCGCACAAAGCACCGCAGGGTTAGTAAGACATCATTATTGTTAACGATAGGTTATCAGCCGGGCCTGAAGCCAAGGAACTTCTCGGCAATCGTTTCCGGCAGGCGGCGCGGACGCCCAAATTTGTTAACGACGGCAATCACAACTTTTGCGTCGATCAACCGGCGGTCACCGCTATTAATGGTTTGCCGCAGCACCATCTTGGCACCCCCGGCTTTTTCGGTGATTGTCTCGATGGTCATGATGTCATCCATCCGCGCCGGGCTTTTGAAATCCAGCTCCATGCGGTGTACGACGAAAACCAGCCCTTCCTCATCGGCATGGATCAGCTCGCTCTGTTCGCAGCCGAGACAGCGCAGATAATCAGTGCGCCCGCGCTCAAGGAAATGCAGATAACGGGCGTGATAGACCAGCCCGGAAAAATCCGTGTCCTCATAATAGACCCTTTGGATGAGACGATGGCCACCTTCGATCAGCTGGCCGGAAATGGAAAATTCATGCGTCATAGTTTACCTATTCAATGACCGAGATCGGCTTCTGTCCAGCCCAGTCGCTGCATGTCATCGGCCCGGTCGCGGAAATCCGTCGCTGTTATGAACTCATCGAGCTGCGGCGGCTTGACGCTGGTGCCAGTCAGCATCGCATGGACCTGGCCGCGATGGTGGGTTTGGTGGTGGAACAGGTGGAAGAGAAGATCGTCACACCGTTCAATTTGCAGCCTCGTTCCACGATGCACTGTGACGTCTTTGGCAAGCGCATCGGCGGTGAGGGCATCGCACAGGGTTAGAAGACGCTGATCCACAGCGGATTGGGCCTTGTGCAGGGCGTCAATCGTTTCAAAAGGTTCTTCATTGTCAAAGGCCACTGGGCCAAGGGTGCCGCCTTCCAAGGCATCAACATAGAACCAATCGACGGTCAGAATATGGTTGAGCGTTGCCTTGATCGACGGGAAGAAACTTGTGCGCGGCGCCTCGAATTCACCCGGTTTGAGACCGCCACAGGCGGTAAGCAGCCGTGCATTGGCCAGGGTATTGTTGCGGGCCATCTTGCGAAAGATACGGCAGGGATCAGTTGTCATGATCGAGGCACTCCTTCATCAACAATCAGATGTTCGACACGCTTTGGCAGTTGACCCATATAATTGCCCAGAAAGGCTGGCCGGATATCAAAAGCATCAAAGGCTGCTGCGGTTGCTGGTACCCAGCGAAACAGCACATCGGTGGGGCCATCCACCACGCGATGAACAATATCATCAGTGTGGAAGGGCAGGGGCGCATCCATGTTCAGGAGATAGTAAAATCCCAGCTCATGGGCGCGGTAATCATCAAAAGAAAAGAAAAGTTCAGTCGTGAACAGCAGGCGCTCGATGTTAACGGTGCGGTCGATTTCCTCCTGCATTTCGCGGATAATCGTCTGCTCGCTGCTTTCGCCAATTTCGGCCCGGCCACCGGGCAAGGCCCAGTAGGCTTCATTGACGCTTCTTTGCACCAGCAGATGGTCGTTTTGCAGGATCACGCCCGCCACCCGGAAAGTAAACAATTGCGGCTTTTTATCCAGCCGGATCATGTGGCGCTCAACGGTCATTTATCGTCCATATTTCCATCATTCCACACCAGATGGCGGGCGGTTTGGGGAAGCGTTTCAATCTCGTCCGCGATGAAATAAGGCGGGATATCCAGTGCGGTCAACGCCTGTTTGGTGGCTTTTGCCCATTTGAATTCCAGCGCGTTCTTTCCATCCTGGATGCGGTGAATGATGTCCTTCTCGTGGAAGGGCAGGGTGTCTGGCAGGTGCATCAGGTAATAATAGCCCAGTTCGTGCCAATCCCGGCCCTCGTAGTGGAAGAAGTTTTCGACGCTCCACAAAAGCCGGTCGATCCTGGCCTCGACACCGAGTTCCTCGGCCATTTCCCGCCTCAAGGTTTCCTGCGAGGTCTCGCCCATTTCGGCGCGGCCACCGGGAAAGGTCCAGAATTTTTCATGCACGGCGCGGTGCACCAGCACATGACCGTTGCGAAAAGCCAAGCCCGCAATACGCATCTGGAAGATACGGTTCTGCTGCTTGATCCGGATGCGATTGTCCTTGGCCACGTGCTCGTCCTTAAACCAGATCGATGACTAGTATTTCTGGCGGTGAGCCGAACCGGATCGGTGCGACGGAACAGCCAAGCCCACCCGAGACGATGATATTGCGACCACCTTCCTCGCGATGGCCATAGACATAGCGTGAGCCGAACCGCGATGGCACGACCGGTGTCCAGCCGAACAGATTGACCTGTCCGCCATGGGTATGGCCCGAAAGCGTCAGCGAGACCCGATCCGGCACGGTTGGAAAAATATCCGGTTCATGGGCCAGCAGGATGACCGGGGCATTGTCCGTCACTTTGGCCAGCGTGCCGGGTAGGTCGTCTAATCCCCGCATCCGGTGATTGCCGGTCAGATAGGCCCACTGGTCTTCCAGCCCAGCCACCCAGAAGGGGTGATCGTCTGACCCCAGCCGCACCGCGCTGTTCGACATGGCATTGATGCCGACGCTGCGCAGTGCCCGATGGGCCATGGTCTCCGGCAGGCGTTGCAGCTGCGCCTCGGTATCCTGCCACCAGTCGTGATTGCCGCAGACTGCATGGACGCCATAGGGTGCTTTCAGCACAGACAGGGCTTTGGACCATTGCTCTGGTGGCACCACGCCGGTTACCAGTTTCATGCCGGACATATAATCGCCAAGCAGCAGGATGACATCGCCCCCCAGCGTGTTGGCGTGTTCGCAAATCCGGGCGATCCGCTCGGCCGGCATCCAGGGCTCGCAGGCATGGAAATCGGCAAGCGCGACAATCCGCAGGCCTTGGCCCTTCGGCCAGCCGGGTGGGGAGAGTTTATAGCGGGTGGTTTCCAGCCGCAGCAGCGGCTCGACCGCCCCGGCATAGCCACCAAGCGATAGAATACCGGCGGCGCTGCCTGCCAGTAGCTTGAAAAACGTTCGTCTGGTTATCAATCGTCATCCTCAAGGGTCAGGCGAAACTGCGCAGCCTCCATGTCTTTTGGCGGCATCAGGCCCAGATGTTTCCAGGCAATCGCGGTCAACACGCGGCCACGCGGCGTGCGCTGGATAAAACCCTGCTGGATCATATAGGGCTCGATAATATCCTCAATGGCGTCGCGTGGTTCGGACAGGCCCGCGGCAATGGTTTCGATGCCGACTGGACCCCCGCCAAAATTGACGGCAATCATGGTCAAATAACGGGTGTCGAGTTGATCGAGGCCCATATTGTCCACTAACAACCGCGTGAGCGCCTCATCGGCGATCTCGCGGGTGACGGCAGGGGCGCGGGCGACCTCGGCAAAGTCGCGCACCCGGCGCAGCAGCCGTCCGGCGATGCGTGGCGTGCCACGGGCGCGCCTGGCAATTTCGCGCGCACCGTCATCGGTCATGCCAAGCCCCATCAGGCGCGCGCCGCGCCGCACGATCAGCTCCAGCTCCTCGACCGTATAGAAGGACAGCCGTACCGGAATGCCGAACCGATCGCGCAAGGGCGTGGTCAACAGGCCAAGCCGGGTGGTGGCGGCGACCAGGGTGAATTTGGAAAGGTCGATCTTCACCGAGCGCGCCGCCGGGCCTTCGCCGATGATCAGGTCAAGCTGGAAATCCTCCATGGCCGGATAGAGAATTTCCTCTACCGCCGGGCTCAAGCGATGGATTTCATCGATAAACAACACGTCACGCTCTTCCAGATTGGTGAGGAGTGCGGCGAGATCCCCCGCCTTGGCGATGACAGGACCGGAGGTCGAGCGGAAATTGACCCCCAACTCCTTGGCCATGATCTGCGCCAGCGTCGTCTTGCCGAGGCCCGGTGGGCCGACGAACAGCACATGGTCCAGCGCCTCGCCTCGGTTCTTGGCGGCTTCGATGAAGATCTTCAGATTGGCGCGCGCCTCTGCCTGGCCGGTAAAGTCGTCTAGCGTCTGGGGCCTCAGCGCCGAATCGACGTCTTCGCCGCGCTTTTCCGGGGTGAGGACAGGGTTTTGAGCGCTCATGCGAGGAGTTCCATATGGGGGACGGTTCGTGCGGCTTTCCGGTCGAATGTCATGGTTGTCCGACATCCCAGCTCCCTGTTCTTGAGAGCAATGAAAATATCGGCGAATTCCTCGCTGCTGCGATCCATTTCATCCAATGTCAGTTCTATGACATTTTCGTCTTCAAGCACGAGATTTTCAGAATCGAGAAATCCGGACAGGATGATCTTCAATTCTTCTTTTGACATTTTGACCTGTCGGCGCGCTGTCCAGATGAATTCCAGCAAAACCGCGCTATTGACGAAGCCAGGCTGGTCCTGGGTCAGGCTGTCGGCCAGTGCAAGCGCCTGTTTGGTTTGAATGTCATCGTCCTGCATGGTGAGACGCAGCAGAATATTGGTGTCGATGCCGATCATTCTCGGCCCATCACGTGATCTACGATGGCGTCGCCGATCACCTCATCCATCTCTTCGATCGTCAGCGTGGGCATGCCGGGACGATGCAGAATACCGGCCAGATCGATCAACCGTTTGTTCTTGGCTTTCAGCGTGACTTCGCCGTTTTTCACCACGTAGCGAATCCGGTCACCGGGCTTCAGCTTCAACAGCTCCCTGATTTCTGCTGGAACCGTGGTTTGACCTTTGGAGGTCAACGTTGCGTAGAAGACGTTCATGCGGACCCTCCCGGTCTGACCGGTCAAAAATTCCTTACTTTTTCACAATAGTAAGGAATTCCGCCAAAGGCAAGGAAATCACCGTGATAGCTCCTTCAAGCCCAGCCGGATTAGTTTGGCGCTGTCTGCGCCTTCACCACCGTTTTTCAACGCGGCGGCGATGGCGTTGGCGGCCTGGTCGCGGGAATAGCCGAGATTGGTCAAGGCTGACACCGCATCGGAAACCGGGGCGGAGGCAACCCCTTCGCCAAGCTCCTGCTTGAGACCGATGGCGCTTCCGGCCTCCCCAGTGAAGGCCGGAGCCTTGTTCTTCAATTCGGTGACAAGACGCAGCGCCACTTTCGGTCCGACGCCCGGCGCTCTGGCAATGGCGGGTTTGTCCTGGAGGGCGATGGCATTGGCGAGTTCCGAGGGGGTGAGGGTGGCCAAAATCGCCAGCGCCACCTTGGCGCCAACGCCCTGCACGCTTTGCAGCAGATTAAACCATTCCCGCTCCAGCGCGCTCATGAAGCCGAACAATTTCAGCTGGTCCTCGCGCACATAGGTCTCGATGAACAGCACGATGGCCTCGCCGGGTGATCCCAGCCGTGCCAGGGTGCGGGACGAACAATGAGCGACGTAACAGACGCCGTGCACATCGACCAGCACATGGTCGTCGCCGATCTCGTCAATGGTGCCTTTGAGCTTGCCAATCATATGCCATATCCAATGAAAAGAGTGATTATCCCGCCAGCGCCCGGCGCATCCGCTCACCGCCGCGATTATGGGCGTGGCAGATGGCGATGGCCAAGGCATCGGCTGCATCATTGCCTTTGAATTCGGCCTTCGGCATCAGGATCTTCAGCATCATATGGATCTGTTGCTTATCGCCATGGCCAACGCCGATCACCGATTTCTTCACCGCATTCGGGGCATATTCCGCCACCGGCAAACCGGCACGGGCTGGCACCAGCATGGCGATGCCACGGGCCTGGCCAAGCTTCAGTGTCGCAACCGCGTCCTTGTTGACGAAGGTCTGTTCCACCGCTGCTTCATTGGGCTGGTGGAGATGCACCACATCGGCCAGCCCGTCATGCAACTGGCACAGTCTGGACGCCAGATCCATGTCTCCATCGGACATGACTGTACCCGATGCGACAAAGCGCAACGAATTGCCCAATGTCTCGATAACGCCCCAGCCGGTGCGGCGCAGGCCAGGATCGATACCGATAATGCGAATCGCGCTTGTCATGGAAAAATCCTAATCCTTTTCAAGCGAGATGTGCCAGCAAAAAGTGAACAAAACAAAAACATTCGCTGTGGATTGGGCGTCGATTTGCTCACCTTCTCAAAACCTGTCCCGCAAAGATGTGATCGGGTCTTTCCTCTCACCGCCTCTGGTATTGACATCAGGAGTACATAGATAAAGTCATATCCTCTCATCTGGAGCGCGCTTTATGACATCTGGAAAAACCGTGCCGATTTCCATTCTGGACCTTTCGCCTATTGCAGAAGGGCAGAGCGTGTCGGATGCGCTTTCGGCCTCGCGGCGCATGGCCGTTGCGGCTGAAGAGCACGGTTACACGCGGTTCTGGCTGGCTGAGCATCACGGCATGCCGGGCATTGCCAGCGCGGCGACCTCAATTGTCATTGCCCATGTCGGGGCGGCGACCAAGCGGATTCGCATCGGCTCCGGCGGCATCATGCTGCCCAATCATGCGCCGATGGTGATTGCTGAGCAATTCGGCACGCTCGCGGCGCTGTTTCCGGGCCGGGTCGATCTGGGTCTCGGACGGGCGCCCGGTACCGATATGCGCACGGCCCGCGCCTTGCGCCGCAATATGGAGGCGGGCGTGGATAACTTCCCCCAGGATATTCAGGAGCTGCAATTGCTGTTGGGGCCACCGGTTGGCGATGGCAGCCTGATGGCGGTTCCAGGTGTGAATAGCGATGTGGCGGTGTGGCTGCTGGGTTCCAGCCTTTATAGTGCCCATCTGGCGGCGGCGCTGGGTCTTCCCTATGCCTTTGCGTCGCATTTCGCCCCGGATCAATTGTTTGAGGCGATCTCGATCTACCGTGATCGCTTCCAGCCATCCGAGGCCCTCGATAAGCCCTATATGATTGTCGGTGTGATGGGCGCTATCGCCGAAACGGATCAGGAGGCGCGGCGTCTGTTTACCTCCGCCCAGCAGCAATTCATCAACTTGCGGCGCAATGTGCGCAGCCAGTTTCCTTGTCCGGTCGAGACCATGGAGGGCTTGTGGAGCGAAATGGAGCGCTTCGGTGTTGAGCATACGCTGCAACATGCTGTGGTCGGCGGCCCGGCGACAGCGGCTGAAAAGCTATCTCGCTTCCTGAAAAATACCGGCGCTGATGAAGTGATCGTCTCCATGCCGATCCACGATATCGAGGCACGGTTGACATCGGTTCGGCTGTTTGCCGATCTGCAGCGTCAGGCATGCGAAGCGGCGTGACGGCGTGGTAGAGGCCTAAATGCGATCGCGGCATGGTTAAGCAACAGGCTTAATGAGGTCTTAACCTTTGCCCTTCATTATCCACGGTTGAAACGTGGGGGCATGGCCCCGTCATCCTTTGATTTTGGGGCCTTTCTCATGAAAAGACATCTATTGGCACTGTTTGCCGCCGGCATTCTGGCCGGTCCGGTAAGCGCCGCCGACGTCTATCAGCCAGAACCGCCGCCGCAGGACGCTCCCGAAGTGCGGGTTGCCGATACGTCCGGCTGGTATCTGCGTGGCGATATCGGCTATTCCTTCAACAAGTTGCGCGGAGCGAAGTTCTACCAGGGCTCCAACGCCAATCAGGCTAGTTTCGACCGGCATGATCTGGATAACAGCTACACGCTGGGAGGCGGTGTCGGATACCAGATCAACAGTCATCTGCGCACCGATGTAACCTTCGACTATCTCGGCAAGTCGGATTTCACCGGCTCGACCCATGGGTCCTGCGGCGTATCCAGCGCCTGTACCTCGCGTGACCTGTCCTCCTTGCAGGCCTATACGCTGATGGCCAATGCCTATGTGGATCTCGGCACCTACGCCTCGTTCACGCCCTATGTTGGCGCAGGTATCGGCGGGTCCTATGTCAAATGGGACAAGCTGAAAAACACCTCCTGCGCCGATGACGGCAGTGGTTGTGATGGCAGCGAAGAGCATGGGGGCCGGGGTAGCTGGCGCTTTGCCTATCAGCTGATGGTTGGCACCTCCATCGATCTCACCTGCGACTGGAAAGCCGATATCGGTTACCGCTTCCGCCAGACGACGGGTGGTAGCATGTTCGGCTACAAGGCCAATGGCGGTCCCGGCAGTGACAAGGGCTTTTACAGCCACGACCTGCATGTCGGAGCCCGCTACCAGTTCGGTGGCTGCCCGACGCCGGTCGGCTATGAGCCGCCACCTCTTGTCTATAAGTGATCGGGCTTACCGCCTGCGAATGCCTGCTGGTCTGGAGAGGACCGGCTCGATTTTGAAAAAGCGCCGTGGGTTCGAAAGGACGCACGGCATTTTGTTGTTTTTCATAACTGTCTGCCCCCTTGCATTTCCAGCACTGTCCCATAAAGCTAACCACACAGGAACGGCTGCTTGGCGAAGGATCTCGTCCGTCAATGGGCTTTTCTGCCCGGATTTACATAACCACTGTCAATCTTTTTGAACGGTCAAAATGAAAATACTCGCTTCCTTCCTGGTGTGGCCGGGCGTGTTCGTGTTCGGCCTGACAGGCTCCTATTTCGCTTTTTCCAGTTCTCATCCACTGCTTGGCTTCGTTGCCGTCTATCTCTGTGCTTTCGGTCTTCTGGCGCTCAGCGAGCGGCTCCTGCCTTATGAGCCGACCTGGCTAGAGGGCGATGGCGAGACCGTCAACGATGTCGCCCATACGCTGTTGACCAAGGGACTGGTCGAGTTTCTATCGGGTCTGACGGTGATTTTCCCGATGGCCGCCGCCCGGGTGTTGCAACCGCTGACGGCGCTGGAATTTCACCTTTGGCCAACCGGCCTGCCCATGGCCTTGCAGGTCGTTCTAGGGCTGGTTGTTGCTGAATTCGGTTTGTATTGGGCGCACAGGATTGCCCATGAACGGCTGTTCTTCTGGCGGTTCCATGCGCTGCACCACAGCGTTGCCAGGCTCTGGGTGGTCAATACCGGGCGTTTCCATGTGATGGATTCACTGTTCAAGGTGGCACTTAGCCAGCTGCCGCTCTATCTGCTGGGCGCGCCCGTTGCCGTCTTTCTCTGGGTCGGTGCGGCCACCGCCTTCATCGGCATCCTCACTCATTGCAATGTCGCAGTGCGCACTGGCATTCTTGACTTCGTGTTCAGCACACCGCGCCTGCATCGCTGGCACCATTCGAAGATTTTGCGTGAAGGCAATACCAATTACGGCGAGAACCTGGTGCTTTTCGATCAGATATTCGGGACCTATTACAATCCCGAACACGGACCCAGCACCAATATCGGCATCAGCGGCACGGTGGCCAAGGGGTTCGTCGCTCAATTGGTCCAGCCCTTCACGGTGAAGGGCCAGAGGCAAATTCTCGGGGCTCGGCCGGTCGAGGAGGGGACGCTTGCGCCCCCCGATGTCGTTGCTCAGAATTCGCGCTTGACCAGCACCCTGTCCACCGACAGCGCTCCGCCACCGAAGGCCGCGTAAAACAGCGCTCCGCCGGTCCAGAACAGCGAAGCAAGTTCGGCCTTGGTCTGCACCTGTTCCAGGAAGGTGGTGCCGCCATCGGCAAGCCGCTTGACGGCTTCTGGGGTGAACAACGTGGCGCCGCTTTTAAGGGCGTCAATGCCTTCTTGCGTTAGGAATGCATGCCCGTAGGGGAACTTGACGTGAAACCAAAGGGTGATGGCCAGCATGATGCCATTGGCGAGCGCGACTGGCCGCGTAAAAAGTCCGATTACAATCAGGAAACCGCCGAAAAACTGCATGGCGGCCAGCATGGGCGACCAGAGCCAGCCCGGGTAGAAGCCAAGATTCTCTACAAAGCCGATCTGGGCCATGGGCGCCATGATTTTTGGATAGCCCTCGATGACAAGCATGGCGCCGATGGCCACCCGAAAAGCGGTGAAGGCCAGGGGCTCGGCAAATCCCTGATAGAATTTTTCCATGATCGGAAGGAACAGCCGGGTTTTAGGCGACTTGCTGGGTGCGGAATACAGTGTTTCCATTGTCATAGCCAACCTCAATAGGGTTTGTTTTGCGTGTAGGCTGATGTTGCATGGGTCTGGCTGGCGGCTATTGATCTCGGTCAATAAAGTTGCGGAGACGCAACTTGGCGCACGTTTTTCGCGTAGATGTCCCGCTTTGTGGAGGATTTGGCGGCGGCGGATTGTCGCTGTCGGGCCGATAAAAGTCGCTTGACGAAAATCGTGAACTCGATTAGCAACGACGGCGGGACACCTCTCCCCAACGAGAGGCCATATACCTGGAAGGGTAGTTTGCTATGGTTGATATTACTGCACCCGCCGTACGTACGGAAAATGCTAATTTTTCGTCTGGCCCTTGCTCGAAGCGCCCCGGTTGGGCACTCGACGCTCTCAGCGATGCCCCGCTCGGTCGTTCGCACCGCGCCAAGGTCGGCAAAGACAAGCTGAAGCTGGCCATTGACCTCACTCGTGAAATTCTGAACGTTCCTGCCGATTACCGTATTGGTATCGTTCCGGCGTCTGACACCGGTGCTGTTGAAATGGCGCTCTGGTCCTTGCTGGGTGAACGCGGCGTGGACATGCTGTCCTGGGAAAGCTTTGGCGCTGGCTGGGTGACCGATGTGGTCAAGCAGCTCAAGCTTGCCGATGTTCGCAAGTTCAATGCAGATTACGGCCTGCTGCCAAACCTTGCCGAGGTTGATTTCGACCGCGACGTGGTCTTCACATGGAACGGCACGACTTCGGGTGTTCGCGTTCCCAATGCTGATTTCATCCCCGCTGACCGCAAGGGTCTGACCATTTGCGACGCCACCTCTGCCGCATTTGCGCAGGATTTGGATTTCGCGAAGCTCGACGTTGTCACCTTCTCGTGGCAGAAGGTTCTGGGCGGCGAGGGCGGTCACGGCATGTTGATCCTCAGCCCCCGCGCTGTTGAGCGTCTTCAGACCTACGCACCGGCTTGGCCGCTGCCGAAGATTTTCCGTCTGACCTCTGGCGGCAAGCTGATTGAAGGCATCTTCAAGGGTGAAACCATCAACACGCCTTCGATGCTCTGCGTTGAAGATTATCTGGATGCGCTGAACTGGGCGAAGTCCATCGGTGGTCTGGACGCGCTGATTGCCCGTGCTGACGCCAATGCCAAGGTGATCTTCGATTTCGTCGCTGCCAATGACTGGATTGCCAACCTTGCACAGGTTGACGAGACCCGTTCCAACACGTCTGTGTGCCTGACCATTGCCGATCCAGAGGTTCTGGCTCTGCCCGCTGAAGAGCAGGCCGCTTTTGCCAAGGGTATTGCAACGCTTCTGGAAAAGCAGGGCGTTGCCTATGACATCGGTGCTTACCGCGACGCGCCTGCTGGTCTTCGCATCTGGGCTGGTGCCACCATTGAGACCGCTGATATGCAGGCTCTGATGCCGTGGCTGACCTGGGCTTATCAGACCCAGAAGGCAACGCTTGCCAAGGCTGCTGCTTAAAGCTCTATCTGGCCTCGCAATGATGCGAGGCCTACTTCCCCATTCATGCTTGTTATAAACGAACTCTTTTAGGAGGCCTCGTCATGGCACCTCGCGTTCTCGTCTCTGATGAATTGTCAGAAACCGCCGTCCAGATCTTCCGCGATCGCGGCGTTGAAGTGGATTTCCAGCCGCAGCTCGGCAAGGATAAGGACAAACTGGCTGAAATCATCGGTAATTACGATGGTCTGGCCATCCGTTCGGCCACCAAGGCCACGGAAAAGCTGATTGCTGCCGCCACCAATCTGAAAGTGATTGGCCGCGCTGGTATCGGCGTCGATAACGTTGATATTCCGGCTGCCTCGCGCCGTGGTATCATTGTGATGAACACGCCGTTCGGCAACTCCATCACCACCGCTGAACACGCCATTGCGCTGATGTTTGCCGTTGCCCGCCAGCTTCCCGCAGCTGACGCCTCCACACAGGCTGGCAAGTGGGAAAAGTCGAAGTTCATGGGTGTTGAAATCACCGGCAAGGTGCTGGGTGTGATCGGCGCTGGCAACATCGGCGGTATCGTCTGCAAGAAGGCCATCGGTCTGGGCATGCATGTCATCGCTTACGACCCCTTCCTGTCGGCGGAACGGGCGCAGGAAATGGGCGTGAAGAAGGTTGAGCTGGACGAGCTGCTGGCCCAGGCCGATTTCATCACCCTGCACGTGCCGATGACCGATAAGACCCGGGGCATTCTCGGCAAGGAAAATCTTGCCAAGACCAAGCCCGGCGTTCGCATCATCAACTGCGCCCGTGGTGGTCTGGTGGATGAGGCCGCTTTGGCCGAAGCCATCAAGTCCGGTCATGTTGCCGGTGCTGGTTTCGACGTGTTCGAAGTTGAGCCTGCCAAGGAAAGCCCGCTGTTTGGCCTGCCAAACGTGGTTTGCACCCCGCATCTGGGCGCATCCACCACCGAAGCACAGGAAAATGTTGCTCTTCAGGTGGCCGAGCAGATGTCGGATTACCTCGTCAACGGCGCGGTTTCCAACGCCATCAACATGCCATCGATCACTGCGGAAGAAGCACCGCTTTTGAAGCCGTTCATTCGGTTGGCTGATGTTCTCGGCGCTTTTGTCGGTCAGGTCACCGATGGTGCGATCAAGGAAATCGAAATCCTCTATGATGGCCAGACGGCCACCATGAACACCAAGGCGCTGACGTCTGCCCTACTGGCAGGCTTGATCCGGGCGCAGGTTTCGGATGTCAACATGGTGTCGGCGCCGATCATGATCAAGGAAAAGGGCATCGTGCTGTCTGAAGTCAAGCGTGACAAGACCGGCGTTTACGACGGTTACATCAAGCTGACCGTGACCACCGAAAAGCAGACTCGCTCGATTGCTGGCACCGTGTTCTCGGATGGCAAGCCACGCTTCATCCAGATCAAGGGCATCAATCTCGACGCCGATGTCGGTCCGCACATGATCTACATCTCCAACACCGACGTTCCCGGCATGATCGGCTTCATGGGCACCACGCTCGGCAATGCTGGCGTCAACATCGCCAACTTCCAGCTGGGCCGCGAAAAGGAATCCGGCGACGCGATTGCGCTGCTCTATGTCGATGGCCCGGTCGAACAGGCTGTTCTCGATCAGCTGACCGCCAATGCGGCGATCAAGCAGGCTCGGCTTCTGACGTTTGCGGTCGAATAAGCCACTTGTCTCTATAAGGCCGTGCACCATATGTGTGCATGGCCTTATATAAATCGGTTATGATTTGAAGCGTAGTCGTCGTCAGCATTCAACCCGCTGCACGGTATGCAGTGTGTTCTGATAACGCGCGTTGAACTGGTTTGTTTGCAGCCGCGCTACCCGGCTCTCTGATGGCCTTGCGGCGGTTTAGCTTGAAACCTTGCACAAGGTGAGCCAGGTTCTGGGCTTCATCTGCAAGCGAGTTGCTCAGGGCCGAAGCCTCTTCTGCCATGGTGGCGTTTTGCTGTGTCATCTGATCGATATTATCAACTGCGATGGTCACTTGTTTGAGGCCAATGGCTTGCTCACTGGCACCCTTCGCGATCGCATCGACATTGACATCGATCTCAGTGACATATTGCTCGATCTGGGTCAGGGATGAGCCGGTTTCCGCAACCAGCTTGACACCCTCGTTGACCTCCTCAGCAGACTTGTTGATCAGCGTTTTGATCTCCTTGGCCGCCTTCGCCGACCTTTGTGCCAGTTCGCGGACTTCAGAAGCGACAACGGCAAATCCGCGTCCGGCCTCTCCGGCGCGCGCGGCTTCAACCCCGGCATTCAAAGCAAGCAGATTGGTCTGGAAAGCGATTTCGTCGATGACGCCGATGATTTGCCCAATCTCGTTCGAAGCGTTTTCGATGCGCTGCATTGCACAAATCGCCTTGCCGACAACGGCGGTGGATGTTGTCGTACATTTGCGGGCATCGCCAACCAACGAACGTGTATCCTGCGCATTTTCTGCTGCCGCCAGAATGGTTGCACTGATCTGCGCCAGGGTTGCCGATGTTTCTTCAAGCGCTGCGGATTGCTGTTCGGTGCGCTTGGACATGCTCGACGCTGCGGACTGCATTTCGCCGCTGCTGGTTTGTATCGTCACAGTACAGCTTAGGACATTTTCAAGAACGCTTTGGAACGATGCCAGAGAGCTGTTGAAATCGGTTCTGATTGTTTCAAAAGTGTCGATGAAAGGCTCGTCAATCGTCATGCGGATGTTGCAATCCGCCAGCCGGTTCAGGCCAGCTCCCAGTTTTTCCACCACGACCATGAGTTCCGCCGTGCGCTGCTCGTCCTGACGTTTTCTCTCGCGTTGTTCGGCGAGATCCTTGTCTGCCTTTGCTTGCCTTTCGATTTCTGCCGTGCGCAACAAAATCGCGTTCTTTCTAAAGCCAGCAACAGCAGTGGCAATGCGGCCCAGAGTGTCCTTTCGATCAACGAACGGCACATCTGCCTGCAGATTGCCGTCGGCGACCTCCATGATGGCTGCGGTCAATTCATGGGCAGGGATAACGAAGCGCCTTGAGGCAAACACACTGGCTGCAATGGCAGCGAGTGTGAGCAATGCCACAAAACCGAGAGCCAAATTCTGCTGTGAAGATACCGCAGAAATTTCCGCATGGTTCAACAGTTTATCGTTGGAGACACCCCGCCATAGATACCATGCACCTTGCGGGTCAGGAAATGTCAGCTGTAGAACTTCAGAATAGGTCAATGTTGGATCAGGCTTACCCTGGGCGACCGATGTCCTGGACAATTCCGCTTGCCCGGGTTTTGAAGCATTCACAAAAGAGCCGTAAGCGATGTTGACCAGCGAGGCGTCGCTGCTTGGTAGATATTTTTCGAGAACCCGCAGACGAACAATGGCTGACACCACACCCTTAAACGCTCCGGATTGGTCGAAATAGGGAACGGAGAACACCATGCCCTGCCGATCATATTCAACGAGTGTACGGTTAAAATCCGTATTGTCACAAGTCTTGACAATCGGTCCGGCGATAATCGGCACTTCAAGGTCTTTGAACGTGTCTACGGTTGGGTACCGTTGACGAAAAAAGGCAATTTGTTTGGTGAGCAACGCATATTCTTCATCTTCGATTTCGGGTTGTTCGTTTGTTGCTTTGCTTGAACTCTCGTCCTTGGCAGCGTCCTCTGCATTCCCCGTTATCATCTCGTCAAACATCAGGGCGGGGGCTTCCTGCTCTTTGGTGACCGGGTCCAGCTTCTCAGGATTAAAGCTTTCTGGGGTGAAATAAATTTCCGAGACCGCAACATTGCTCCAGAGATTGTTGTAGATTTGCTGGATCGTTGCTTTCGCGGATGGTCCCAAATTGGTTGCGTGACGATCCATGCTTTTCACGTCGGGCAGAAACGAGAGCGTTCTGATGTTCTGGTAAATCTGGGCGAGAGCGTTGTCCAAATCCTTTTTGTAGATCAGGGTTTGCTCTTGCTCATCGCGACGCACGTCTTCTAATGCCCTGTTATATTCCTCTCGGGTGAAGTGAACGATTCCTGCACCCGCAAGGATCGCTATGGCAATGATGACGCAAACGGATCGCAACAGGAAATTGGTAGGCCTTTTTATTGACAGTTGTTTTTCCGTTGCATCGCGGTTTTTTGCCGAAGTCATGTGTGTCACGGTGATCGCTCCCGAACAGGGCTATTTTGGCTAACAATACAAATACATAAATTAAGCACGTGTTAAATTAGATGATAATTTTGGAGTAAAGCATAAGAGGATCAATGGTTTAATTTCAAAAAGGCAGTCACATAGTTTTCTTTGGTAAAATTGCTTTATTTTTATATTCTATCATGGGTTGTGTTGATGGGTTTTGATTGGATTTGATAACCGTCAATGTGTCGCATGGCGGCTTGTCGCATTGATCTCATGTGCATCTGTTCTATTTTGAATTGAGGTCGTTTCCGTCATGCCTGTTGCTGCCGGGTCCGGTTCCATTGAAGAGGTGCGCTGCCATGTTCGATCAATTCGATGCCGTTCTTCTCGCGCGGATACAGTTTGCCTTCACGGTTTCCTTCCACATTATCTTTCCAGCCTTCTCCATCGGGCTGGCCAGCTATCTGGCCGTCCTGAACGGCTTGTACCTCTGGACCAAAAAACAGGTCTATTTCGAGCTGTTCAATTTCTGGAAGACGATCTTTGCCGTCGCCTTCGGCATGGGCGTGGTATCAGGCATCGTGATGTCCTATCAGTTCGGCACCAATTGGTCGGTGTTTTCGGACAAGGCCGGGCCGGTGATCGGTCCGCTGATGGGCTATGAGGTGTTGACGGCATTCTTTCTGGAAGCGGGCTTCCTTGGCGTCATGCTGTTCGGTCTGCAACGGGTCGGGCCAAAGCTGCATTTCTTCGCCACCTGCATGGTGGCTTTCGGCACGCTGATTTCGGCTACCTGGATTCTCGCTGTGAATTCCTGGATGCAAACGCCTGCCGGGTTCGGCATGAACGATAAAGGTCAGTTCATTCCGCTCGACTGGTGGGCGGTGATCTTCAACCCATCCTTCCCCTATCGCCTCGTGCATATGGTGCTGGCCGCCTATCTCACCACGGCGCTGGTGGTGGGTGCGGTGGGTGCCTGGCATTTACTGCGCAAGACCGCGCCGCGCCGGGCTGGCAAGATGTTTTCGATGGCAATGGGCATGGTCGCCGTGGTTGCGCCAATCCAGATCCTCGCCGGTGATGCCCACGGGCTGAATACGCTGGAACACCAGCCGGTGAAGATCATGGCCATGGAAGGTCATTATGACAGCCATCCCGATGGCGCGCCGCTCATCCTGTTCGGCATTCCCAATCCCGCCGAAAAACGGGTGGATTATGCCGTCGAGATTCCAAAACTCTCCAGCCTGATCCTCAAGCACGACCTCAATGCGCCAATGGCCGGGCTGGATACGGTGCCGGATGAGTTGGAGCCGCCGGTCGCGGTGATTTTCTGGTCGTTCCGCGTCATGGTTGGCCTAGGCTTTGCCATGCTGGGGCTGGGTCTGTGGAGCCTGTGGGCGCGCTATCGCCGCACACTCTATAGCAGTGACTGGCTGCATCGCGCTGCTTTTGCCATGGGACCCGCGGGCTTCATCGCGGTTTTGAGCGGCTGGATCACCACCGAGGTGGGGCGTCAGCCCTATACGATCTATGGTCATTTGCTGACGGCGCAGTCCCATTCGCCAATTGCCGCGCCTGCGGTGGCGACATCGCTGATCGCCTTCATCGTCGTCTATTTCTTCGTGTTCGGGGCAGGGACCTTCTACATTCTTCGGTTGATGGCGCGGCTGCCACGCGATCCGACGCCGGAAATCGGCGATGCACCGCTGCGCAGCGCCGGGATCACGCCGGGTCCTGCTCACCACACCCAAGGCAAAGGAGGCTCTCATGCCCTTTGATTATGCGTTCCTCTGGGCCGCGATCATCGCCTTTGCGGTGCTGGCCTATGTCATCCTCGACGGTTTCGATCTGGGCGTCGGCCTGTTGTTTCCGTTCTTCAAGAGTGAGCATGACCGTGACCAGATGATGAACTCGGTGGCGCCCGTCTGGGATGGCAACGAGACCTGGCTGGTACTGGGCGGCGGTGGTTTGATGGCGGTGTTCCCGCTGGCCTATGCCACCATCCTGCCAGCGCTTTACATGCCGATCATTCTGATGCTGCTTGGCCTGATCTTTCGCGGCGTGGCCTTCGAATACCGCTGGCGCACGCGGCGCTGGAAGGGCGTTTGGGATGTTGGCTTTACTGGCGGTTCGCTGGTGGCTGGCTTTTCGCAAGGCGTGGCGCTGGGCGCTTTGGTACAGGGCATTCCGGTCGTTGACCGCGCCTATGCCGGTGGCTGGTGGGACTGGCTGACACCGTTTTCGATTGCGACAGGCGTTGCCCTGGTGTTCGGCTACACGCTACTGGGCGCCACCTGGCTGGTGTTCAAGACGGTCGGGCCGCTGCGCGCCCAGGCACAACGCTACGCACTTGCCGCCGCCGTGCTGACGGTTGGGGCGATGGGCGTGTTCAGCCTGTGGACGCCGTGGTTGAAGCCGCATTATCTCGACCGCTGGTTCACCTTTCCGACGGCGGTGTTTTCCGTCATCGTGCCGGTGCTGGTGCTTGGCTGCCTCTATTTGGTGTTCAAGGGCCTGCGCGACGGTAACGACTGGCTGCCCTTCGTCGCGTCGCTTGCACTGTTCGTGCTTGGCTATGTCGGTATCGGCATCAGTTTCTATCCCTATATCGTGCCCACCTCGGTGACGATCTGGGAAGCGGCGGCGCCCGACACCAGCCTGAAATTCCTATTGGTCGGGGCGGCTATCCTTGTGCCGATCATTCTGATCTATACGACCTATGCCTACTGGGTTTTCAGAGGCAAGATCGATCCGGAAGAAGGGTATCATTGATGGCGCAAGACATTGGGACAGAACCGAAATCCTTGAAACAGAAGATCCTGTGGTTTGCGATTTTCTGGATTGTCGGTGTGGCAGTGGTTGGCGCAATCGCGGCTTCCATCCGGCTGGTGCTGATGCAGGCATAAGGGTGGGCCGTTTTTTGCGGTCCGGCCCTTAACATCGGACAAGTCCATCGCCATATGGGCAAGGAAGGCTCATTTGGGCAGGACAGCCCGAAAGGGCGAAGGTTGGAGAGAGGACGTCATGGGAAGAGCATGCAGGATCATCGGCATCGTGGCAATCGGAGTGGCAGTAACCCTGTCAGCGGTCGATTTCGCGGAGGCCCGCCGGGCCGGAAGCTCCAGCAGCTTTGGTAGCCGTGGTGAGCGCACCTTTAGCGCCCCGCCTGCCACCAGCACGGCCCCAACGACCGCAGCGCCCATTCAGCGCAGCATGACACCGAATAACGGTGCGACAACGCCTGGCATGCAGCAGCCCGCTTCGCGCGGCCTGTTTGGCGGCATGGCCGGTGGTTTGATGGGCGGCCTTTTGATGGGTGGTCTGTTCGGAATGTTGCTCGGCGGCGGCTTCGGCGGTGCGGCTGGCATGTTCGGCATGTTGTTCCAGCTCTTGCTGATTGGCGGCTTGATCATGCTGGCCATGCGGTTCTTCAACCGTAATCGCACGGCCTCGTCCTATGCCGGTCCGGCCGCGCGCAATGACATGTCGCAGCCGGGGAATGCTTCCCAAGGTTCGTCTGGCGGTTTCGGTGGCTTCTCCATCCCCAAAATGGGATCTGGCGCGGCACTCGGTGCCACTCGCCCGGCCGTTTCCAAGGCTGGTAGCGATGATGTGGGCATCGGCCCGAAGGATCTGGAGATTTTCGAGAGCCTGCTGAAAGACATGCAGAAGGCCTATGCGGAAGAAGATTATTCGGCGCTGCGCCGGATCACAACGCCGGAAGCCATGTCCTACCTCGCCGAAGAGCTTGGTGAACACGCGACCAAGGGCGTCAAGAACGAGGTTCGTGATGTCCATCTTCTGCAGGGTGACCTAGCCGAAGCCTGGCGCGAAGGCACTGTTGATTATGCCACGGTCGCCATGCGCTATGAAGCTATCGATGTGATGCGTGACCGTGCCACCGGCGCTGTGGTGGATGGTGATCCCGATCATCCGCAGCAGTCGGTGGAAGTCTGGACCTTCGTGCGCCGCCCCGGTTCGGGCTGGAGCATCTCGGCAATCCAGTCGGCTTGATACGACCGGACCAACAGCAAAATCCAAGAGTCATGAGAGCCTCCGATCGCAAGATCGGGGGTTTTTTCATGAGCCGTATTTGTGCGTCCGGCTCTCCATTCATACCAAGGCTATGACATGCTGACACATCTTCGAGACTTGGTATTAAAGGATCGTGGCGGTTCCGATTGACAGTACACGACGCTCTCGTTTTTACCCGTGGCTTACCTCTCTGGCTTGCTAGCGTTCGTCATGTAAAACGATTCACTGGATCGTTTCATCGGCTTTGCTAACCACCCCTTACCCCCTCATGGGGGAGATCGGTAAAAAGCACATACGGCATATCTTTTTAGCGACTGAATATGCTGGAAATAACAAGGTTTCTGTAGGGTAAGTGGTTTCCACATATCGATCTCCCCCCTGAGGGAGAGATGCCCGGCAGGGTAGAGGGGGTAAGCGGCATATAAAAACGTTTGTGTCGTGTTACTATTTCACCCGCATTGCGGCCCCGAACGTATTTTCTTCAGAACACTTGCGGATGTAACACCAAGCCTCACGGGCAGCGGCGCAGCTGCTGCTCGTAAACGGCGGTGATGGCGGCAAAGCGCTTGGCACCGGCCAAGGCCTCAGGGCGGGCGCGGTAAGCGCCTCGGCGATAGCCGTCCTGGCCGGAATGGTAGGCCAGATAGATGTTGTAGGGGCTGCTGAAGGGGATGCCGTTGCGCAGGTGGCTCTGGTAGTGATACCAGCCGATGAAGCGCACGGCGTCGCCGAAATTGGTGCGCCGGGCAAGGTAACGACCGGTTTCACGCTGATAGCGGTCCCAGGTACCATCAAGAGCCTGCGAATAGCCATAGGCCGTCGAGACGCGCTTCCATGGAATGAAGCCGAGAATGTAGCGTCTGGGTGGCCGGGCGCGGGCGCGGAAGCTGGATTCGGTATAGATGGTCGCCAACAGGATCGGCACCGGAACACCGTATTCGCGCTCCACCGAACGGGCAGCGCGCTTCCAGTTTTCAAAGGCACCATCCTTTTGCTCGAAGATCGCGCAGGCGTTGCGGATCTGGCTGGGCGGCCGGGCGCAGCTTGCCAAAGCCAGCAAGAGGGCGATGATGAGGATTCTACGCATTACAATCATACCTCTTCTATCACCCCTCATTGTATTCGCTAAAATTTAACGAAAAGTTTTCATTTTATTTACCGGTGATAGCCATGGGTTTTGGCCTGCAACCATTGCTGTTGCAGCATGAGACCGTCGGTCTCTTCTCTTTAATATTTCGTTAACACTTCGATCACTAAAGCTTGCGGCAACAACCACGCTGCCCGTCTTGCAGACGGTGCAAGGACGCTGCACAAAACGACCGGGCCGGATTATTTCGCCTTAAATCAATCCTGATTTAAGAAATGATGCGGTAGGATGGGTTTGACGAGGTAAACGGCTATGAAAACCACAGATGACCAATGTCCCGGCAAGGGTAGTGTCCGTGCCGCAAACCGAAGCTTGCGACGGATCGGAACGCTCCTGTCGATGCTTGGCGTCGCCTTGGCGGCGTCTTCCTGCGTGGCTGGTATCGATCCCAACTCAACAGGATCGATTTCCAAGAAGAAGCCGCTGGCGGCAAACACACAGGCTGTGGAAAAGGGGGCGCCCGAAGTGGCGATGCTAAAGCTTTCCGGCCTTTCGGTGCCGGTTACCGGCAATCGTCATCGCATCGAGTCGACCTCGGCTTTCCAGACCCTGCTTTACCCGACGACCGGCACGCTTGGTGAAAACAGCCTGGCAATCGAGATCGGGCTTGCCGACAGCGACCGTTTTCGCCAGATGGCGATGACCAATGAAGCGCCAGCGTCGATCAAGAAACTGTTTCCCGGAGTCAAAATGGTGCCCGACACCGCCATTCATCAGAACGGCTATGGGCAATTCGGGGTTGCCACTGGCACGCTCGGCAAGAGCGGCGGCGCATGCGTCTATGCCTGGCAGGCGGTGAAGGACCCGCGCGCCTTCAAGACCGCGGTCAGCCTGTCCGATAAATCCGAACTGGAATTGCCGGTGCGGGTCACGCTTCGCTATTGCGACGCCAAGGCGAGGCCGGAACAGTTGGCCGATCTGATGCGGACGCTGTCGATCCGCTCGGTTACCAGCCGTAACCTCGATCTTTTGAGATAAGAGGGTCGGCTATGTTTACCCATTGCCGACTCCCCAGCACAAATCTGAATTAAGTGTTTCGAAATTGCCGCAAGACGCAATGCCGTCTTGCGGCAACCTGATCTTGATCAGTGCAGGTTCTCGGCTTCTTCTGGAGTGTCGGCGCCTTCCACGGCCAGCGGCTGCTGAGGTCCGGGCAGCTTGTGGGCTACGCCGTCCACACGCACCTCGTTATTCTCGACAGTCACCGTGCTGTCTTTCCAGACCAGATAAGAGCCTTTTCGTCCGTTGGACTCGATGAATAGGACGAAGCCTCGGTCATCCGAACGTCCCCAGCTATCTTTCCCGCGCGGGGCGATGTCATAAGAGCTTGTCGATCCCCCTGTACCCCAATGATTGATCGATGCCTTGATATTGAAATTGGAGGAGTTGAATACGGTAATAGCCATTGATAGCTCCTTGAAAAACAACGATTTTTGTTGCGAGAGCAGTGATAATCCAAATTGCGATTCACAATCAATGAGAGAAATCAATTGACCCAAATTTCGCCGATAAGGCGAGTTTTGTTTGCCTCTAGACGAGATAGATATCCTCGCTAAGACCCTCCCATTACCCTCTTATGCCAGTACGCTCGGCAGACTGAACGTACTGGCATGATGTCTGACCTTACCAGCTCTTCGAAATCTTCAACGTTAAGGTCCGGCCTTCGCCGTAGCCGCAGGTCAGCGTACCCTGGCAACCGGAGACATATTGCTTGTCGAACAGGTTGGTGACGGTCAGTGCCGCGCCCCAGTCGTCTTTCTTGTAGCGAATGGCGGCATCGAACAGCACGGCATCAGGCACTTTTTTGGTATTGGCGTAATCGGCCCAGCTTTCGCCCTGATAGCGAATGCCGCCGCCCAGGCTGAAGCCTTCGAGTTTTCCGGCCAGAACCGTGGTTGGGATCGCGTAATCCAGCCAGGCGGATGCCAGCATTTTGGGCACGAGATAGGGTGAATTGCCGATCAACGAGCTATCGGCGTGTTCGAGAATCTCCAGATCCTGATAGGTGAAGGAGGCCAGCGCCTTCCAATCGGCATTCAGCTCCACCTTGCCTTCCAGTTCGAAGCCGCGCGAGCGCACCTCGCCGATCTGGGTGGAGAGAAAGGTGAGCGGATCGGTCACGGTCCAGTTCTTCTTGTCAATCTGGAAGACCGAGGCGGTGATCATGCCCGGAAAGAAGCTTGGCTCATATTTGATACCGGCTTCATACTGCTCGCCTTTTTCCGCCTTCAGTGGATCGCCCTGGGTCACGCCGATCTGCGGATTGAAGAAGCTGGCGACACTGACATAGGGCGTCAAGCCATTGTCGAATTGATAGGCGAGACCCGCCCGGCCGCTGGCCGCACTTTCATTGCTGTCATAGTCGGCATTGCTGGCGGTACGGTCGTTGGACGTGGTGTAGACATAGTCGTAACGGCCATTCAGCGTGGCGATAAAGCCGCCGCCGAAATGGATCTGGTCCTGCACATAGCCGCCGATCTGGTTCTGGCGCAGGATCTGGTTGAGATAGACCGAATTGGCGGGCTGGGTCGTGCCGTAGACCGGATCGGTGGCACTGATCGGCGTGTCGGTGGTGCTGGCCTGCACCTGATCGAGCTGGTAGAATTTGTAATCGACGCCCAGCGTTACGTCATGCTTCAGCGCGCCAGTCTCGACCTCGCCGTTCAGATGGTTGTCGATGGCGAAGGAATTGACTTCGGTATGGTGGTTGAAGCCAAGCCGTGTCAGGTAGGCATCGCTGCTTGTCGGTTCAGAAAGATAATTGCTGCCGGTGGCCGGGTCGTAATACCCATAGGTATAGGGCGTGTTCTCGGCCTTGTTGAGGTAGGAATAGCGGGCGGTTTGCGAAAACGTCCAGCCGTTTTCAAGCTCGTGGCTGAAATCCGTACCCACCATGGTCTGGCGTGAATAGCTGTAGTCGCTGCCCGGCTCACCATAATAGGCATCCCGGTCGATCCGCCCGAAGGAGGCTTTTTCCACGGTGCCGACATAAGGGAAGAAGCCATTGGTGCCGGAGGTCTGGTCGAGATAGGAATAATAGGCATAGACATTCAGCTTGGTGCCATCATCCGGAGCCCAAGTGATTTGCGGCATGATCACGCCACGGAAATCATGGGCGTAATCGGCAGCCTTGTCGCCACCGGCGATCTTGCCGGTCACTCGGTAGCTGACATCGCTGTCCTTGATCGTATCGCCGGTATCGAAGGTCAGGAAGGCATTGCCATAATTGTTGATGCCGATTTCGGTGGTGAGAAATTTTTCGCCCGTCGGACGCTTACCGACCATATTGATGAGCCCGCCCGGATTGGAGCCGCCATAGAGAACCGAGGCCGGGCCTTTCAGCACTTCCACCCGCTCTAGCACGACAGGGTCCACCAGAAACCCACCGAAGCCATAGCTCCACAGGTTCAACCCGTCGAGGAAGCTGCCGGTCTGGGTGGCCTCGAAGCCACGTATATACATCCAGTTGGTGTCGCCATCGGCCCCGAACGGTTGGGTGTAGACGCCGGACGTATAGCGCAGCGCCTCATCAACCTTGTTGGTGACGCCGCGATCCGCCATTTCGGCGGTGCCGATCACCGAGACCGATTGCGGCACTTGCGTGATCGGCGTATCGGATTTGGAGCCTGTCGAGGTACGCTTGGCCACATAGCCATCAACCGGGCCGGTCGCGGTTTCGCTTTTGCCTTCGACGGTGATGGTTGACAATTGCGTGGTGGCGTCCTGCGCATGGACGAGGCCCGGCAGGCATAGCGCTTGCAGGGCAATCCCGGCCATCAGGGCGGCGCGATGCCGGTTTGAGCGATCCTGCCCTTTTGTTTTCCGTGCCTGAACCAATGCCGTCCCCATATCATCACCTTATTGCCGATGCCCCAGCCGGGCATGAATTTCAAATGATGACTAATTAATTCATGTATTTTTGTCGTGCTTGTCGCAAGCATGGACGGCTTGAACGGATTTGGGCAAACCGTGTCCCGCCGCACAGAATTTTAAGGGGTATTGCACCGCGATTGCGGAACCGGGCAGGGCGACTTTCCCAGCCACCTCACCCATCCACCTCAATTGAGCCGGACTCGCCGCCATTCGGACGGGGACAGGCCGACGGCGCGGCGAAAGCTGCGGGCAAAATGGGCGGCATCGGCAAAGCCGGTTTCCGCCGCGATCACCGTCAGCGGCACGGCGGGGTCGCGCAGCCGTTGCTTGACCGTTTCAATCCGCGCCTTCATTTGCCATTGATGCGGTGACAGGCCGGTTGATGCCTTGAAGGCGTGGCTGAAATAGGTGGGTGACAGGCCCGCCAGCCCGGCCAGCTCCTCCAGCCGGATGGTGCGCAGGCAATGGGCCTCGATGAAATCGCAAACCCGGCGGAGCTGCCAGGCGGCCAGCTTGCTGCGTTTGCGGTGGGGCAGTTGGCGCGCAGGTGTGGGGCGAATGTTCAGCACGTCGATCAGCAGCGCGCTGACCAGGCCATCGCCATAGAGATCGTGCAGGGGATGCGGATTGGCGACATCGGCGGCGATCAGTTCGGCGAGCGCCAGCAACCGTGGATCATCAAGCAAGTAGCGCGGCTGGTGCAAAGCTGCCAGCCCGGCATCCTCGCCTAACCGGTGCCGCAAGATATCAGCATCGAAATGCAGATCCAGATGCCGCAGGCTTTTGACGCCGGTGATCGCAGTCGATAGTTCCAACCCGGCGGGAATGAAATGGGCTGCCCTGGCCATCGCGCCTGAAATCCGCTTGCCACCGCCTTCAGCCATGCTGAGGTCGGCCCCATCCTCGCCTGCGGCGTCCAAAAGAATGAACAAGCGCGGATCGCTGCTGACATAATGCCCACCCGCGTCTCTTTGGCAATCCACCGACCAGAGATCGGCGACCATGCCGTTCCAATAGCGCCGGTGCAGGCCGGAGGCGACGGACAGTCCGTCGATCTTGCTGGTCATGCGGGGCAGGTAGGACATGGGCCAATCCGGGACAAGTGACGTGCGGGCGCTGGCAGCGCGCCGCGCAAGGTGATGGACAAAACAGAGTTGAAAACACCCTTGCGAAGCGGCAAGACTGTGTATAGTTGATTTTTATTATCATGTTTTATCCGCCCAGTTCAAGCTTGGTGGGGTCAAGCTGAGTGGCACTGTGTATTAGAGGATCTTTGATGGCGAGCGAACATCGCAAAATCTTGGCCGCAGGCGAGCCGGAGATGATTTTCGAAACGCAGGCGCTTGGTTTCACCGTCGATGGCCGGGCGTTGTTGCGGGACGTGTCGATCGGTTTCCGTAAGGGTGAGATTTCCGGTCTTGTCGGCCATAACGGTTCGGGTAAATCCACATTGCTGAAGCTTCTCGCCCGCCAGCAAAGCCTGACATCCGGGACGATCCAGTTTGCCGGGGCGGATGCCGGCGCGCTTGGCGCGCGCGATTTTGCCCGCAAGGTTGCCTATCTTCCACAGGACGTCACGGCGGCGCATGGCATGACGGTATGCGAACTGGTCGCCTGCGGGCGCTATCCCTGGCATGGCGCGCTTGGCCGGTTTACCGAGGCGGACAAGGCCAAGGTGGAGGAGGCGCTGGATCTCACCCATATCCTGCCGATGGCGGACCGCATGGTGGATACGCTGTCGGGCGGCGAGCGCCAGCGGGCCTGGATCGCCATGCTGGTGGCGCAAGACAGCGAATGCCTGCTGCTGGATGAGCCGACCTCGGCGCTGGACATCGCCCATCAGATGGACGTGCTGGCGCTGGTGCGCCGCCTGTCGCAGGAAAAGGGCTTGAGCGTCATCATCGTCCTGCATGACATCAACATGGCCAGCCGTTTCTGCGACCGGCTTTATGCGCTGAAGGCCGGGCAGTTGATTGCCGAAGGCTCCCCCACGGCTTTGATGACCCGTGAGACGCTGAACGCCATCTACGGCGTCGATATGGACGTCACCCGCCATCCAGGTTTGGAGATCCCGCTCGCCTATGTCTGCTGATCCTTTCCTACCGCTCAGCCGCCGCCATCTTTTGGCCGGGGGTGTGAGCCTGTTCATGGCGTCTGCTGCTCGGGCCGAGAGTGGTCCACCTTCCCGTGTTGTCTGCCTGGATTACGGCCTTGCCTCGACCCTGCTGGCCTTTGGGGTCACGCCGCTGGCAGTGGCGTCGCTGGCCGATTGGGACAAATGGGTGGAAGAGCCACGCATGCCTGACGGCGTGATCGATCTCGGCTCGTCCTGGGAGGTCAATTTCGAATTGCTGATCGCCCTGAAGCCCGACCTGATCCTGTCTACCGCCTTTAACGACCCGCTGAAGCCGCGGCTGGAGGCCTTGGCACCGCTGTTTCGCGCCAGCGTCTATGCGCCTGACACCACCGATATCCTGGCCGCCTCTTACAGTGCGACGCGGGATCTCGGCAAGGTGATGCGACTGGAGGCAAGGGCCGAGGCTTTTCTGGCCGAAGCCGATGCGTTTTTTGATGCCTGCCGCGCTCGCCTTGCCCGGCTGAATGCGCCGCCGGTGGCGCTGGTCAATTTCATGGATGCCCGCCATGTGCGGGTCTATACGGCGCCCGGCCTTTATCACGATGTCCTCCAGCGGCTGGGCCTCACCAATGCCTGGCAAAAGCCCGGCAATTACTGGGGCTTTGAGCTGATCGGCATCGAGACCCTGGCGACGATCACCGATCCGCGCGCCCGGCTGATCGCTTTCGAGCCTGTTCCCGCCGATGTCATGCCGGTGCTGGCAAAAAGCCCGCTCTGGCAGGCCTTGCCGATGGCAAAGCCGGAGCGCTTCGCCGTCCTGCCCTCAACCCTGATGTTCGGGATGGTGGTGGAAGCCATGCGCTTCGCGCGCCTGCTGACTGATGACCTGGACAGTCAAGCATGAATATTCCGTTCTCTTCCAGACCATCCTATCGAGGTCCGCTCCTCGTCACCCTGCTGCTTGCCGGTCTTGGGGGCCTGATGGCATGGCATGGCATCGCACCGGTGCTGGCGCGGCCTGAAAGTGCCGGTTATGACATTGATTATGCCGTGCTTTACAATGCCACCCTGCCGCGTTTGGCGATGGCGTTCATCTGCGGGGGCGCGCTGTCCTTGTCGGGCGCGCTGTTCCAGCAGGTGCTGCGCAATCCGCTGGCCTCGCCGACCACGCTTGGGGTTTCTGCCGGAGCTAATCTCGCCATCGTCCTGGCGCTGCTGCTGTCGCCCGGCCTGCTGGGTTTTGGCCGCGATATGGTGGCACTGGCCGGCAGTGCCATTGCGGCGGGCCTGGTGCTGCTGATGGGTTTGCGGCGTGGCTTTTCACCGTTTTCGCTGGTTATGGCCGGGTTGGTGGTCAGCCTGTGGTGCGGGGCGCTGTCGAGCGTGCTGGTGCTGCTCAATGAGCGCTATCTGGTCAGCCTGTTCATCTGGGGGGCCGGGTCGCTCGCCCAGCAAAGCTGGGTTCCGGCGCTCACCCTTCTGCCCAAGGTCGGGCTGGTGGCCGTCGCCGCTGCCCTGTTGCTGCGGCCGCTTACTCTCGTCGAACTGGGGGAGGCGGGGGCCTCGGCGCTTGGCGTCAAGACCGGCCATCTGAGGGCGGCGGCTATTGCGCTTGCGGTGCTGCTGGCGGCTTTCGTCACCAGCGCGGTCGGGGTTATCGGCTTTATCGGGCTTGTGGCACCAACGCTTGCCCGGCTGACCGGCGCGCGGCGCTCCGGCGCACTTTTGGTGTGGTCCACACTGATCGGCGCGGCCTTGCTATTCTTTGCCGATAGCGCATTGCTGCTGCTTGCCGACCAATTCAGCGACATGTTGCCGACCGGAGCTGTCACTGCGTTGTTCGGTTCGCCGCTGCTGCTGGTGCTGCTGCCGCTGTTGAAAACCCGGCATCGGATCATGGTCGAGCGGGTGCCGAAGCCTCGGCACCTTGCCTCGACCCGGACGGTGTTGATCGTGGGGCTGATCGGTGGCGTGATGCTGATCGCCATGGCGCTGCTGTTCGGGCGCAGTACCGTCGGCGATTGGGCTTTTCTGTCCCCCTCGCTTTACAGCGAAATTCTGCTTGTGCGCTTTCCCCGCGTGTTGGCCGCATTTGCTTCTGGCGCCATGCTGGCGGTGGCCGGGTTGATCCTGCAACGGCTGACCGGCAATGAAATGGCCAGCCCAGAAGTGCTGGGCATCAGCGCCGGAGCAACCTTCGGGGTCACGGTAGCGGTATTCTTTCTGGCGGCGCCAAGTCTTGGCACCCAGCTCGGTTTTGCCGCAGTGGGCTCGCTGACCGTGCTGGCAGTGATTTTCCTGTTTGCCGCCCGGACCGGTTTTGCGCCGGAGCGGGTGCTGCTGGCGGGCATTGCGCTGAGCGCCATGGTCGATGCCGTTGTCGGTGTGCTGGCGGCCAGCGGCGATCCCCGCGCCACCTTCCTGATGCGCTGGATGAGCGGCTCGACCTATAATGTCACGATGACGAGTGCCATCACGGTGACGGTCATCGCCGTGGCTCTGGTGGTGATTGTCGCTTTGTTGCGCCGCTGGCTGGATCTGTTGCCGCTGGGTCCCTCTGCTGCGGGCGCACTCGGCGTGCCGCTCGCAATGGCTCGGCTTTTGCTGCTGCTGTTGGCAGGCGCGCTCAGCGGCGCGGCTACCCTGACGGTCGGCCCCTTGAGCTTCGTCGGCCTGATGGCCCCGCATCTGGCCCGCGAGGCGGGATTGCTGCGTGCCGGGCCGCAACTGACCGGTGCGGTGCTGATCGGCGGCGTGCTGATGATGATGGCCGATTGGCTTGGCCGGACCCTGGTCCACCCTTACGAAATCGCCGCAGGCCTGGTCTCCGCGCTGATCGGCGCGCCGGTGCTGATCCTGCTGATGCGCCGGAGGGCGTGAAGGGCTTTGCCTGTCCTCCCGTTTCCAGGCATGATTTGCGCGTTGCGATGATGACGGGGAACGGAGAAAGCCCATGCATAAGGGATCATGTCTTTGCGGCGCTGTTCGCTTTCAAGTGAACGGTGATTTACCGCCACCGGATGCTTGCCATTGTTCTAAATGCCGCAAGCATTCTGGCCATTATTTTGCTTCGACCGATGTGCCAAAAGACAAAATAGAGATCGATGGCAGCGAGACTATCAGCTGGTATCAGTCCTCGGAAAAAGTCAGGCGCGGCTTTTGCTCAGTCTGCGGAACGTCGCTGTTCTTCGATCCGCCAGCAAGAGACTGGATCGCCGTTGCCATGGGCGCTTTCGATGGTCCCACCCAGACGCGGCTCAAAATGCATATCTTCGTTGCCGACAAGGGTGACTATTACGATATCGCTGACGGTTTGCCGCAGAACGAGCAATAGAGTATCGAGGTGAAAATCCGCATCGTTAAATTCAATTTATCATATTGTTTTAATTATATTTATTTTCAAATCAAATCTTGATTTTCGGTCCAATGGCTAACCAGCCTTGCGGCAGGTGCAAAAACCGGCGACTTCTTTCGAAGCCGCCGGTCCAGTTGATTTGCGTTCTGATGACTGCGTACCCGTTACCAGGTATATTTCAGCGTCCCCAGCACCGTGCGGCGGTCGCCGTAGTAGGAGCTGCCGTAATAGGTGGTGGTGACGTATTTCTTGTCGAACAGGTTCTTGGCATTGATCGCGAAGGTGACGTTTTCGGTCACCTTGTAGCTCGCCATGGCATCGACCACGGTATAGGCATCGACCTTCACGGTATTGGCCGAATCGCCGTAGCTGGAGCCGACATAACGGACACCGCCGCCCAGCGTCAGGTCGCCGCGCCAGCCATTGCCGGGAATGGTATAATCGACCCAGGCCGAGGCGGTATTTCTCGGAACGCGCTCGGGGCGGTTGCCGGCATCGCCGCCGGTACCGTCTTCCTTGATCTCTGCATCCCAATAGGAATAGGCAAGCGTCATGCTCCAGCGGTCGTTGAGCGCCACCTTGCCCTCCACTTCCACGCCGCGCACCCCGACCTTGCCGATCTGGCGCTGTAGTATGGGGGTGACGTTGGAGGGAACATTGGTTTGGGTTATGTCGAACAGGGCGACTGTGAACATGGCGTCGAAACTGTCGGGCTTGTATTTCAAGCCGATTTCATACTGTTCGCCTTCCTGCGGCTTCAAGGAGCCTTCAACGGAATAGCCATTGGCGGTCGGGGTCACCAGCGGCTGGAAGGACGTGGAATAATTGGCATAGGCAGCAAGTTCCGGTGTGATCTTGTAGCTCAAGCCGATCCGCTTGGTGAAGGCTTCCGACGTGTTATTGTCGCTCGTGCCGGTATAGAGATAGTCGGCTTCGGTATTGACGTAATCATAGCGCCCGCCCAGCGTCAGAATCCAGCGGTCATCCAGCGTCAGCTGTTCCTGGGCGTAGACGCCGAGTGCCTTCTGCTTGACCTTCCAATCGAGATAGGGATCGAGAGACACGCAGGAGCGACCGCAATACACCGGATTGTTGATGTCGATGCCCGGGGCCGAGCCATAGCCAATAACTTCATGGGTGCTGTCATAGGCATAGTCAACACCCAGCAAAGTCTTGCTGTCGAGGCGAGCCGTGCTGGTGTCATATTCCAGTTGATTGTCGATGGCGAAGCGATCCGCCACGCCGTCCACGGCATAGGCTTCCCGATTGACGCTCGAATCTGTGCTGGCGCCATAGACTGTCTCATAATCCAGGTCCACATGCGAGTAGCGGGCATTCTGCCGGAAGGTCAGACCCTCGGTGATCTCGTGGCGGAACTCGTAGCCGACATCCTTCTGGATCGTGTCGAACTTGTTGAAGTCCGGCTCGCCGTAGAACCGGGTTGTATCGACGTCGAGACCGGCTGGGAAGCCCAGGGCCGGCGTGGTGTCGCGCTTGTTGTAGTCGGTCAGGAAGGTCAGCGAGGTGCTCTCGTCCGGGCTGATGGTCAGGGCCGGAGCGATGTAGATCCGGTCGTCGTTGGAATAATCCGAGCCCAGGTCGGCGTTCTGCCATTTGGCGGTAATCCGGTAGGTGAAGACCCCGTCCTTGTCGATCGGGCCGCCGAAATCCGTGCCGGTTTCGATATGGTTGTCGCCGAAGGTGGTATAGACCTCGGCATGGAACGTGTCGGTCGGATGCTTGGTGACGGCATTGATCATCCCGCCCGGACCGTTGAGGCCGAACAAGGTGGAGGTCGAGCCTTTCAGCACTTCCACGCGTTCCAGGCCGTAGGGTTCGGTGCGGGCTGCGGTAAACCAGGCGGGAATGCGCGCACTCAGGCCATCGCGATAGATGCCGAGCGTCGTCGTGTCGAAGCCGCGAATACGGTAATAGTCGTAGCGATCGTCGGAGCCGAATTCATCGACGACCACACCGGACGTATAGGCGACGGCAGCCTGCATGTCGCTGACGCCGCGCGTTTCCATTTCCTTCAGGGTGACAACGGAGACGGCCTGGGGAATGTCGATGATCGGTGTATCGGTCTTGCTGCCGACAGTCGTCTCCTTGGCGACGATATTGGCATCCGGGCCGGTGGCCGAGGATTTGCCCTGAACGGTAATGGTCGAGAGTTCCGTTTCCTTCTCTTGCGACCAGGCTTGCGAGGCGGCGGCAATCAGCGCCAGGCCGGCAATACTGCCCAGCAGCAATTGTCCATGTCTGGACATCATCCGGTCCGCAGGCTGCGCGCGTCCACCGGCCCCCTTCGTCATTTTCGTCATACTCCGCCTTCCTTCATGCTGTCGGCGTGAGGAGATATCCCGTCTCCGTCACAGGCGGACAATATGAACTATACAAATGGAGTCAACTTTAAAATTGACAAATCCACGAAGGTTTTATTTGTTTAAAAATACCTTTAAAAGATATGGCTTTTAGAGGGTTTCAGGGAAAACCTAGAGTCTGTCTGGCTCAATCTGAACCTGACAGACTCTCAGCGAAGGAGATGCTGGGATGGAAAAAGGTCGGTGTGGCGCGGCGCGACCTTTCGGACAAATCGGTAGCAGCTTCTGGACGCGAAAACTTAAATTTGTCAGTGCGGTTATGCCACCCCTAGGCTAATCTCCTCCTGATCTTCAGCCGGAACGAACCCATAGACCGATAGATGGTCGGCAGCCCTCACCAGCATCTCGACACCCATGGGTGCAAGCGCCCTGCGCCAGAGGCTGATTGCCGTCTCGCCTTCATGAATGAAGCACCAGTTTTGGAAAGCCAAAGGCCCGGCGTCCATGGCGTCAGTGAGGTGATAGACAGTGCCGCCCGTAATGCGGTCTCCGGCATTTATGGCGTCCTCAATTGAATGACGCCCTTTGTGTAGAGGCAGCAGCGACGGATGATAGCCGATGGCGTGGGAGGCTATAGCTCTGACTCCCGCTGGAATGAAGACGAACGCGTGGGCGCAAATCAGCAGATCAACAGGGTGGCGGAGAAGCGGCTGCAAGCCTTCCGCCTTATAGCAGATAATCGGAATGCCCGCCTCTATGGCTGTCGTGTGTAATCGGTCTGTTTCGTTCGGGACCGCCACAAAACCGATCTCATACGATTGCCGGAGCTGGTCAAAGACCTGATGCGCCAACCACTTTTGGCCAATGATACCAATCTTCATGCGCGGATCTCCGTCCCGTCAATGTAGCGAAAGCCTTGGACAGCCCGGAAGTGGCCTCCGTAGCCTGTTTTCATGTTGCTGCCCTCGGCGCTTTGCCGTTTGCTCGCGCCATAAAGAACACTGGAAACTTGCGTCCATTTAGAGTCGCGGCGCAGTGCTGCCGCGAGACCGGGATGCGATGTGTGGAACAGTGTCGGCATCGGTAGCCCGAAGCGGTTTTGGCCCCGCCGCCATGCGGCGCAAACGGCATTTAGAAACCGCATGCCGACGCCCGCACCTTGCCATTCCGGCATGACGACCAGACGGCACGCACGCGCCTCGACCATGCCGGGCCGAGTGGAAAAGGCCACATGCGCAACAGGCTCACCATCGACAAAGGCGACGTAGCAAGTTGCTGCGATCATATGCGGCAGCTTCAGATAATGATGCGGCTCAAAATAGCGCCACCATTGCCAATTGGTCTGGCGGATTTCCACGGTGATCTTGGGCCGTTGCCGATGACACCTCCCGGTGAACTCACCTGTCGCTGTGTCATAGACCCAATCGGGGTCGAGCCAATCGATAATATCATAATGACAAGACAGCAGAACGGCCCGCCCTTTGGTGCGCCGCCACGCCTTGCCAAAGGCTAACGCCCCGACTTTGGCAATCTGCCGGTCAACGACACTGGTAAACTCATCAATGACAATCTCTTTGGGCTGATCACAGACGATCCGGGCAAGGTCTGCCCGGAACTTTTCGCCGTTAGAAAGCACGGCATAAGGCCGCAGCCAGCTTGGCACAGAGCCAAGCCCGACCGAGGCAAGTGCCGCCGTGGCGTCGTTGAAATCACCGTCGCGGGCAATCACATCAATGATCGGCTGATCGTTCGGCCACTCCAGTTTGGCAATGCGGTCCCCATCAAACATGTGTTTGCCGAGCGAAGTTTTGCCCGAACCGGAAGGGCCGACAATCAGGCCAAGGCTCCAGTCCATGTCTTCAATTGGCAGATCAGCCGTTAGATCAAAGCTGCTGCCATCCTCGACATTAAACAGGGATTTGACCCTTGCCGCGCGGTAGCTGTCGAAATCCGGGCAGGAATTGGTAATGGTCAGCTTCATGTCACCACCACCTTGATCTTGCAGGTGCGGATCGCGGTGAGTGCATCATAGAGCAACTCTTGGGCTTTCTCGTCTTCACAAATCAGAATGACGCCCTGCTGGTGGCGATGACGGTGGCGGTTTCTGCCCGGTGCTTTGGTAGGCAATGGCGGCAGGTCAGTTTCAGTTGGCATTATAAGCCGGTTCTCCGTTTGGCCGCTCCTGGCGATCTGGTACGGGCTCGGCTGGCCTCAAGTGATTGATGGTGCCGCAGCGGCGGCACTTTATTTCGATGTCCCCGGCGAATGCCCGCCCCGCCTTGAACAAAAGGGCGGTGCATGTGCCGCAACGGATATTTTTCATTTTCTAACGCTCAAGATTCCGATTATGACCGCGCTCTGCCTTCGGGCAGAACGGGTGGACAGTTGAGCGTGACTTTCTGTCGGACGGGGTTGGTCGCCAAACTAGACCCGTCTTCCGGGGCTTTGCCCCGGCACCCGGTAGCTATGCGAATTCAGAACTGCGCATAGAGATCGATCACGGCCTGTGGGCATTCCGGCCAGCTCGCGTCAGCCAGATAGTTCGCTTCCATATCTTCGGCCAACTCCGCGAACCGACCGCGCATGGCCGTCACCCATTCGATGGACTGGCTGGCGGCGGCAACGATGGCCTTTTCTTCTGCGGTTCGATTGGCTTCCGTTTTGGCGCTGATAGCGGCGGTCATCGACGTGACGTTCATTTGAGCCTCGGACGAGCCAACCGCATAGATGCGGCGGCGGCATTCGGCTTTGACTGCTTCCCGGTGCGAGAGTGCTTTGGCCTGCTTGATTACGGTATCGGGAACGCCAGCATCGGCCAGAGCCGACGAAGTGAAATCAACATACTGCTGGCCATTATGCTCAAGGCTGATCAAAGTTTCGGATGGGGTAGCAATTACGGATGTTTCTACGGTCATGGGGGCGAGCCTCTTAGAGAGCGGTGGCGTTGGAGCGATAGTTCACGACGGAGTTCGGATTGCCTCCTGATGCTACCCCTCCAAGAATATGGCCTTTGGCGCTGGCATCTATCTGAGCGTTTGAGAACCACAGTTCTACTGGTGAGACCCACCATGTGCCGAGTAGAACAGCGGCGGTCGCTGCGGCGTCAGCCGACAAGACGCCAGCCTGCATCGTAAACGTCACGCCGAAGTAGATGCTGAAGATATTTTTTCCGGTGGTGGTCGAAGGGACGTCAGGAATAGCGATCGATATGCCGTCTGCCCGCAAGGCGAGACGAGCATTAAACTCAATCCCCGCTGGATAAGTATCCCCGTATATGTTGGGCGAATTGTTTGCCAAAGGCGCGAAACTGATCTTTCGAATGGGGCGATTGCGTTCGCTCACCCCGTCCATTCCGCGAATTGTAAGCGCGACGGAATTCGTCCAAACCCTTTTGCGGAGCGTGACGTCCCCCAGAAGACTGATCGTCACGCACGGAACCTGTGCCGTCGCCTCGATAGCCCGGTCGAGTGTTAGAAATGCAGTCGTTGCGGTCAAGCCGGTGTTCGCGTCGTTTCCTTTTGTAGGGTCCACCCAAACCTCACGAGAAAGGGTTCCTGCCCCGTTAATCGCGGCTTGCACGGCGGCATTGATTGCCGCCTCCTTTGCTTCAAACGTGTTCAGCAATGCATTCGTGCGGGCAACCAATTGCGCAATGTCTTCAGTCAGGCTCATGTCGTGTCCTCTTAGGTGTTAGCGCATACGGGCGTTGATGGAGGCGATTTGCCGCCGCAGCTCGGCAAGCTCTGCCGCCTGCGTCATATGCCGGTTGAAATTGTCGGTGATGGCCGTGGCCATCCGGGCGAATTCGACGCCAAAAAACAGCGACAGGTCCACGCTCCCGGCCTGCACAGTGACGGCACCTTTAGGCAGAGCCTCCAGGGTCAGATCGAAAGCGGTGACGATGGGTACGCCGTCCGTCTTGTAGGCCAGTGGCGTGGCCGGATCGGACCAGACGGCGAGAAATGTGCCGTCGGACAGGATCATGCCGCATTCTTTAATCCAGAAGCTCGGCCCGGCATCGAGCAGGCCGGTCATGTGGACGGTGAAGTCACCGACCCAGCTACCGCCTGCAATCGGGATGCGAACCTTTTCGGATTTAAGCGCAGTTTCATCACCGGTTGGCGAATAGGCGCTATCGCCAAAGGCGAGATGCGAGACCTTGGCCGACAGGCCGTCGCGGCTGGCGTTAAAGACGGCCCGCATACCGGCGCGGGTCAGAACTGGGACAAGAGCTTTCATGTCCGCGCCTCCATTGTGGCGGTGATAAATTGAACGCTGGAACAGCCGACGAAAGCGGCAAGCGCAGCAAGCGGGTGTTGCGAGGTCGCGTTGGCTGAAGGGCGCAACACATGGGCGGCGGCTGCGGTGCTTACCGCGCCGATCCGCGCCTCAGGCATGGCCGTGACCGCCTGAGCGGAAGGTTTGAGAATTGTGGCGGTCTGTACCGCACCAGCCAGCCCGACCGACGACGAAAAGCCGACGCCAAGCTTGAAGTCGATCTCCTGCGACCAGCGCTGCACGGCGCGGATCACCCTCAGAACCGCATATTGCGTCTCTGATGTCAGCAATGCCTCCTGGCCTTCCAGCAGGTGGTTGTTGATGTAAGCGACGACCTCATGGGTGTCGTGGTGGCCGGGTGGCTGTTTTTGCCACCATTGCACCCAATCCACTGTCACGCCCAAGGCCCCAAGCGCCCGGCGAACACCGGCCACCGTGCCGGTCATGGCGTGAATATCTGGCGCACGAGCCAGCAATTGCCGGACATGGGTTTCTAAAAGCCCCGCCGTCATGAAATCGCTCATGCCAAGTTCGATGGTCATGATCGGTAGCAGTTTTGCGTCAACCGTCAGCGGGTCTTGAATGAGCAATGAGGAGGTTTGGAACTCGCCAAGGATAGACGAAAGCGTGGCAGCGAAGGCGCGGGAACGCTCGTCATTAACGCCGGGTGTCACCAGATCGGCGGGGATGAGATCAGACATCGGTCTTCACCACCATATTGAATGTCAGCGAGGCCAGTCTTGCAAACTGGTGCGCGGCCAAATCGGTGAAAGCAAAGCTAGTCAGGACCACGTCAGTCACGCCGGAAACCGCTGTGACCGCAGCGATAATCGCTGATGGAGCGACCTGTGAACCAAGGCTTTGAGTATAGGGTGTGAAGGCGGCAATCGCGGCGGCATGGCAGGAAGCCTCAAGGCCAGGAATTGCCGAAGTGCTCCGTATTGTCAGCCTCAGATTAAAATCCACCGGTTCCGGCGACAGAACCGTCACATCGTCGCCCATGGGCCGCAATGTTTCTGGGTCCAGATAGGCCAGCACCGCCGCCTTCAGCTCGGCACTCGGCAGGCCAGCGCGCATCAGCGGATAGATGTTGATTTTACCCGGCTCCGGGCGCACCACAGCCACATCGATAATATCGGGATCAACAGCCAGGGCATGTTCGCGGTAGCCGTTTTTCGGTCCGGTCTTGGCGATAGTGAAAAGAGCATTGACCACTCGCAGCCGGAACCGCTCGGCGTCCTCGATGTCGGAGCCGCCAGAAACCACCGTGATATTGGCGGCACTGGTGACATAGGCCACAGGATCAAGAATGTCTTTGACCGTGCCGACAGCCAGACCGTTCCAGACCGCGCCGCTCGTTTCAGCCGTCGCACTCACATCGCCGGTCAAAGCTCCAGCTGGAATGATCAGATCGGCGTCTGTGGCAAAGGTCACGGCATTGCCGGAGGCGACCCGCGTACCTTTCGCAATAGTGGTTTCGGCGTCCCGGACCGCCGAAAGTGTAAAGCGCAATGTGGTGCTGGCAGGCTGCGCCAGAAGCCGGAAGGTAGAGACGTCCGCGCCGCGATTTTCCAGATGCACACCCTCGGCAAAGACGGCGGTATTTTGCAGCGTGGCGGTCTGGGCGGCCTCGGCCAGCAGCGAATGGGCATAGGCCAGCACCTCAATGAGGTACATTTCCGTTTGCGCCGGGTAGAGCGTGCGACCGGTGATTTCCTCGAACTTGGCCTTGTAAGTCGCCTTCAGCACGGACGGATCGCGCTCAAAAAAGGAGGGCGCACCATTGGCGCGGAGATCCTCAATCGTGCGCTTGACGGGATCAGCCATAGGTGACCTCCGTCATCAGCAACTCGTCCATCACGCTTTCAATCGGACGCCAGGAGACCTGTGTCTTGAAATGCGAATAGGCCGTCATCGTTACCGTGACCTTCTGAACCACAATACGCGGCTCCCAAATGGTCAGCGCATCGGTGATTTCCCGCGTCAGGATCGGGACGCCCACGTCAGGGTGCTTGTCGATGGCGGAAAGCACATCGCAGCCCTTTTCCGGCTCAGTCGGGGCCGACCCCTTGGGGGTCATGATGATATTGGCAATCGACTGATGCAGGTCGTCCAGCGCCAGGACGACCGAGCCGAAAACATCGGCGCTCACGCCCGTTTCCGGGTTCAAGCGTGCCACTTTCAGGGACCAATGACGGTGGGTGATGGTGTCCTTGTCGATCATGCCGACAAGGTAGTGGTGGATAAAAACGAAAATGACCGGACTTGAGGTCCGGTCAGAATGGAGTGTGGTTAATATGACGGGATCACGTTAAGGAACAGCGAGTGCTATATTTTAAATTCCGAAATTACTCACTTTGACTTGGAATCTTCTCCACTGTCTCCCTGAAATTTAAACAGAGACTTATCCTTTAGGTCCAGTTTGAAGTCCTTGATGTCGCCTCTTAGAGCACAAGCACCTGTTAACTCACAAAGGGTTGCGATATTTATAATCACTTTTTCAGGACGATTTGACGGCTTCTCGGGATTGTCACTGGTGCGTTTAGTTTCAGTTTTTTCCTTGGGTGTGGTATTGCTCTTGCCGCTCGATTTTGCCGCTAAAACACTATATATGCCCTTTGACATATCTGCGGTCGTGATATTTTTGAATTTTACAACTATTTGATTGCCGGTGCTGCCTTCGGTGATATTCTGTGAACCAAGTGTTCCACCTATAATGCCTTCAGCAAGTCGAACATCAGATATTTTTAGTTCAGCATTATTGGTTGTTTTGGAAGACGCGGCAATATTGAATGTCACTGTGGCCTCGTCAGCCATCAAACCAGTTTTTTTATCAGGTGGAGAAATATCCTTAACATCTCGCAGCGTAGTAGCTACATCAAATATAGCTGCACGAAGTGTAATATTTGACGGATCTGCAATCTGTTTTGGCGTTGACGTTCCACAACTAGACAAAAAAACAGAATACAGAAGAATTACTGTTATTTTTTTCATTTGCACCCCCTTCTTTATATAATATAACATTTACATATTTTTTATTATTGTCGAGTCTTTTTTAAAGACATTTGGGGGAAATTAATAATTATGCGGGTGCGGATGGTTTGTGTGACGCATCAATTTGATACGAGATTATGTACTTATACTGAAATTGTCAGTAACAAGATGGCGCCAAAATAATGTCAAGGATGACTGAGTATGCTGTAATTATTGGCGAAAATGTCTAAGGATAAAAAGCTCTTCCCGTAAGTTCTTAAACTGGCCCAGTCGACACCCCACCCCCCGGAATAACCCCAGAATGCACATGATCATGCCCCACATTCTTACCATTGTGGGTCAAGCTCACGCTCTCCAGCACAATATTCGCGGCTTTAATCGTCACATCGCCCGCCGCCTCGACCGTCACTGAACCGGATGACTTGACGGCCATGTTTCCGCTGGCCGTGTCAATCACGATGGAGCCGCCCGGAAAGGTAATGGCCGTCACGTCATTGCTGTTTGCGGGTGGCGCATCCTTGGAATTGTAACGGGAGCCGATCAGGCAGCCAGCCTCACCCTTGGCATCCATCGCGCACCAAGCCTCGTCACCCTGGCCGGGCATTTGGAAGGCGGAAACGCCGGTGGCGGATTTGGCCACCACGTCGATCCATTGCGTAACCACCGCGTCTTCATCCTGAAACTGGACCTTCACCCGCATGGTCTTCGGGTCGCGGTCCACGACAACGCCGCGCCGCACGGTCGGGTTTTGCCGGTATTCGTCACTTGCGCGCATCGACCAACTCCGCATCTGTCGTGTAGCCGCTGCGCGACATGCTGTGGGTAGATCGGTCGATCAGGTAGCGGCCCGAATATTTCCCGAAGTCGGCCATATCCACCACCACACCGGCCAAAGCCCGCACATCGCCCACCAACGAGATCGAGCCGGAGCGGCGTTTGCGGTTTTTGAAATGCATTCGACTGCGGGCCATGGCTTTGGCGTGGGTCGGGCTTTCAACCCGCTCCCCGGTAATATTGAGCGTGTCGCCGGTCTTGACGTTGCTGTCTTCCTCTTCCTCGTCGATCAGCTCCTTGTCCCGGTCATGCATGTGCTTCACCTTAGCCTTGGAATAGGTCTCGGCGGTTTGCTCCTTCAGCCGGTAGCGCGTCAGGGTCGTGCCGATCTGCGTGAGGCTGATCGTCAGCGCTGCCGCACGGCCATCCACGGATTTGATGGAGGTGAAGATCGCCCGCTTTCCCCGTACGGTGAAATAATGACCGGTGTCTTCCGCCAACCGCGTTAGAAACTCCAGGTCTCGTTCGCGGCGTTGTGTGACCCGCTCAAAATTCATGCTTTCGATTTCGCCTTCCAAGGTCAGGCCATTTTCTTGAGCAACTTTGGAAACGATGGCGCGCAAGGTCTGCTTTTCAAAGGCGCGGGTTTTGGCGGTGCGCAATGGCTTGGAGATCGGCGCGGCCAGCCCGCGAATGGTCATCTTGTCACCGCCACGGTCGCCTTCTGCCTCCGGCTCGTCCATCTCGAAATCACCGCAGGGTAACATGCCGCCCAGGCCGTCAAAGATGGTCAAGGTCATCTTGTCGCCGGGCTCCGGCTTCCATGATCCTTTCCAGCGTCCATCCTTGTCTTGGACGGCCACGTCGATTTCGTCCACCTTGCCGTGGTGATTGTCGGTATAGGTGATGGACGTGGTTTCCGGGTCCAGTTCGGAAGATATGTCCACGCCCTGATAGATCAGTGAGAAGTATGGCCGCGACACCATCAGCTTGCTCCATAGGTTGGGTTAGCCGTTTTCCACGGTGGCAGCACATCGGCATTGGTCGCGGTCTCGGCGATGACCGGGATCTTCAGCTTCACGCCTTGGGGCAGGATCGCGGGCGGCACGGTGAGCGTGTCGAGATAAAGGTGGCGATTGGCTTCGATCAGCACGGTTTGCTTATACTGGTCGCCATAATAGCTATAGGCCAGCATATCCCACCGGTCGCCCGCGACGGTGGTGTATTCGAAATAATCGCCGGTCAGCTCGGTCATTTCTTCACCTCAGGGTTTGAGGAAGCCGACCCGGAAAGGGCTGGCGCACGAGACTTGGCGATAGACGTAATCAGGCTGAACAGGCCGCCCGCAATCGAGTCTTCCAAAAGGCCAATCGTTGCCTCGATCCGCACGGGCGAGCCGCTGCGATTGGTCTTGATGATCCGGCCAGAAAGGCTTTCAACGAGCCAGCGCTTCCCGTCAAATGACCCATTGCCCAGCACAAGCGGCATCGGGGTTTTTAACGCGAAGGCTGCTTCAAGCTTCGCCAGTTCGTCGGCTGGCTCGCAGAACTCCTCCGAGAAAAAGAAGGAAAAGTTGCGCGTGTCCAGTTCCTCGCCGATTTCCTGAAGCACCGGCTTGCCCCGTGTCGGGGCATGTTGCGCAAAGGTGTTGGCAAAGGAAAATTCTTGAGCAAGCGGAGCCGTGACGGGATCGATACCGAGCGGGATGGAGCCGAGAAGATAGATCATACATTCCTCCGGGCGCGACGGCGCTGTTCTTCGTCCAGCAGGTCGGCGAGCTGGCGGGCGCTGTCGCGCATCATCTTGTCAAACTCGGCTTTCATGTCGGTGCCCTGGCCAGCCTGCGCGGGTATGGTCAGCGTTGGGCTGAATTGCAGGGTGACAGGTGCAGCGGCACTGGCTGACTGTGGTGCGGCTTGCACCGACATGCGGGCAATCTGCGACCGCGCCACCTCGCTCTGGCTTTGGCTGGATACCGGGCTGGCGGCACTGGCCGGGGCGACCGTCGCGGGCGTGACATTGGGCGCTGCCACGGCAGGCGCGGTTATCGCCGCCGCTCCCATTGTGGCCAACGCCGCCGTCCGCATAGCCTTCACCATCGGCTCGGCGCGGATAGAACCGGCAATGGTCTCGCCAAACTTCAACCGGTGGATATCGGACAGCGGGCCGATCTTGGCGGGGGAAGATGGCAGATGATCGCGCATCGTTTGCGCCACCTTGGCAATCTCAGCCACGGCGACGGCAGATCGGGCGCGAATGCCTGCGGCCATCGTGTCCATCAGGGATGCGCCCTGGTTGTAGAATGAGACGCCAGACAGGAAAGCTTCCGCCTGTCGGATAGCGGCGGTGACGGCGGGCAGGATGGCCTTTGCTGAGGCGTCAACAGCCTGGAGCTTTTCCATGGCGGCGCTGGTGTCGATAGCGGCGACGGCCTGCATATCGGTTTTCAAGGTAGCGGTCGCCGCTGCCGTGGCCTTGATGGTGGCCGGATCGGTGACGGCGACCTTGGCTTCCTGATCGCCAAAAGAGAAGGCAGACTTGACCTTGCTCCACGCGCCGCCAAGGCGCGACGAAACCGCCTCTATTGCCACCATGGCCTTATCGCCAAAGGCTCCGATCCATCCCGCAACATCTGGCAGCGACGGCAGTTCTAACATGGGAATGTCAGGCCAGTTGAAGCTTGGCAAATCCGGCCACTTGAACGTGGGTAGGTAACGGGTCCAGTCGAGGCCGACGATGTACTGGCCCCAATCAAGCGCACCGGAAATGATGCCAGCCCAGGAGAAACCGGGGATGAAGTCCAGCCAGCGCAGCGGGAAAATCCAACTCACCCAATCGAGCGCGGCGATAACCTCGTCCCAGGTCAGGTGCGGCAGTGCATCCCATGCGTTCGAAACCACCGAAGCGACAGACGACCAGGCCGAAGACAAAGCCGCGACAGGATCAAAGCCAAGCCACGCCTTGATCGCGGTCCAAGCGGCGCTGGCACCTGCTGAAATCGAAGACCAGAGATCCACGAAAAACGCCTTGATCGGCTCCCAATAAACGTAGATTGCCACGGCGGCGGCCACGATGGCGGCAACAATCAAGACGATGGGATTGGACATCAGCGCTATGCCCATAGCCTTAAGCGCGATAGCGAGTTTCGACACGCCTGCGGCAATCCCGAGCAATGTCCCGGTGATGCTCATCCCCGCTAACGCGCTCATTAGCATCGACAGACCGATGGCGATTTGAACAAGGCCAGCAGCAGTCGAGATCAAGGCCGGGGCAAAGACCAATGCACCGAGAATGGCGGCAAGGTTTTCCCAACCTCCCACATAGTCGGAAGCGGCGGTGAGATGGCCACGCAACTTCTCGAACACCTCATAGGCCCGGTTGGCAAAGGCCCATGCGGTTTCAAGAACCGATACGATATTTTCGGAGATCCTCTTTGCCCAAGCATCAAAGGAGCCGTCTGCCTTCATCTGGTTGACCGTGTCGAGGAGAAACTTCAGCTTGCCTTTCATCCAGTCGAACAGTCCGGCATTCATGATGGCCAGTTGAAACTGGCTCCACAGATCGGCCAGATTGGACACCATCCCGGACCATGTGCCGGAAAGCTTTTCCATTGCGCCGCCGAATTTCTCAGCCCAGATTTGCATGAGCTTGGCTTGAATGGCGAGGCGGTCAGACGCCTTAACGGATGCCTTAACTGTCTTTCCGGCAGCGTTGGTGTATTCGTATGTGATCTTGTTACCGGTCTTGGAGGCGACGATACCGAATTCCTTCAGGCGTTCGTTTTCGCCCGTGACCGCATCGGCCACCGCCTCCACCGCTTGTTTGAGCGGCGTTCCCATGGCAGCGGATGTATCGCCCAGGGTTTTCAACAGACCCTTCGTCGGGTCAAGGCCACGGGTGCGCAGTTGCACAAAGGCCTCGTTGACCTCAGACAGTTCGTAAGGCGTCTTTGCCGCGAATTCCGCCACCCAAGCCATCGCGGTTTTTGCTTTGGCGCTGGAGCCTTCCGTGGTCTCCAAGATGGTCTGAAACTTCTCGAACTGAGCGGCGACATCGACCATGGATGTGGCGGCGACTGTCGCAACACCGAAAGACGTAACAGCAGCAGCCGCACCAATACTGCCAGCGAGAGCGATACCCCGGAATGCTTTTTGCCCACCAGATGCAAGTTGGCTGAAGCCGCCTTTTGCTAGCTGGATCGTTTGGCGATGGAGCGCCTGGACGGCACGGCTCGCAGCCTTTGCCCCATTCGATACCGCGCCGAAAGCCGACTGCGCTCCCGACCTGACAGCGGAAAATGCACCCCGTGCCGTATTCCCCATAGTGCGAAATGCTGACGAGGTCTCGCTAGCAGCCGCCGCCTGCTTTTCTGTTGCTTTGGTGGCCGATTCGGCAGCAGTCGCGGATTTCTTGGAGTTGGAGACGCTGGCGGCAGCGGTTGCCTTTTCCGCCGCCATGATCTTTGCCATGACCTTGGTGGCGCGGTCCACGCCCTCGAAAATCATGGCAAAGCGCATAAAAAAACCTCCGGTCAGTTGCCTGCCAGAGGTCGCATTTTCTTCGGGATAAATTGACCGGACATATGGTCCGGTCAGCTTTTAGAGGCATCACGAATGGCGCCTGCCTTGGCCTCTTCCAGCTTGATGGCCTCGTCATACCACCAGCCGAATTCTGATTCCGTCATGCCATTCAGATCGTCATGCGTCCAGCCCTTTTCAATCATGAAGAGGTGCTGGACGGGCAACGACAGTGTCAGGCCGCTTTCTCCTTTCCCTCATCTTCATCCTCGCCGAAGACTTCATTAATCAACGCCAGCGTGTCACCGGCTGGAACCAGTTCGGCGAGATCCGTGACGGTGAGCTTCTCGCCGTCAAACAGCACCGCCTCACAGATGAAAGCCGCTTGCGCTTTCGAGGTGTCGCCCTTGGCAATCCGCTGTGCCCGCATCCACAGGCCGTGATTGATGAAATTCGGGACGCTTGCGGTCACGCCGCATTCCTTCAAGGGGAAATCGTAAGAGCCGGATTTCGCGGCTTTGTTGGCCAAAAGCTTGGCGCGGACGCCCTTGAACTCGGTGGCGGTGTCTTTGTCGGTCATGGGATTATTCCTCGGTGTGCGTTAGAAATTTGAGGCTGAAGGTGGAAAAGGCTGGCCGCTACTTGGGCCAGACATCCTCGCCGTTGACGCGGTAGATGTTGTTCCAGGCGTCGAATTCGATGATTGGCGTTTCGCCGCCATAGACCGACTGCTTGAAACTGGTGATGGAAATGTCATGCTCCTGGGCAAGGTTTTCGCCCAGCTTGGCGGTGCGCCCACCGGTCTTCATCATCTGAAACCCGATATGGGTGATCAGCGTGTGAGACTGATCGGAGTTGAGGCCATCCGCGTCGAAAATATCGACATAGGAATGGATTTGTATCTTGTGCGTCTTGGTCGGGTTCATGATCGACCTCGACACTTCCTCGTCCAACCATTCGAAGCTGATCTTGCCTTCAATGGCCTCCACCGGGCGGCCCGGCAGTTTGAGGACGCCGATCTGCCCCAGCGTTTTGTGTTCGATCTCGGTATGGGCGATCTCGCCCATGTCCAGTTCGGCGACTCGACCGCAAACATCGACCTCGTTGATGTAGCAGTCGGCCTGGGTAATTTGTCCGGTTTTACGCGCCATGGTGTTTGTCCCTCTTATGCGGCCAGCGACAGGGCATCGGCGATGAACTTTGTATCGACGTAACTATCGACGGTGATCCGCTCCATCACGGCAATCGGGTGGCACTCGAATTTGTAGAAGAACCGCCCATCGGCAATCTGGGCCGCCGTGTTCTTCGCGGTATCGAAGCGGAAGCTTGCCCCGTAGAAAACGCCATCGGCGATCTTGGAGCGCAGATAGGAGTTCACCCCTTCCTCGACCGATTCGATGTTGGCGCGGGTGCCGATCTTGTCCACGTAGTTCATGAGGTAGAAGATGACGGACTCATGGGTCATGTCCAGGATGCGGCGCGCATGGATGAAGTTCTCGGCATGCGACGAGGAGGGATAAGCCGCCGAACGGTTGCCAAACGTTCGGAACCCGGTCGCAAACGAGCGCATGGCGGTGACGATACCCACTTCGTTGAGGAAATTGGTGTCGTTCTGGTAGTCGGACGGATAGAAATTGATCGCCGTTTCCAGATCGACCACGCCCTTGATCTCCCGGTTCGATGGGCTGTGGTGCCAGCCTTCGTCGAGATCCGTGGCGATGATAACGCCCGCCAGCCGCGACGACAGCGGGTCCAGTCGGGTTTCCGCCGCCCCGGTCGTGTCTTCAATGACGACATGCGGATAGGTCAGGATCACGCGGGGGCTGGACGTATTCGCCATGCCATTGGTCCCGCGTGTTTCCGCCGCCTGTTGCTTGGTCAGGCCAAGCGGCAGGTCGGCGATTGCCATCGCGTTGAGGCGAGAGGCCACCACATCCATTTCGGCGCGCACCACGGCGGAGGGCGAATAACCAGGCGCAATAATGATTTTCGGGAAATAGCCGAGGGTGTTGTAGCATTCGTATGCGCCGGAAAAGCCCCTGGCGACACCAGCAGCAGAAATGCCGCCATTGATCTCCTGCACCGTAACCGCCGCAGGATCGGGCGTCGTGCCTGATTTGTGCGTGTCTGGATCGAAGACATTGTTGACGATGATCGTGCCGCCGTCGCCCTGGTCGAAGATGGCGTCCAGGGCTGCGGGAATGGTGTAGCCCGCGACATGTTCGCCGAAGGCCGCAGCGCTTCTGTGCGGGTGCGGATGACAACCCGCTTGTTGATGTATTCGGCACGCTTTGCCGCCGTGTCATGGATGAGGTGGATTGGGGCCGTACCGTTGACATAGGTGACGGCGGACTTGACGTCGCGGACGACAGATACGCCGTCCTTATGTTCTACGACCTCCGGGCCGTGGTGAAACGTTGCGGCCATGATCAGGCTCCTTCCGAACCGGCATCGGCAACGGCAGGCGCGGCTTCGGCCTTAACGGTCTCGGCCACCAGTAGCTTTCGCTCGATGAGATTGGTGACGATGGGGTGATCCTCCGGCAGGTCGCGGTAGGACGTGCCAGGAAACAGCATCCGGCTCTCGCCCTCGATGTCGAGCGGCGTGACCGGGCCGGAGTAGAGATAGGACTGTCTTGCGGGTGTCTTTGCCATATCCTCGGCTTTCTTCAGGGGGTGGAAATGCCCGGACGCATGAACGGCGCGGGGGTCTGGTAGTTTCGGGCAACGGCGGGGATCGGCAGGGACACGCGGATTTCCCATCGCCAGACGCCGTCTTTTTCTTCGACCAATTGGTCGCGGATGATCATGGCAGGTCCGGCCCCGGCAAAGGCCCGGCCTTGGATGGCAAGGCGAATATCTTCGAGGTGGGCATAAGCGCCGCCTTCGCCGTGCAAAGATCGGACCAACAGAACCAATGAGAATTCCATGGCGCGGGCTTGGGTCGTGCTGACCGGCCCTTTGGCAGCGGTGAACCGTGACCCGGCATAATGCACGAGCAAGGCAGCGGGCAGCCCACTGAAATCATAGAGCGCCGGATCGTTCGGGAATGCCTCGACCTTGCATTGGCCGGAAACGCTGACCTTCAGCTCGGCAAGCAGTGCATCCTCTACCTGCTCAATGACGGTCGCTGGACGGGCCGTAATCAGCGCATCTGTCATGGCCGCCACCCGTAAAGCATCGAGCGAACCGGCGACGGCGGCACAATGGCCTGCGAACTGACGGACCCGGCCTCGCCATTGGTGGGCAGGCCCGCAATCGGCAATTCGAATTTGCCGGTCGCCACGGCCTTGATATTGGCCATGGCGGCGTCGTGCCGCTCTCTAACGGTGTCCGCGACTTGGCCTTGGCCGCCCGATTTATCCCGCAGGCGGTAGCGCGCCACATCGGCAATTAGGCCCTTGATGACGGGGGCCGTTACCTCTGGCGTCAGCGTCTCGATAACGGGATAGCGGGCGCGGGCATAACCGACAAAAATATCCTCGGCCCAGATGATGGCCGCCTCAATCTTGGTTACGTCCAGGCTGCGGCCAGCTGGGTCGTTAAGGTTGCCGATGCCCGCGATCTGCGAGACTTCGGCAAGCCCGAAGGCGGCGGTAAAGTCATCAACCGTTAGAAATCGCGTCATGGTGAGTGAGATCCAGTTTCGAAAGAAGAGCGGGGCGGCTGGGGCCACCCGCCCCGCTCAAAAGGTCCGGCTTGGAAGTTTTAAGGACGGACCTTATTTCGTGGCCTTGGCGGGCTTGGCGGCGGGCTTGTTCTCCGCGCCTTCGGTGGCGGGCGAAGCCTGCGCAGGAGCAAGCAGCTTTTCCAGTTCGGCCACACGGGCGTCTGCCTTGCCCAAACGGACAATCGCATCCGCCAGATCGGCGGTGAGGTCCTCGGTTTCCTGATCCAATTCGTCAATCCGACGTTGGGCGGTGGCAAGCTCTTCCGCCGTTTTGATTTCAAGCGTGGTGATCCGCTCTGCCACGGCAGCATCCACTGCCGCCTGGAAATCCGATGCAAGCGGTGTGTCCTGCATCGCCTCGGCCAGCGATTGCGCTACTTCGGGATTGATGACACCGGATGCAGCAAGCTGAAGGGCAAGCGTTGTGCTGACGGCGATGGTGGCCCCGGCAAGCTTGCGTTGTCCGCCGATTTTGGCGGGGCCGGTCAAGGTTACTGTAATGAGGTCGCTCATTTCGACCCCGCATTCTGGAAGAGAAATCCACCTTCAGCACCGGTCAGAATAGGACGGCGCTCAACCGTGGTCGGATAGACCCACGACTTGATAGGCCGCTCATAATAGGGCTGTTCGACCTGCGGATAGCCGGTCAGCTCATACGTATAGGCAAAGGACGGCACCTGAAAATTGTCGCCAGCTTCTGGGACATAGGCGAGGATCGCATCATCGCCCCAGACGTCATTGGCGAGAGCCGCATCGTCGGCGGTCTCCGGCAGATAAACCGCAGCGCCGATCACCACTTTCTTGACGTCGAAATAGGCAGCCAGCATGTCGGTGGAAATGCTGGCTTTCGAGGTATACTTAAACTGCTCCTTAATCTTGGGATGGCCCTTGAGGGCATTGCCAGCATTGGGACCAAGCGTAAGCGTGTTGGGATAGCGACCAATCGAGCGGCGGATCATCTCCTTGGCCTCGTCCAGGTCTGCCTTCGGATCGCTGTCCGGATCGGTCCAGCGATCCGCGCCGGTCAGCACCATCTTGTGGTTGGCGTCATAGTTGGCTGGGTCGCGGGCAATCCGTCCGCTATCGATCTCAAGATTGAGGTCGAGAACGTCAAGCACCATATTGACCGCACCCGCGCCGAGATCGATGCCCGGCACTGTCTCGGCTTCCTGTTGGTGTTCGGTCGGCACGATGCCTTCAAGTGAGTCCTGCACCAGCGAGACCGGGTCCGCCGCATAGCCATATTGCACCCGCTTGGTAGCGGAGCCAGGCGCACGGCGGGTATTGAGTTTGCGAAACGCCTCCTTGCCAAACTTGATAACCAGCATGGAACGGTTGGGGATCGAAACACGCGGAAACAGCGCGCTGGCGATGAAGGTGGAGTTGCGGTAGCCACGGGCATGAGTGGACAGGATCGGATTGACGACGGCAGCCGTCCGCTGGTTGAGAGCGCGAGTGGTCATGTGCGGTGGTCCTTAACGGATGAGGATGGTGACGAATTCGCCATCGGCTGCGGCGGTTAGCGCCACGGCAAACGGATTGGCGGCATTGGCGGGCGCGGCTTTGACACCACCGGCAGCGGCAGAGATCAGCTTTGCCCCTTTGGTGATGACGCCACGAGCGCGGACCCGGCCCGTGCCGATCATCATGACGGCGACATCGAGGCCGATCTCGGTGGCCGGATGATGGGCCATGCCCTTGACCGGAGCGTCGTCGCTCGTCACCTTGCCGTCATCGAAACCGATCAGGTCGTAAGCGTCGAAAAGTGTGGTGGCGGTTACTGTGTCCGAAAGGACCGGCTGAAAAAACTGCATAGCCTCGCCCTCCCTCAACCAACCGCCCGCACGGCGTCCATGTAGGACGTGCCGGGGTGCTGACGCTGATAGGCCACCGCCTTGTTGTGCCGCTCAAGACCGGCCTGATCGACCGGCTTGCCATCAGCCGCAAATGAGGCGGCGCTCTCGTCAACGCCCGTTTCCGGCATATCCATCGCCCCGAAAGACACGATCTTTGGCTGTGCGGCCAAAAGATCGCGCAGCGCCTGGGCGACTGGCACGGCGGCTTCATCAGCCGCAAATGACACGGTCGTTTCACCGGGAAAGGCATTCAAGACAGCGACGAGCTTGTCTTTCGAGGCAGGCAACAGCTTGCCATCACTAACGAGACCTTCCGCAAATGACACATTTGCAGCATGGGCGATTTTGGCCTCGCTGTCTTTGAGCCGCGCCTCACGGGCAGCAAAATCGGCTTCGCGGGCGGCGAAGTCGGCATTGGTCTGGACCACAACAGGCTCCTTTTTCTCTGGTGGTTGGGATGCAGGCGGCGCGGCAAAGGCCGGGCGGCTGGCGGGGGACTGGATTTCGGTTTCCGAAAGCCAATCGATCTGGAAACCGGGCAGAGCCTTGTCGGCGTCTTCCATGCCGAATTTGTCGATCAGGAATTCACGGATGCTGCGAAACAGGCTTGCGGCCTCTTCAAAGCCGCGCTCGCCAAAATCGGCGCTGACGGTAACGCTGCTTTCCGGGGCGGAAAACTGGACGTTCTTCAGGCCAGAGACCGCCGGGGCCGCGCCGCCGAGAAAACCGATATGGCGCGGATACCATGTGCCGGGAACGGGATTGGCCGAGGCTTCAGGCCGGAAGAATGACAGGCTGACTTTCTTATAGCGCCCGGCCTTTACGGCATCCGAGAACGCCGGATCGATCTCACCCACCGTCGCATAAAGCCGTTGGCTGCTTGCGTCATAGTCGAAACTCTGCGCCCAGCCATAGGCCGGGGCGTCCGTGGCCGGATGACCGACGACAACAGGAACAGGCGCGGTAAGAGGATCGTAAGCATCAGCCGCCGCCTTCAGGTCAGCGGCGCTATAGGTAATCGACGTGCCTTCCATCGGCGTGAACGTGCCGGGGCGGAAAACTTCGATGCGGGCGGTGGTGCTGGTCAGGGTGGTCTTGGTGGGTGTGGCAGAAGCGGTAGTCATCTCGGCTCCAGAAATCATCTGAAGCCACCATGCCGCCTTGCCCAAAACAAAAAGACCGGACATCAGGTCCGGTCAGTTCAATGCGTCTCGCAAGGCCAACATGCGACAATGAGTGGGGAGTTTCAAGCCCGCATGCAACTGTGGTGCAAGGATGCGCGCTGGATGGTGCCGTAGCCCGTTTCTAACGGGGGTCTAACGCGGGTCTATACACTTTTCTATAGAACGCTTAATCAAGTCGTTCGGCAACCTCAGCTGGGCTTCTTTAATGGATGAAGCCTACGTGTATCCCCACCGTTATTCCAATAGCTGCCGGTTTTGTCTCTGCTTGGCCAACCATACTCATTGCAAACTAATGCCCCGGCCAACGTTTCCACTAAACGAGCAAACTTGAGGCCATCGTTAGGATATAGCTCGAAGGCTAGATTGTTAAAATGTGCACCCATAACATTGCGCGTTTGAGCAATTTCCTTAACGCCGTCCAAAATAGGTTTTATTTCAATTTCGCTTACAATCGACCCGCCCACTGTTGAATTGTCAATAACTTGTACTCGTAAAGAGGTAAGCAGTTTACCGTTAATCGCCGGAAGCAATTCCCCCAAAGTGTATTTGTCTGCAACCCGACGCGGTACAGCGCATCCATATGTCAAAGTTAGAAAATCTAGCAATGCCTCAAGGACCACTCCGGCCTTACCACAAACGGCTTGAATATCCGGATTTGGATCAGCCAGCATCACTCTAAGTTTCTCAACCTCGGGAAGAGAGTTTATGAGTGAAATCCCGTCATTCAATGTCCATTGCTTTAATTCCACAAACTGGCATGGTTGACTAGGCTTCAGTACCCCCCAGCGAAACTTCTCCCGCCATGGGCGATAGTGGGTGGTAACAATCGTATGAAAGAATTTTTGAGACATTTCATATATTGTTCCAATGACGCGTTCCACGTGAGGTTCATCAACACTACCGAGGACGTCGTCTAAAATTAATATTGTTTTATCTGGCTGGCCTCGCATTGCAAGCGCGAGAAAGACACATAAGCCTAGAGTATCCAGATGTGACTGACTAAAATAAGCTTGTGGGGGAACACCCTTTCCTGAAAATTGCGCTCCAAGCTCAATAGATGCTCTCTTCTTCGGGTCTAAAGCGAAGGAAATTTTCGCAAGTCCTTCGCCTGGGTGAATAGTCTCGTACAAATTACCCACTTCTTGGGCGATATCACCTATCACCTTTTCAGTGAACTTCTGTCTTTCTTGAATGCAAATTTCCAGTGCTTTTTCAACTCTAGGGATTATTTCATCTAAAGCCATTCTTTGGCGAAGATTCTTATCATATCTATCTGAGGCGGCTCTTAACGCAGCAAGAAATTTACTTTGGTCTATCCAAGACGCTTCCAGTTTTGCCCATTCATTACTCAAGTGCTCGTTTTCAGCTATCCATAATCCTATCAACAAGTAATCTTGCGGAGGGAGTTTTCCCGGTAGGTTTAACTTGTCTTTCCAAGCTTCATTGGAAATTGCTGTTTCGAAAATCTCCACAGCATTCTTATATTCCTCTTTGAGTTGAGTGATGGCCTTTTCAGCATTTGAGAGATTGTCAACGGACTGCTTGTGCTCATCGCTTGCTTTACGGAACCCTTCAAGTTTTCTCAGCCGATTAGCAATATCTTCCCCCATAACATCAATACGATCTTGGCTTCGGCAAAGGGGGCACTCATCTGTATCAGGATGACTATTTAGATAGTTTTGACCAGCCTGTAGGACAGCCAATATATTTGAGGCATCCTGCGCTAGGCCGTAGACTCATAACGATCTGATCCAAATTCTTGCTGCTGCCAATTTGACAGCGGCGAGAAAGTTCAATGGGTCTTTGTCGTAACGGGTTGCGATGCCTCTGAACTGTTTGAGTTTGCTGAAGAAACGCTCAACGAGATTGCGCTGTCGGTAAACCCATTGGCTGAAAGGGAAGCTTCCCTTCCGATTGCTCTTGGCAGGAATATTGGCCCATGCCTGCCTTTGCTTTGCAAATGCTCTGATCGCGTTGGTATCGTAGGCCTTGTCCGCCAGCAGGATCGCACCCTTGGAGATTGTCTGTAACAATGGTTCTGCCATGCGACCATCATGGGCTTGACCGGCTGTGAGTGCGAGACGGATCGGTCGGCCATCGGCATCGACAACGGCGTGGATTTTGGTGGTCAAGCCGCCACGGGAACGTCCCATGCAGCCATCGTGTTGATCCCCCTTTTTCCCGTGGCCGCATGTTGATGAACACGGACACAGGAGCTGTCGATCATAACGATATCGCCGTCGAAAGCCTTGGAAATCTCGCCCAGAACATGATCCCAGACACCCGCCTTTCGCCATCGCACGAACCGGTTGTAGCAGGTTGTATATGGGCCATATCGATCAGGAACGTCTGCCCAGGGTGAACCTGTCCGAAACCGCCACAAGATGCCGTTGATCACCCGCCGGTCGTCAACCCGTGGCACCCCACGCGGCTTGTTGGGTAACAAGGGCTGGATGACAGTCCATTCGAAATCGGTGAGATCAAACCGGCGACGGGTCATGAGAGGCCTCCAAATCAAGCCCTCAGTGAATCAAAATCAGGCCGATTTGCAAACCCGGTTTATGAGTGTGCGGCCTAGTTCGGTTGCCTCGCTTTCCAGTTTATCCCGAGCAGCAGCTAAATTTGACTGTGCTAGCTCTAACGAATGAAGGCGCGCTTTCTGGATATCGACATTTTTCTTTAATTCATTAAATGCGTCCCGAAGCTTCGCAAGCTCGCCAATATTTGAATCGAGACCATCATTAGCTTCAGAAATATTCTTTTTCGCCCATGATATCGGCGTTAAATTTTCTGGCGATCCAGCGGCTTGAAAGAAACCGTGAAGCTCTTCGAGACTTTGCTTTTCTGCTTGTTTTGAATTCTCTTTCCGCTCTGAGATCAATTTTATTTGTTTACGTAAATTATCTTCAGATACCTCGAAACCCGATATGTCCACAAATCTCTTGATTTCATTATATCTTTCCGCAGGTTTTGCCTCAATGAGGCGCAGCATTTGCTGCCGCCGAAGCAACTCAATTTTTGGACTCTTCCCTGCAGGAGTTACTTCAACCGATTTGCCGTTTAATTTTCCACGAAATGTTTCTGCGCTTGTCTCTAATTCAACAAGTAAATCTGCCGGCTTTCTCTTCGCTGAATGCCAAAACTTTTCAAGAGCGTTCCCCAACCCATAATTTGATATCGATGAGACGCGTTCGTTAGCGAGAAACTCGAAAGCATCACATATGGTCGTTTTACCAGTGCCATTTTCACCATAAAGGAGTGTCATTTTCTTACCCTTCTCAAAGGGTAGAGTGAATGTCGAAGACGAACCCCGGAATGCTGTGATGGTAAGGGACTTTAATGAGGCTGGAGGGGTCACTTGTTACTTTCCCCTTTGCTTGATTGCTCGACCTCAATCTCCCAATCGTTTCCCGTCATTTGTCCGGAAGAGATTTTTTTCGCTAAATTTTTGCGGCTCTCTGACCGAATTAGGCCAGATTCAATCAGAAGGTCGACAACGTCATTAGATAGCTCTTCTGACGGAAGCAGGGGAACAGTCATTTTTGCTCCTGGATTTTTGCGTGAAGCGTTAGAAAAATCTATCTATGATTGTTTTTTGATTCGCGCAAATGCAAGGCACTCAGCAGAACAGGACTTTTTTAGGGCTTATATTTGGGTCAGTAATGTAATTAAATGGAGCGAGCACGTTCGAATTAGTAACAACAATCCTAACGGCAATTGATTGATTGATTGTCATTATTCTGCCGCCAGCCACTCTTCAGCAATAGTCACCACCTCTTGCTCGTCAGCCGTTGTAAGCCCAAGATAAGGCCGCGCCGGGATGGTGACTTTCTTGCCCCGACCAGCATCACCACCAAACTGATGAATGGCAGCGTAAATTAGGCTGGAGCCGATACGAACGTCTGTGTCACTGGCTTGCATATTTATGGAATTCATCAGATCGCCGGAAGCCCGCAAAATGGAGTTAGGCGAGTGGCCATATTTTTTCTCGCGCTGGTCACGGGTTGTTTGCGACAAGACTTTCCAGCGGGAGCCGTCCGGAGCGCGCTCATTTTCAAAGTTGTCCTTGACTGAGTTGAGCAGGTGCTCACCGACGTTTTTGTAAAAGCCTGCCGGGCGTTGCATCTTGCCGATCAGTTCGGCCAGCTTTGCCCGCATGTCCCGGTCGTCAATGATCGCCTTGTAGCTGATACCGGTCATCTCGACTTTTGCTCCTGGTTGGCTTATATTTGTCGTGTCAGCGGACGAGACCGGCGATGGTCACGCCAGTTTGTTGATGCAAAGGCCGGATCGCTCCCGGCCTTTTACTTTTCCGGGCGGCTGTAGATCAGCTTGCCGACACGCCGTTTCTCAAGGGCGGAAAAGTCCGGCTCTCCTTTTTTATCCGTAAAATCGAAACTGGTGACGGCCTCCCATCCCCGCTCACCAATCTCGAATACGATCTGAATGGCGGTTTTCGGATCGACACGGATGTAACGGCGATCCACCACAAGATCGCCGCTCTCGACTTTACGCGCCACACCCATCCATATCTCGTCAGGGTCAATCAACGCTTCGGCCATCATCGACATAACGCGGTGGCGATTGCGTTTCAGCGCCTTGAACGCGCCTTCGCGGTTTCGAAACAGCAGATCGGAAACAGGGATACGATTGCCCGCTGCGTCTTCGAACAGCACGGCTTTGCCAATGTCCGCGCCGAACGGTTCAAGGAACGCTCGCACATAAACTTCCGGCTCAAGCCCATCTTCGAGTGCCTTGGCCTTGAATGGCTTTGCCGCCTTCAGCAGCTCGTCCAGCGGTTCGGGGGCGTCGATCTCCACCGCCATGCGCGGATTGTCCAGGACTTCGCGGCCTTGCTCCATCAGATTCGACGGCGTGAGGCCGCGTTCCCAGAGATCGCCGGGCTGATAATCCCAACCGTAGCCGATGCCTTGAGGCTGCTCTATCAGCTGGCCGGTCAGTGGGTCCTTCATCGGTTCCGTTAGAATTTTGGGAGATGGATCGGGGCCGTCTTTGCCCATACGCTTCAGGTCTCGCAGGGAGCGGGAACGCACACCGCAGGAACAATGCCAGTCGTTCGGCGGGAAATGGGTCTGCCAGAACGGATCATCATGCGGGTAGCATTTGCCGTGCCACGCCAGATGTTGGGTGCGCGGAATTTTCGGCTTGCGGGTTTCACCGTGGCGATATTCCCAATAGGGGCGCAGCTTCAGCACATCCGGGTCGCGCATCTGCTTAAGCCGCCCCGCCATGTGGCTGGTGCGCAGGTTGGTCTCAAAAATTACCCGGCTGCGCCAGCCACGTTCACCCTTATAGGCCCAGCCGTATTTGGCAACGATCCGGTCAAAGTCCTTCTGGAAATCGGCAAAGGTGGTTCCGTTTTGCATGGCGCTGGCAATGGCTGTCTGAAAATCCGACAGCATGGCGAGATCGGTGGCGCCTGCAATAACAAAGGCGCGGTCATGGGTGCCGCGCAGCGCATCAGTCCATACCTTGGTCGGCTTGCCCCGTTTTTGGGTAAAGAATTCGATCTGTTCCTTGAACGGCTGGTTGAATACGTCAGCGTCGGCAAAGCGGGCGTCATCGTCCTCGCCATCAGTAAACGCGGCCTCGCGTCCATGAAGGGCCGCCAGCTCCAAGCCATCGCCTAACAGTTTGCCAAGTGCATCAGGGGTCCACTTTGCACCAATGGTGAGAATAGCGCGGGCGGCGTCTGGATAATCGGGCGCGGCCTCAATGGCGCTGCGGATGGTGTTGAGGCGGCGGGTGGAAAGACTGGCGGCTAAATCTTCGAGCTGATCCGTCAGATCACTGACAGGATCGACGTCATCGGCAAAGCTTGCCGTCAGCTGCCGTTTTTTTTTTGAGCCAAGCGGCCCGAACAGGCTGGAGAATGCAGGAGCGTTATCGGGCATTTGCTGTTTTGGCCGCTTGCCTTCCATGAAGGCAAACCGTGCTTCCACCAGCCGATCAATCGTCTGATCCGAGAGACTATGGGTTAGGTCGAACGAGGTAATTAACTCGCGGGCGGTGTCGTCGTCATCAATATTGGCGGCGGTGGCGATGATCTCAACCAGGGCGGCATGTTCGGAGCTTGCTGCCTCAGCCCTGGCCTTGCGCGTTTCAGCCTTGGCCTTTTCATTAGATGGGCGCACCCGCCAGACACGCGGGACGGCAGCGCCGGGGAAGTTGTACTCGACCAGCCAGCGGATAAGCTGTTCGTTCAACGTGTCCGACAGGTGATCAGCGTCACTGTCCACCAGCAGATCCAGCATCCCGGCATGGGTCTCAGCGGCGGCACGAGAACCGCTAGAACCGATGTCGGTGGTCAGCGTTTCGCCGAGTATGCAGATGGATATCTGCTTGTCCCAATATTCGAGCCATTCCTGATAGCTAACGGAGCCGGATCGCGCGGCTTCAAGAAACTTTACGTCCGTCCCGACCGGCACCGTGACGGCAGAGCTGGTGCGGATATTGGCAAGATTGCTTAGAAGCTTTTGCTGCTCGTCGCTCAACATGCCGTAGGGAGTTTGGGCGACAACGGTCGGCCCCGCGAACTTGTCGAGAAAATGCAACCAGAAGGCTACGCCTTCGCGTTTGAACAGCACAGCCCAAAACAACTGATAGCCGAGGCCGAGACCGTACGGATTATTGCCGACAACGCCGTGGCGATGGACAATGAATTTTCGCTCCGGCAGTTCGATGCCGTCATGCATGTTCGTCCAGGTGCGCAGCCGTGGCCGACCGTCCTGGCCGAACGCAAAACGGCGCTGGTCATGGCTGACGATGCGCTGCGGCTTGATCCGGTTGCCGTCTCTCGCCCAAATGCTCTCCGAAACCGCAAATCCCTTCAGGATCGCGCCGCCAGACAAATCTTCGCAGATCCCATCAAAGGGCATGTCCTTCAGGGTGGCACGCACGAAATCCGCCGCCGCGACATCAAGCGGCTTGTCAGATGCCTGGACCACCTCCCATTCGCGGGCCACCAGATGCTTGTTGCGCTTGGCAAGGCAGGCCGAGGCGTGGGTGTCGCGCTTAATCTCGTCATAGATTTTGAGACCCTTGCCGCCGCCGCGCTGGAGGAGCGTGTCGTCGGCGTGTTGCAGCGCGCCGGTATAAAACGGGATTGTAATGTCGTTCTTGACATCGGCAATCAGCGTCCCGGCCTCGCTTGGCAGGTTTTTCCGGGTCTCTGCGGTCGCGGTGTCGGCAAAGCTGGCGCGGGTTTTGCGGTTCTTGCGGCTCACAGGCGGTAATCTCCATAATTGTCAGAGCCAGCAGCGGCAGCAGTCATCACGCCAGCGCTGGCACCACCGGCCTGCTGGCCACCGGCATAAAGCAGCGTGTTTTGCCAAAGCATGTCGAGCGCATCCGGCCCGTCATCGTGGTCGGCGTTGGGCCATTGTTGCAGCTGGTCAATCAGCGTCTGTTGGGTCTGGTTGAGGCGGATCAGACCCGCAGCAATCGGCGGCTGGAGCCGCTCGATGCGGAGATCCTTGTCGGCATGTGGCGTGATCGGCACGGCAGAAATCCCGACACCCTGCTTTGCTGCCTCAACCATCAACGTCGTGCGCAAGAATTCTTGAAACTGTACCGCCTCGACAAACCACAACAGGCAACGATACTCGCGCTGGAGGGCGATAATGTCGGCAATGATCACATCTGGCAGGCGGCGACGAATGGAGGCTTCCACCACGTCCATTCTACCGGTCAGGCGATCAAAGCCGCCGATCAGGATAGCGGACGGATCGCGGCCATGGCCCTTTTTGCCGAGCGACGGGTCAAGCGCACCGAAAAAGACAAGGGCATTCCGCTTCAGCGCCCAGAAGGTCAGATCCTTGAACGGGCTGCCTTCGCTGATCGGCTTATTCTGATATTCCGTCTGGAAACTGTCGTGATCGCTAGCCCGCTCCAACATCAGCCAAACAAGCGGCTGCATCGACGGCCAGTTGACCACGGCCCCGGCGTCCATATCCGCCTTGTTGGCATCGTAGAATGCGCGGGCCGCATCCTCGCCCTCATTATGATAAAGCTCCTCAAACCAGTCCCACAGGTCCATGCGGTCAGGAAAGCGGATAATCGCCTGAAACTCGGCCACCCGCCAAACTGGCGACTTCGCCGCCCGCACCAGCACGGCGTCATAATGCAAGACGGTGCCAACCCAGACCACATCCATCGAGCCGTCAGGTGGGCCGACCTTCAGGGCGGCGCGTTTGATCCATGTTTCCAGCTTCTTGCGCTGTTCTGGCGAGCGCACCGCCTCGTCGTTCTCAAGGTCATCGAAAAACATCAGGTCGGGCCGATAAGGACCATGGCGACGGCCACGCAGCTTTTGTAGCGCGCCAAGCCCCTCAACCCGGATATTATTGGCGGTGACGATCTCACCCTCGCGCCAGACGCGGCCCTGGCCGGTTGCCTCTGGAAAGTCATGGGCGAGACGCGGATTGGTGGTCAGCTCGGCCTTGATGGCTTCGATCAGCAAAGCGGCCTGCGCATAAACATCGCAGACTTCGAGAATATAACGCTTATATCCCAGACACAGGCAATAGAGCGCAAAACCAAGCGACATATGGGTGGATTTGGATGAGCCACGCGGGGCAATGAACAGGTCTCTAACGCCTTTGCTTGACGTTAGAATTTGCGGCACACGCGCAAAAATCTCTTCATGAAACCGGCTGTGATCACCCTTCACATAATGTGGCAGATAGGTTTCTAGAAAGAAGCGAAAGCCGGTTTCCGGGTGCTTTGCCTTTGCCAGCCGTGCCGCCTTGGCCTTGGGATCGGCGGCAAAGGCGGTAACGGACAAGTCCACCCAGCGGGCCAGTTCATCGGCCATCCGGGCAAGGTTTTCCCGAAAGTCTTTCGGGCTGACGGTCGGGCTGAGTTTTGGGCGCTTCATGGAGCAAAGGCCGTGGCAATCCGGTCGCCGAATGGAATGAGGATTTCCTGCACGACGGAGATATGTTGCGGAAACTGTTCCTGCACAAAGGCAATCAGATGCTGGACCACGTCTTGCGCAACGCCAAGCTGTGAGATTTTAGGAGCCAGCTTGCCAGCCGAGGCTGTCACCTTGACCATGGCATCGCCCAGCGCGACCATGTGCTTGATCTTCTGATCAAGGGTCAATTGTTCGGTCTTGACCTCTTCCAGCAAGGCTTGCGCCATCAGCACGAAATCCTCGACCACGGATGAAACGACCGTGTCGATACCTTCGCCCGCAATCACCGACGCGGAGCGAGCCATGTCCCAATCATCACCGGCTTCTTTGGCGGCTTTCTTCCAACGGCCAAAGGTGGCGGCGCTGATATTGAGCGTCATAGAAATGGTGGCCGCCGACATACGCCGGTAGACATAATCGGCGCGGGCCTTGCGGCGGGTGTCCTGGTCATTGGCCATTTTTGCCACCACCCTTTCCAAGACCGAGCAAGTCTTTGATCAATTGCGGTGGATTGCTGGACGCCTGCTTGAGCCACAGGATCAGATTGCGCCCGGTAATGCCGTAGGCGGCAGCGACCGCAAAGCCCCATGAGCCGGGATTGTCCGCCACACCGGCCAGATCAAGCGTCAGCTCGGTGGCGATGGTGGCAACAAACACGCCCGCAATAATCGAGCCGATGGCCGTAAACAGGTCATGGGAGCGCCAGTCCAGCGCAACGGACAGCACAGCCGCCACGCCCGACGAGGCAAGCGTGGCGACCTTGAGGCCAAAAATGGTTTCGGGGCCGGTCATGGGTTTCCTTGTTGTTGGATGTTACCGCCGTGCAAATCAGCGCGGCGGGCCGGTCTGGGCGGGGCTGATCAGGTTTTGGAGATGGATGACCAATGCGCAGCAATCGGTAGGGCGAGGCTGGCAGTGGGCCATTTAGACAGGATGATGTCCTCAAGCGCCTTGTCGTTAACGCCAAGCTTTTCCAGCGTTTGCGGGTTTTTCTCACGCACATAAAACATGGCGTCGGCCACGACAGCCGCCGCCGGACCTGCAACGGCAGGCAGACCCGCCTTGGTCAGAGCAAATCGCAAGCCGTTCTCGGCGGCGAAATGTAGGCCGTCCCGCAGCTTGGCTTCGACTTCCAAGCGCTTCGCCGAGTCGGAAATGCCAATCAGCCGCACAAGCCGGGTGATCAACCATGTGCCGGCCACGCCTAGCACGGTCGCGACAAGCTCAAGAACAGACGGCGTGAGCGCAGACATAAAGCCGGATGCTAACGACGGGGCGTCGTCGGCAGCGAAAGCCGCGATGGCGAGGCAGAACAGGAAGGCGGCGGCGGTCATCAAGAGATTGAAGACACGCTGATAGGGCGGACGAAGGATCATGATCGGCTCCATGTTTGGACTGAAGGGAAGGAGGTATGAGCGGCGCGATCAGGCCGCGTCTGAGACGGATTGCGGCCAGAACGGCCCCAGCGCCGACACGGTTTTCTTCCCGGCAAGGCCGTCCGCAGTTAAGCCGGTTGCCTTCTGGAAAGCCCGAAGTGCGCCCTCGGTGCCAGGACCGAAATCGCCATCAATGGTCAGATGGTAATGACCGGCTTGCGCCAAGGCCCGCTGCAACTGTTCGACGGCTTCGCCAGTCATGCCTCGGCGCAGCACGGCAAAGACTTGATTGCCGGACAGCCGGTCGGCAGTAAGAGCCGCCAGCGCCGTCTTGGCCTTGGCAAGATAAGCGGCACGGTCGGCAAGGCCGTTCCGACCGCCGTTGACGATCTTGGTAACTTTAACCAGGTCATCCATATCGGCGGCGCGGGTGTTGATGTTGTTGCGCGACCAGAAGAATGCCGCAGCCCAACCGGCCCATGGCCATGTCGCCACCAGTTCCGGCTTGGCTTCGAAATCGGGGCATGTGGGGTCAGTCTTACGCATCCATATCGTAAAGGCGCGGTAATTGGCGCGGCCCGTGAGCTGGATCGGTCCACGGCCTTTGTAGCGGACACCGTCGCCTGAACGGACATTGCCCAGATCAGCACGGCCCTCATAGGCAGCCCCGGAAGCATATTCTTCCAGCGTGCAAAAGCCGTCGCTCTCGTGGGCGACCTGCGCCAAAAAATGCGCAATGCGTAGAGGCGTGGTGCATTCAATCAGTGTGAGCAATTCCGGCAGCATTTCGCTGAATGCGGCGATAATCGCCCGCTGCGCAGCCGCCTTTTTCGAAGGGGGCGTTGGTGCGATAGCTTTCAGGATGGACGCATCAATGCGGGAAACAAGTGTGGGGGACATTCGGCCTCGCGGTGCAATTTGCAGATGCGAGGACTTTGCCGCGATTGAGCGTCAGATATGACCGGACGTCAGGTCCGGTCAGGCAAACAGGTCAAACTGATCGGGATTGCCGGGTCTGTTCGCCATCCGGCGAACATGGCGCTGACTGACGCCAAGAATGCGGGCAATTTCGCCACGCTCTTTGCCGCTCTTCTCAAGCGCGAGAACATCAAGACGGATTGACCGCCGTGAGCGAGTATGAGGAACATAAATCATTCCACCACTCATGAATTCACATAGCGCATAACCTGCGTCTTTGCCAAGCGCCGCGATAACCGGATGACCGTCGTGCGGGCGCTTTGGAAATTTGATCTCTTGCCCGCCGAAGCTGCCGATCAATTTGAGAGCCACGTCAAGACCCAGAGTTTCCGCGACATCACGTAGCGAGTGCGGCAGATCACTAACGCTTATAGATAAGGTCATGACGCAGCCTTTTCTTTGCCGCGCTCTTCCATCGCCTTCAAGGCATCAATGATCTTGCTGGCTTTTTCGTAGTCCAGCGTATCGGGATCGACGGCCACCTTGTCATTGCCGGGATAAAGGATACCCCGGCAAAATTCACGAAGCGCCGCACGGGAGCCGTTAGAAACCACGCCCAGGCGATGGCAAGAGTTCCAGAGCGCATGGATAAGCCGGATATAGCGTTTGTCGGAAACCGGCAGCTTTTGTCGGGCCGATGGCGTGACTTTAAAGCCCTTCCTCTTCAACTCATCCACTACAGCCAACTTCTGGCGGTCGGTCATTTCCCGCAATGATTCGGTGCCTGTCACCCTTACAAGCAAAGCACGGTAAGTCACATCGTCGAGGCCGAGTTGCGTTTTGGCGATGTTGATGATGGCGTTGGTGTTCATGCCGCACCCGTCAGCATGTCGGCCACATCATAATCCAATTCATTTGGGTGGCAGTTCGAAACGTGCCGATCACCCTCAAACTGGACCTGGACATAATGCAGGTTACTTCCACCTTCGGGCCTGACAACTCCAAACCGCCCGGTCACGGTGTGCTGAACATATTGGCCGATTGGCACATCAATACCGTAGTAGTTGCGGATGTAATCGTAGGTCATGCTGCATCTGCCTTCTCTTCAGAGGGGATGGTGATGAAGAATTTCGGGGTGAAAATATGGGCGTACACGAATTGCACGGTCATGCCGTCTGCCTGCGCCGCCCGCCAAAATGCATCGCGGTTGTCAGGGTTCTGGAACACCGAGGCGATGGCTTCCGCCTCGGTTGCCCGGTAACTGTGACCGAGCAAGACGCCACCCGCCGTGCAAAGCGCGTAGCCTTGGCTGTAGGAGGACATGACGCGCTCATACATCCGGCTCACCCCTTCGACGCCGAGGTTTCAAGCTCAAGGGGTTCAATTAGGAAGTCTTCGCCATCGGAGGAAATCGTTACCCCGGAAATTACCCGTGCCTTGTCAGGATCGGCCAACATGGCGTCCTTGTTCAGCTCTTCCTTGGTGCGGATGAAGATGCTGAAGCCGAGCTTTTTGCAGGCCTCAATAACGGCATCGACGCCGCGGACGGAAACCTTGGGTGGGCGGGCACGCCAATTGATCCGGCCTGTACCGAAATCATGATATTTGACCTTACCGTCATTGGTGAGGGTCAGGCGATTGGCTTCGCACCATGTCTGCACGCCCTTTTCGTGTTCAATCAGTTCCGCCGACAGATCAGCGGTATCGCGCTCGAATTTCTCGCCAGCGCGGCGGATGACTTCATCAGAAAGGGCTTTCTGAGCGGCAATTTCCCGGCGCAATGAACCGATGCGACCAACGGCCCATACAGCATCTTCCCGAGACTGTGGAACACGAAGAATGGCTTTGGCTTTGCTTTTCGTGGTGGATTTCATGAGCATTTCCTTTCCTGTCAGATGTTGGAAACTTGGAGGGATGGCGATGCGGGTGAAGCTGCACTGCTGTTCTCGGGGTTCTGTTTGCAGTTGCGGCAAGCAGCCCAATGCTTGAGTTTGCCGGGATCACTGGTGGACATGGGGGCTGCGCAAAATTCGCCGCAGGCCTCTGGCGTGATTGCTTTGCGCAAATGGGGGCACCAGACACGACGGGCATAAAGCGCCATGACGGGACCGGCGATCTTGGCTTGCACCTTGTCGGTTCGGGCGCTGTATTTGCCAGCACATAGCAGCGAGATCGCGGTGCGTGACACGCCAAGTTCTCTGGCAATGTCGGCCTTGGTGCGGTCCGGTTTCGCGGCCTCAGTCCGCAACACCTCCATCCATGCAGGATCGGCCAATCCCATCAGCTTCATTTGCTGCATGGCACGTCCTCACGAAGATTGTAGTCGTGGAGCATTTTGGTTTTCGGGCGGTACACAGGCGCTTTTGCCCCGGTATCCTTCACAAGCCGAAATCGCTTATGGCCGCTGGACGTTAGCTTGGTGCCGCGCTGGCGAATGGGTAATTCGACCACGTAACCGGCACTTTTCAGGCGGCGCACATACCACCGGGCATTGTTGTCTGCGTCTTTGTCTTCTGCCGTGGCCGCAACCATCACAATGTCACCGATTGTGAAGTTGCCACCCATGCGCATGGCGGTCCAAACCCGTTGGCGGAATGTGTCGAATACGGGTTTACGAACACTCGCCGTGTCAGGACGGATCGGGCCACCTTTCAGGATCTCGCCACGGGCGGCAGCATCCACTCCCGCAGGCGTCAATTGATAGCAGCCCTTTTCGATCCGCTCGACATAGCCGCGCATGATGAGCCTGAAAGCTCCGTCCGAAATCTGCCCTCGGTCCAGCGACAGAGTGGCGTCCAGTTCGTCAATGGTTTTGCATGAACCGTCAGCAAGGCAATGCAGGAGGGTTGTCGGCAATGTGCCGTTTTCAAGCCGCACAGTCATCACAGCACCTCAGGCACCATGATGGACTGGCCGTTGTGGCGGTCCTTTATGATCGCCATGCCCGCCATGTCGGCCATGCTAACGCCCTGATCGCCGGGCTCCATGCGCAAGCCGAACCGTTCGATATTAGCAATGGCTTCCAGCACTTCCCGGTTATAGCCTTGGGAGACCTTGAACACGAAACCGGCCAGATCGTCGGCAACCTTGACCTCACAACGCTGGTCGATCAGCGTTTTAACATCGGAAAGGTTTGCCTTTTCGAACCGGACTTTCTGGCTGACACGCGAGGACACCTGCGGAAAGCGGGTCAGGTGATCGTTGACCTTGCCCATGCCGACAAGAATGATCGGCAGCTCGATAATGTCGGAAATGTCGCGGACTGTTTCGAGGATGGTTTCCTTCTTGCTGATATGGTCGGCCTCGTCGATGACGAGCGCAAAGTTGCGTCGGGCCATGGCAGCGGCATTGTTGCGCATTGCCAGCTCTTCAATGACCTTCTGGAACTTCTTCTGGAATGAGTGCGGTGGATTGGCGCGAAGCTCTTCGAGCAATTCGTTCATGAACCATGATGCGGTCCACTCTTTCTTGGCCCGCAGATAAATCGCGCCATTGTGCGCGACCCAATGCTTGAGCGTGGTGGTTTTGCCCAAGCCGGGCAGGCCATCGACAACAGCAAGGCAGGCCTCCTGCGCACCGCGCTGCTCAAGCGCGGCAAGGGCAGATTGAAACCGTTTCACGTTGCTGGTCTCGACAAAAACATTCTTCATGCGTATTTTCCTTGGTGTTGACGACTGTCAGGCAGCGGCGCGGATGAGGTTTCGAAGCGCGTCCAGGTCGATGCCTGACAGTCGGAGAAGTTCAATTGAGCCGGGGCGTTGAAGCGCCGATCTCAAGACGCGAACGTGGGTACTGGTGACTTGGTCGGGATGTTCGAGCGCCCATGCGGCAAGCTCTTCATCCGTTGCAAAGCCCCGCTTGCGAGGTTGCTCACTCGCTACCGGCGGGATTTGAGAGATTTCCTGTCCATCACTGACAACCAACGTCGGGCCAGTGGCTACAGGCTCCGGTGTCACGTCGATTGTCTTCAAGGGGACTTGAGCCGTGGCTTCCAGATAGCGGGCTGGTGACAACTCCGCTTCGACTTCAGCCAGATGGTCGTTAAGGCGGCGGGCGCGAGACGCTGCCCGCTTCTCGAAGGTCGTTCTTTTCATGCTCTAGAACCGGCACGATCTCGAAGCCCGTGGAGACATGATATTCCCACATCTGGTTCGGGGACATCTTGCCCGGCAATGACGAATGCGGCTTGGCATTGTAGGAAGCCACGGCATTGACGCAGGCCGTTAGGAAATCCTGCCAAGTGGGCAAGCGGCTGGATGCGCCGAATTGCTTGATGTCTTTACGGGTGGTTTTGAAAGTCTTTTGCCGGGCCTGCCTGTCCATATCCGCGCCGATATAGGTCTCGAATTCCTTCGATAGCGGGTTCCAGACCGAACCATTGAAGCGTTCGATAATGCCTCTGGCTTGCGAGTTTTGTGGCAGCGAGTGAAGCTTGGTGATGCCCAAACGTTCGGTGACACCCGTTAGCTCGTTGTCGAGAACGTCATTTTTAAAGCCCGGTCCACGATCCACGTAAAAGATCGCCGGAATGCCGTTCTGTTCGCAGGCATAGCGGAGCGCATCGACGACGCCGATGGTGTTTTCCGCAAGACCAAAGGAGAACCCAACACATTTCCGGGTCGCAACGTCCACGATGCTGGTGATTTCTGGACGGAATGGCTGACCGTGGATCGGATGGGCAATCTCGGCGTCAAATGTCTTGCCGTCAGCTGTGTAAACGCAACCGGGCAACAGATCAGCGGTGGAGCGCATCGTGAAAGCCATTCGGCTCTTCAGCGTCAAAGATCCCTCGCGGCCACGATGCTTTTCGACATTGCCAAGCCGCGCCATCAACCGGCGAACCTGATCGTAGTTCGGTGGCATGATATGCGATGGCAGCGCCTTGCAATAATTTTCTAACGCATCGGTTAGGCAGGGCTTGGTCGGCTGGGCATAAAACCGCAGGAACTGCCAGAACCATGACGGCACTTCCTGCTTTTCCTTAGTGGGCAAAGGGGCAAGAGAACCAAGGCCGACCGTATCGCGCAGCTTGAACCACTCGTACAAGGTGGCACGGCTGACCACCGCCTTTCCCGATGTCCGATCATTGGCGGTAATCAGAATGGTTTCCGAAACATCAAGCGCGGCTGGATCGGCGAGAAAAGAATAAATGGCTTGGCGTAGGGACAGACCGGAAATGATCTGATGCATTTCGATTGCCGACAAAATCGCCGAACGGGCATTCATAACATCGCGCTGACGGGCCGATAGGGTGGCTGTGGAGAGTTTTTCTCTGGCGGTCACCTCTTTGGACTTCGTTGCCTGTTGGCTAGCTGTCACCAGTTCACGGACGCGTTCGCCGTGCAAAGCAGCCTGTAATGCTTCGGGTAGAAGCGAGATATGAAATTCAAATCCACCGCCGCCTTCGCGGCCTGCACGCTTGCGGCAAAGATCGTCTGAGAGGCTTTTCCAATCATGACGATCAATATGGTCCTGCACGCCCCGCTTTGTATGCGGAAGCGCCCGAAGCTTTAGGCGTACACCAGCGTCGGCTATTTCTTTAGCTGTTAGGAAGGTCATTTGAGCAACCCTCCTACGCGGCCCCGCAGCGCGGCGCGTTGCCGTTCCAGCTCGGCAAGGCGCTCCTCTGTCTGCCAAAGGCGGATTACCTCCGCATACCTCGAGGGTACCGCAACGAAACCGGCGAAATCGGAGACAAAATTGAGCAACTCATGACAGCCGGTCACGTCGACAAGAGCTATGAAGCGCTCAAGAGTGATCTTTTGATCGCGGCGCGCTGGCGAAGCGTAGCAATCGAGCATGTTTTCGGTCACTTTTTGAGAGAGATAGTCAGACATCTCCGCCGCGATCTCAGCGCGGGTTTTTCCGCTGAGAGTCATGGCCTCAGACAGGACGCGAGAAATCTTCACGTCAAGCGTACCGCCTTTGGACACATCAGGAGCAAAGACTGGCGCGACTTCCGGTGGCGTGTAATCGCGAAAAAGGTCCAGCGTGTGCGGATCGCTGCGCTTCGTCATGATCAAATGCAGCCCTGACGTCGAGAAGCGCGGGCATAAATGGCTTTGTGCGCCAGCAGCGCAAACTTGGTATGCCGGTTTAGATGGCTCTTTCGATCATCGACGATTTGCTCGTTGATCGGACTGACCGATTCCTGTCTGGAAATCGCGAATGCCAGGGCGGCGGCCCAATCTGCGTCGAGGCTTCGGGCTAGATTGGCAGGAATGTCAATTTCAGAAAGGCACAGGAGGGAGACCGAAGGAATGCTGGAAGCCTCCGGAGCGTTTGCTGCCGTCGCCCACGCTGACGCGGGAGCTGTGGCTATATCGGTTGGACTGGATATTTCTCCAGCCGCATTCTTCATTGCTGACACGCAGGCCGTCATGCCGCCACCCGCTTGTCAACAGCAGCATTAGATTTCTGACTTTCTAACGGCCCATGTTTCTTGCTATCGTACACACGAGTTTTGGTTTTGGGATATCGGTTCGGCCAAAGGGTTTCGACCTTCTGCCCAATGAAGTCAGCGACGATCTGTTCGTTGATGGCGTTGGGACGCTTCCAGATGTGACGGAAGCTGGCGGGGTTGCGACCGTTGCGGAGTGCGAATTGTTCGAGCGTCATGCCACGCTCTTGGATCTCGCAAAGTATCCGCTTCGGGGTCCAATTGATGGCACCCATAGCTATTACTCCTAGCAAGAGCGGACGCAGCAACGTCCGCTTTTTGTTGGTAGTTTGGTAACATTCGCGGCCTGCCGAAGCGGGCTGCTAAAACTATGGATAGACCACAATTGCGTAATCATCAATACGCAATTGTGGTTCTAGGTGTGGATATTTGGCGAAAAGCGAGAGCGAGCCGAAAACGGATCTTGGCGCTAGGATTCGGGATGTTCGAAGGAAATTGGGAGACCCTGATCGGTCGGAGTTTGCTGATAGCCTTGGCATCAGCAAGAACACGCTTGCCTATTACGAGCGCGGCGAAAGAACACCTGACGCTTCTACGCTCGCCGTCTACCACGAAAGATTCGGGGTAAATCTCAATTGGCTTACGACAGGCAAGGGCGAGACGTTTACGTTATCGAGCGAAGACTTGAGCGAAAACGACGCTCAACTCTTACGCGACTTCCGCCAGCTGCCTGAAAATCGGCAGCTGGACATAATGGAAATCACACAAATGCATCTCAAGCGGATACAGCGTGGATAAGGAGCGGCATTCTGCGGCTCTCGTTTTCAAAGACATCTATCTGGATGTTTGGGCCGTAAATCTGCTTGACCGATGCCTCTAACTCATCGAGCGCTTTGGACATCCTAGATCGTACTTTAACATCCACTGATCCAACAGCCAAAAGCCCTAAAAATTCACGTCTGTTCATTGCTTGCCCCACACTAAACGCCCATAGAATACAACCACATGCGCTTGTGCAGGCCTATAAATCGCCTTCGGCCTTTGAAGTCAAAAGCTTTTATTTTTCAAACTGATATGCGTATATTCGAACTTAAAATTAGGACGGAAAATTACCCCCGAATACCGATGGTAAATGGTTGATTTTCACCTACCAAACTTTAAGTTTTTGAGCAGAAAAAAATTACCACCATTACATTAGCTTAATATAAATTACCCCTTGGATTTGCGGGGTAAAAATGGTCAAGCGCAAGCAGCTCTCATCACTGATATCATCGCTCAGTAATGACGAGCTGCAAATCGCCGATCTTATGGTTGGCTGTTATAAGTGTAAGCTGTTTGGCGTCTGCGAGACGCCGTCTTCATTCTTTGCAGCGCCAGATATAATGGCCGGATATCTCGCCCCCCGCCGCCATCTGGGCAATCGCGCTTAAAATCCGCCCTGTCGTCGCCAAAGCCTCGATCTCGTCCGGGGACATAAGCATGGTTGGCGGATCGCTTCGCAAGGCTTCCGGCGTAACGTCGAACACCCGAGCCACGGCATCAAGTGTTGACTGACGGGTAGGCCGTCCGCGCTCCAAGGCTGATATTGTCTGTACGGTTTTCCCGGTCGCCAACGCGAGATCGGCTTGCGTCATCTCAGCCGCCTTACGCCAAGCCCGCACTTTATATCTAAGAATGCCCATTCCGCCGCCCGTCGCGCTACCCGTACAGGGATAAGCTATGTGTCGGTACGGCGGCTGAAACCACTGCCGTAGGGTTGCTGTGGTAACCGTTAGACAATCCTCAGGTGGTCAATTTCGTGTTTTTGGCGCTTCCCACCTTTCCTGCTGCATGGGCACGGCGTCCACCCGAAAATTCTCATGATTTTCAAAGGGGTGGCTAAGGTGAGAAGTTTAGAGCCGAGGTAGGAAGAGATTTCCCACCTTGGAAATCTTCATCGCGCCGGGGCATCACCAAAAGGCGGATCCTAAACGCTCCATTTTACGAGATCAGGCCATACGCAATCGCGATTTTCCTTTTATCTTCAAAATGTTGTTCTCGTCAGCATGATTGACAGAACAATGCGTGAAAAATGCGCAAATCTGTCCAGAAGATTGCGCGATAATTTGACCTTTAAGCCTGTCCATGTGCATTTCACCGCCCGGACCGTTGGGGCATGCAGCATAAGTTTATCGTTATTTTACGGTAGGTTGGACGGGAGCGCGTTTGGCTGGTTCATGTCCAGAAGGTAATACCCCCCTACAGTCGGCAAAATAAAACCAGCCATGACTGATATTTAAAGGTCTGGTTTTTTGAAGAATGGTAGCGGGAGGCGGACTTGAACCGCCGACCTTGGGGTTATGAATCCCACGCTCTAACCACCTGAGCTATCCCGCCGCACCTCAAGGACTTTTGCTTGTCGAGAAAGCTGTCCGAAGCGATGGGCGGCTTATAAGGCGAGCGTCGTTGCAAAGTCAAGCAGGCAAAATGCAAAAAAGGACCGCTGGTCGCGGTCCTCTTGCAACAGGCGGATTTTACCTTGGGACAACAAGCGGTTAGGCGGCTTGTGCGCCCGCCAGAAGCGCCTTCAGGAAGGTCTCGGCTTCGGCCTGGCGTTCCGAGCGTTCGATAAAGCCGCCGCCATAGACGCGGGCGTCGGCGCCTTCGCCCGAATAGAGCACGCAGGCCTGGCCCGGCGCAACGCCAGCTTCCCCCATATCGAGGTCAACATAGATGCCGGTTTCATCGGCATGCAGATGGGCCGGAGCAGGGGGGCGGGTGGAGCGCACCTTGGCAAAACAGGCAAAACCGCCGCTTGCCTCATCCTCGATGGCGCGGTCGCCCAGCCAGTTGATGTCGCGCAGATAGACGCGGCGAGTTTCCAGCGCTTCACGCGGCCCGACGATCACCCGGCGCGAGCGGGCGTCCAGATAAACGACGTAAAGCGGCTCGCCGGTGGCAACGCCGAGGCCTTTGCGCTGGCCGATCGTATAGTGCAGGATGCCTTCATGCTGGCCCAGAACCCGGCCATCGAGATGGACGATATCGCCGCTCAATGCCGCGTTCGGCTTCAGCTTGTTGATGATATCGGCATATTTGCCTTGCGGCACGAAACAGATGTCCTGGCTGTCGGCTTTTTGAGCGACGACGAGGCCCATGTCCTCGGCCAGTTTGCGGGTCTCGGCCTTGGACAGGCCGCCCAGCGGAAAGCGCAGATAGTCGATCTGTTCCTGGGTGGTAGCAAACAGGAAATAGCTCTGATCGCGCTCGCTGTCGATGGGACGAAACAGGGCGCGATGGCCCGGATCGTTCGGCAGGGGCGTGGCGCGTGAACGGATATAATGGCCGGTCGCCAGCGCGTCGGCCCCAAGCTCGCGGGCGGTGGCCAGAAGATCGGCGAATTTGACCGTCTGGTTGCAGGCCACGCAGGGGATCGGCGTTTCACCGGCGATATAGCTGTCCATGAACGGATTGATCACGGTGTCGCGGAAACGCTGTTCGTAATCCAACACATAATGGGGAATGCCCAGCGTCTCACAGACCCGGCGCGCATCGTCGATATCCTGACCGGCGCAACAGGACCCCGCCCGATGCACGGCGGCACCATGATCGTAAAGCTGGAGGGTGATGCCCAGCACGTCATAGCCTTCGCGTTTCAACACTCCGGCCACGACAGAACTATCGACGCCGCCTGACATGGCGACGACAACGCGGGTATCTTCCGGTCTCTTGTCAAAATCCAGCGTATTCACGGGGCGCGTCATTTCTCAAATGTCTGCGAGAAGACCGTTCTCGGCTGCTGCGGGCGGGCCTTGAGCAACGCCATGGGCAGGAAGAAGCGGGTCATTCACAATGCAGCTTGCACGATGCAGCTTGGCTTATCATTCTATCAGCCAATTCCCGCCCGATATAGAAACAATTGGCCGCGCAATCAAGACCGGTGTTTCCGTGTCCGTTATGGTGGTGCTTTTGCCGCTCAGATAGCATCCAGCTCGGCCCGGTGCCGCTGCATGGCGAGAAAACGCGCGTAGTCGCGGTCGTAAATACCTTTCATATCCCGGTTCGGCACAACGAGCCGCCCTGGTTCAGCCATGGCTGCGCCTGCCTCAGCAAGGCCGGGATAAAGTCCGGCGGCGCTGGCAGCATTGATGGCGGTGCCAATCAACACGGCATCGGTGCCGTCGGCCACCACCAGTTCGCAGCCGGTTGCTTCGGCGTAAAGCTCGACCAGAAGCGGATTTTTGACATGGCCGCCGGTGAGATGCAGGCGCAGCGGGCCTATCCCGTCCTTGCCGAGTGTCTCGACGATCTGGCGCAGGCCAAGCACGATGCCGACGCAGGCGCGCCAATAGAGACGGCAGAGCCCGTCAAACGAGGCATCCAGCGTCAGGCCGGAGATTGTTCCCGTCAGATTCGGGTCGGCAAAGGGCGAACGGTTGCCGTGAAAATCCGGCAGGACGTTGATTTTCTCTGCGAAAGATGGGCCTTCCTCGGCGCGCAATGCAGCGATCCGGGCTATGACGCGGCGATGATTGTCGATGCTTGGCTCGCCGCCTTCCGCATGGCTGCGGACAAGATGATTGAGCAACGCGCCGGTTGCCGATTGTCCGGCCTCCACCAGCCAGAGATCGGGGAAAATTGCCCCGAAATAAGGCCCCCAGAGGCTGAAACCGTAAAGAGGCTGGGGCCGGAGTGCAATCAGGCAGCTGGAGGTGCCGCCGATCATCGCCACGTGGTTAAGCTCAGGGTCTGAGAGATCCGTCGATCCCAGCACGCCGAGTGCGCCTGCATAGGCGTCAACCATGCCTGCGGCAACGGGAATGCCAGCCATAAGCCCCAGCGCGTCTGCGGCCTCGGTGCTGAGTGTGCCGACGCTTTTGCCGACCGCGACCGCCTCTTGCGGTAAGCCTGCGCGGGCCACCAGGTCATCCAGCCCGACGCGGTCCAGAAAACCCTGCTGCCAGCCGGGCTTGCTATGGCCGAAAAACGTCCATTTCGATGTCAGAGTGCAGAGCGACCGCGCCGGGCTGCCCGTCGCCTTCCAGGTCAGGAAATCGGCGAGGTCGAAGGCTAAACCCAGTCTTTGCCAGAGATCCGGGCGATGACGTTTCAGCCACATCAGCTTGGGGATTTCGGCTTCCGGGGAGATGACCCGGCCATTGTGGTGCAGCACCGGATGATCAATGCGCCCGCATTCCTCTGCTTCAGCCGTGGCGCGGTGATCCAGCCAGGAAATGATGTCGAAACCGTCTTCTCCATTCAGGCAGAGCGGCTGGCCGCTGCTGTCAAGCAGCACCAGTGAGCAGGTCGCGTCGAAGCCGATACCGGCAATGGCTGTGGGACCGATGCCAGCTTCGGCAAGCGCTGCCTTGACCGCGATGCAGCAGGCCTCCCAGATATCCTGGGAATTGTGTTCGCCGCGCTCATCGCTTGGGCGTGAAAGCAGGATCGGGTGTTCGCGTCTGGCCAGCAGGCGACCGGTGCGCGTCACGACACCGGCACGCGCGCTGCCGGTGCCGACATCCACCGCAATCAGATGATCTCGCATATGAATTTGTTTCCGCCCTAATCCTTTCAGTCCGTCCCAAAATGGCGGCTGACGGGCTGCAAAAGGCAATTTCTGCGCTGAGCTTGATGCATTCGCATTTCCGGACGAAAAATTGCTTCGTACTTTTTCTGGAAATGCTTGTGCTCACGTCCTTGAGTACGCTCCGCGCCGGTTCTCGAAATTACCATTTTCGCCACGCCATCAGCAATTTTTGAACAAACCGTCATAAAACAAACTGAACCAGATTGGCCATGGCGTCAAATTTGGCGTCCGGCTTCAGGGCGTCAATGCTGCCGTGGTAGATTTCGCCCGTCGCATGGCCGCCGCCAGTAAAGGCTAAGGCGCGCATGCCAGCGGCGCGGGCGGCGGTGAGGCCTGCGGGGCTATCTTCCACCACCACACATTGGTGTGGTTGTGTTGCCATTTTCTCGGCGGCGTAGAGAAACAGGTCCGGTGCGGGTTTGCCGTTTTTGACCATGGTGGCGCTGAAAATATGCGGCTGAAAACGCTCGATCAGCCCGGTGACACTGAGCGATAGCGCGATGCGATCTGGCTGGCTGGAGGAGGCTACGCACCAGCCAATGCCCGCTTTTTGTAAGTCATCCAGTGCGGTGTGTAGGCCGTAAATGGGCTTTAAATCCTGCCGGAAGCGCTCATAGAGGTGAGTGCGCAGGCTGGCCAGAAAGCTGTCACCGATGGCAAACGAAAACTCCTCGCGGGCCGTCTCCACCACCGTTGCCATGCTGCGGCCGAGGAAGTTGCGATAGACATAATCGGCATCAATCGCCACACCTGCCTTTTCAAACTCGGTCACCATGACCTCGACCGAAATCGGCTCGCTATCGACAAGCACGCCGTCGCAATCGAAAATCACCAGCTTGGTGGCCGGGTCGTGCATCATATCAATCCTTATGCGGCGGCAAGGCCACCATCGATGTAGCTTTGCAGGGTCTGTGCTGTGCCATGGGTGCGAAGGCTTGAGAGTGCTTTTGCAAAGCGCGTCTTGAACAGCTCATTTTGTCCCACGGTGCCGAAAATATCGTCCAGCGCTAGGAATAGCAGCGGATCTTGTCGTGAGGCAATGGCGGTTTTTTGCAGACGATCGGCACTGGCATCGTTGAACACTATTGGCTTGCCGCTATCGGATGTGCCTTCAAAATAATGGCACCACAGGGCAGACACCAAGGCAAGTCCGGTGACATCCAGCCCCTTGGCGAGACGATCTGCCGTTGAGGGCAGAATGAATTTCGGCTGGCGGTTGGAGCCATCCTGTGCCAAGCGCGGAATGGTGTCGCCGATCTTGGGGTTGGAGAAGCGGCTCTCGATCAGCGTGGCATAGTCCTGCAAGCTGGTGTTAGGCACGGGTGGCACCACCGGGATGATTTCATCATGGGTCAGCTTGGCAAGAAAAGCCCGGATCAGCGGGTTTTCCATGGCTTCGTGCACGAAGTGAATGTCCATCAGTGCTGCGGGATAGGCAATGGCCGCATGGCCGCCGTTGAGAATGCGCAGCTTCATCAATTCATAGGGGGCAACATCCTCCACAAAGGTGACGCCAACCTCTTCAAAGGCAGGGCGACCAAGCGGGAATTTATCTTCCAGCACCCATTGCTTGAACTCCTCGCAAAACACCGGCCATGCATCATCAATGCCATAGGTGTCGCGGGTGATGTCGATTTCGCGCGGGCCGGTGGCAGGGGTGATGCGGTCCACCATGGAATTGGGGAAGGCGACGTGGTGGTGAATCCAATCGGCAAAATCGGGATCGGAAAGCTTGGCAAGGCCGATGATTGTGGCTTCCGTCACCTCGCCATTGCCGGGGATATTGTCGCAGCACATCACGGTGAAGGGTGGGATATTGGCGGCGCGGCGCGCCTTGAGGCCTGCGATGATCAGGCCGAAGACGGTTTTCGGCTGGGCGGGGTTTTGGGCGTCAGTCACGATGGCCGGGTGTTTTGGGTCAAAATGGCCGGTGGCGGGATCGATGAAATAACCGCCTTCGGTGATGGTCATTGAGACGATGCGAATGGCAGGATCAGCCAGCTTTTCAATCATGCCGTCAAAATCCGGTGCCGCGATCATATCCACCATCGGACCGGTGACGGTGGCAGCGCTTTTCGCCACATCCTGTTCCACCACGGTGGTCAGGTAATCCTGGCCTGCCAGCTTGTCTTTCATCGTGGCATCGGAGGGAAGCACGCCCGCGCCGACAATGGCGAAATCGAGGTCTTTGCCGAGGTTGAACAGCTCGTGCAGGTAAACCGCTTGATGGGCGCGGTGGAAATTGCCAACGCCGAAATGGAGGATGCCGGGGGTGAGGGCCTCGCGGGCATATGTCGGGATGGCGGCCTTTGTGGAGGCGTCGGGCAGGGTGGAAAGGGAGAGTTTTATGGTCATTGGGTTAGGTCCTGAATGAATTTTGGGAAATGGGTGAGGCGGTGCAATGTCGGAGATGGAGCGTGTGGCTTGGTGGCTTCGCCCCCCTCATCCGGCTGCCGCCACCTTCTCCCCGCTGGGGAGAAGAGGCAGGTTGTACGGTCCCATGCTTTATTTTGCCGATGTTTGCTGGATGCGGTTTGAAGCAGTTGCTTTTTGAGTTCCGCCATATCCACAAAGTCTCTTCTCCCCAGCGGGGAGAAGTCCCCGGCAGGGGGATGAGGGGGTGCGAAGCCCATTGCACAAAACGCCTCAGCAAACAGACCATCTCAACTCATCCAATTGCCGCCATCAACATTATACGTCTGGGCCACCACATAATCTGCGTCACTTGAGGCCAGAAAAATCGCCATGCCGGTGAGATCCTGCGCCGTCCCCATGCGGCCAAACGGAACAGCCTCACCCACCAGCTTTTTCTTCTCGCCGGGGGCGCGGTTCTCGTGGCGGGCAAACAGCGCATCCACACCATCCCAATGCTCGCCATCAACCACGCCTGGGGCGATGGCGTTGACATTGATGCCATGCTTGATCAGGTCCAGCCCTGCCGATTGGGTGATTGAGATAATCGCCGCCTTGGTGGCGCAATAGACCGCCACCAGCGCTTCACCGCGCCGCCCGGCCTGGCTGGCCATATTGATAATCTTGCCGCCCTTGCCACGGGCAATCATCGATTTCGCCGCCGCTTGCAGCATGAAGAGTGAGCCAGCAACATTGATGGAAAACAGCCGATCATAGCTCTCGCGGGTAATGTCCACGATGGGCGCAAGATCAAACAGGGCAGCGTTGTTGATGAGGATGTCGAGGCCGCCAGTTTTCTCTTCCACCGCCTTGATGGCAGCGTCGATAGAGGCCTGATTGGTCACATCCAGATGCACGGCATAGGCTTTTTCACCAATGGCTTTGGCTGTCTCCAAAGCCCGTTCCATATTAATGTCGGCAATGGCAACCGTCGCACCTTCCCGCACATAGCTTTCCGCAAAAGCGCGGCCAATGCCACGGGCCGATCCGGTAATCAGGGCGGATTTTCCGTCTAACCTGCCAGTCATGCTGCTAATCCCTGTTCATTAAAACGATGAATGCGGCTGTCATCCGGGGTGATGAACACCGTGTCGCCGTGACGGGCGGTGAAATCGCCATCCGCACGAGCGGTGAGATGGCCGAGGCCTTCAACATCAACATGCAAATGGGTGTCGGAGCCGAGATGTTCGGCAATCGTTACCTTGCCTTTCCACGCGCCATCGGTGGTGGAGAGCGTCACATGTTCCGGACGCACGCCGATGGTGGTCGCTCCATATTTCGCAGCTGTCTCCCCAGAAATCAGGTTCATTTTCGGTGAGCCGATAAAGCCTGCGACAAACAGATTGGCGGGCTTGTGATAGAGCTCCATTGGCGAGCCAACCTGCTCAATCCGGCCCTTGTTCAGCACCACAATCTTGTCGGCCATAGTCATGGCTTCGACCTGATCGTGGGTGACGTAGATGGATGTCGCGCCCAGCTTCTGGTGCAGCTCGGTGATTTCCAGCCGCATGTTGACGCGCAGCGCGGCATCCAGATTGGAGAGCGGCTCATCAAACAAAAAGCACGAGGGTGAGCGTACAATCGCCCGGCCAATCGCCACACGCTGGCGCTGACCGCCAGAAAGCTGGCGCGGTTTGCGGTCGAGATAATCCGTGAGGTTAAGAATGCGGGCGGCGTCCGTGACCTTCTTGTCAATCTCGCCCTTGTCCATGCCCGCCATTTTCAGCGGAAAGCCAATATTGGAGCGCACGCTCATATGCGGATAAAGCGCATAGGATTGAAACACCATGGCAAGGCCGCGCTCGGACGGTTTGCGGTCTGTGGCGTCGGTGCCGTCAATGAAAATCTTGCCGCCCGATGTGTCCTCCAGCCCGGCAATCAGCCGCAGCAGGGTGGATTTGCCGCAGCCGGAGGGACCAACAAACACAACGAATTCGCCATTGTTGATCTCCAGATCAATGCCGGGAATAACCTTGTGTTCGGCAAAGGCTTTCGAGACGTTTTTAAGCTGAATACTGCCCATGATATGTGATCCTTATTTAACCGCGCCGAAGGTGAGCCCGCGCACCAGCTGTTTCTGGCTGAACCATCCGAGCACAACGATTGGAGCAATCGCCATGGTGGAGGCAGCCGAGAGCTTGGCGTAAAACAGGCCTTCGGGGCTGGAATAGGAGGCGATGAAGGTGGTGAGCGGTGCCGCCACTGACGTGGTGAGGTTGAGGGTCCAAAACGCCTCGTTCCACGACAGAATGATGTTCAAAAGCATGGTCGAGGCAATGCCCGGCACGGCCATCGGCGTCAGCACATAGATGATTTCTTTGATCAAGGATGCGCCATCCATGCGGGCGGCTTCCAGAATTTCGCCCGGAATTTCCTTGAAGTAGGTGTAGAGCATCCAGATAATGATCGGCAGGTTGATCATGGTCAGCACGCCGACCAGACCGATGCGGCTATCGAGCAATCCACCATCGCGAAACAGCAGATAGATCGGAATCAGCGCGCCCACGGGCGGCATCATCTTGGTGGAAAGCATCCACATCAGCACATCCTTGGTGCGCTTGGTGGGCGAAAATGCCATGGCCCAAGCGGACGGAATGGCAATGACTAGCCCCAGAAGCGTGGAGCCAAAGGAGATGATCACCGAGTTCATGAAGTGGGCAAAATAGTCTGAGCGGCCTTGCACCTCGACATAGTTTTCCGTGGTCCAGTGGAAGAACAGGAACACCGGAGGCGAGGCGATGGCATCGCCCTCGCTTTTGAAGCTGGTGAGGAAGGTCCACAGGATCGGGAAGAACATCAGCAAGCCAATGGCCCAGGCAATCAGGGTAAAGGTCAGCTTACGTTTGTTGGATATTGCGCGTGCCATTGATCAGCTCTCCAGGTTCTTGCCGATGAGGCGGATCAGGAAGAAGGCAACGATATTGGCCAGCACCACAGCCACAATGCCGCCTGCGGATGCGCCGCCGATATCGAATTGCAGCAGGGCCTGATTGTAGATCAGATAGGTCAGGTTGGTGCTATCTGTGCCGGGGCCGCCATTGGTGGTGACCAGGATTTCGGCAAAGACCGAGAGCAGGAAGATGGTCTCAATCAGCACCACCACGGTGATGGCGCGGGCCATATGGGGCAGGGTGATGTAGATGAATTTCGAGATCGGCCCCGCGCCATCCATCTCAGCCGCTTCCTTCTGTTCCTCGTCCAGCGATTGCAGGGCGGTGAGCAGGATCAGCGTTGCAAACGGCAGCCATTGCCATGCGACAATGATGATGATGGAGAGCAGCGGAATGGTGGAGAGCCAATCCAGCGGCTCCAGCCCAACGGCGCGGAAAGCGAAGGCAAAGAGGCCGTTCACCGGGTTCATCAGCATGTTTTTCCACACCAAGGCGGCCACGGTTGGCATGATGAAAAACGGCGATATCACCAGAATGCGGACAATGCCTTGCCCAAACATCGGCTGATCCAGCAGCAGCGCCAGTGCAATGCCGCCAATGATGGAAATGGCCAGCACGCCGCCCACCAATATCAACGTGTTGGTGAGGGCAGCGAAAAAGGCCGGATCGGTGAGGAAATATTCGTAATTCAGCAGGCCGACGAAGTCATGCACGCCGGGCATCAGCAGATTGTAGTTCAGCGTTGAGAAATAGATGGTCATGACCAGCGGCACAATCATCCATGCAAACAGCAGGATAACCGAAGGGGCCATCATCAGTCTCGCCGAGGAATGGGTATGGGTCGTCGCCATGGTGGCCGCGCCTTTTGGGTGTGTTGGGGTTTTAGTTTTATGGTTTGGCAGGGGCTTGCTGTCCTGCTCACACATTGTAGGGCAGTGCCAGCCGCCCCCTCATCCGGCTGCCGCCACCTTCTCCCCGCTGGGGAGAAGAGGGAAAGAGCCGCAGCATCGGCTTCTCTCCTCGCCCCAGCGGGGAGAGGTCCGCCGAGCGTAGCGGAGGCGGGGTGAGGGGGCCGCTTGCACTGTCATACATTGTGGGCGAGATGGCGGGGGTAAACCCCGCACTCACCCCGTTACTTCTTCGGATAACCCGCCTTCTTCATCTCACGCTCGGTCAAGGTCTGGGCCGTCTTCAGCGCCTGATCCACCGTGGTCTGACCGGCAAGTGCTGCCGAGAATTGCTGACCAACGGCGGTGCCGATGCCCTGAAACTCCGGGATAGCCACATATTGCACGCCCTCGTAAGGCACGGGCTTGACGGTGGGGTGCTTGGGGTCTGCCGAGTTGATGCTATCAAGCGTCATTTTGGCAAAAGGTGCTGCCTTCTGGTAATCAGCATTGGCATAAAGCGAAGTGCGCGTACCCGGAGGAACGTTAGCCCATCCATCCTTTTCAGCGACCAGCTTCAGATAGTCCTTGCTGGTTGCCCAGGCGATGAACTTTTCAGCGGCTTCGACCTTCTTGGAGCCAGCCGGAATGGCAAGGTTCCAAGACCACAGCCAGTTGCCGCGCTTGCCAAGACCATTATCAGGAGCCAAAGCAAAGCCGACCTGATCAGCAACCTTGGATTCCTTCGGGTTGGTCACGAAGGATGCTGCCACGGTGGCATCAATCCACATGCCGCATTTGCCGGTCTGGAACAGGGCGAGGTTTTCATTAAAGCCGTTGGAGGAGGCACCGGGAGGGCCGTCCTTCTTCATCAGGTCCACATAGAACTGAAGAGTCTTTTTCCATTCCGGCTGATCAAACTGTGGCTTCCACTCTTCATCAAACCAGCGCGCACCAAAGGAGTTCGACATGGCGGAGAGGAAGGCAATGTTTTCTCCCCAGCCAGCCTTGCCACGCAGGCAGATGCCGTAGACTTCCTTGGATTTGTCAGTGATCTTGTCGGCGGCTTCTTTGATAAAGTCCCATGTTGGGGCTTCCGGCATTTTCAGGCCTGCTTTTTCAAACAGATCTTTGCGATACATCACCATCGAGCTTTCGGCATAAAACGGTGCGGCATAAAGCTTGCCATCGACGGTCAGGCCAGAGTGCACCGGCGGCAGAAGGTCGGCTGCGTCGTAATCCTTGTCGGCACTCAGCTTGTCCAGCGGTGCCAGCCAGCCCTGCTTGCCCCAGATCGGCGCTTCGTAAATGCCGATAGTCATCACGTCATACTGGCCACCCTTGGTGGCCACATCGGTTGTCACTTTCTGGCGCAGCACGTTTTCTTCCAGCGTCACCCACTTCACATCAATGCCGGGATTTTTCTTGGTAAAATCATCCGTCAGCTTTTGCATACGGATCATGTCGCCGTTGTTGACGGTAGCAATCGTCAGCGTTTCGGCAGATGCCACGCCAGCCATGGCGAAGATTGAGCAGGCGCCCAGCAATAGTGTTTTCAATGTCATTTCTTCCTCCCAGAAGACCAGGTGGAACCCGGAGGCCCCTTGAGGGTCTGCCGACGGGCCACTGGTAAATCAACCGATAGACCTTGATCTCACTCGCGATCTAATGAGCATTCGCTTTACTCATGGGCAAATACTCGCATTCTGCCACAAAATGTCAATCGCAATTCGTTGCTGCACTGCCGAAGTAAGCTGCGAAGCCACCCGTCGTAACAGGGTCTAGGGCGGTGGCGGATTTGAAATTAAAGGTATTTTGAATATGCAAAATTTATCAGCCGCTTGAGATCGACTTGTGTCATTTGGCGAGCGGTATCGGTAACGGCCGGTTGATAAACAGTCATGATCAAGAAGCCTGGGCCTGGGATTGATACCAAGGCATCGAAGATGCCGACGCATCCTCGCTTAGAAGACATTGTGAATATCTCAAATGCAGCAAAGGCTTGAGATATTTGCAAAAGGAATACGAAGAGTCATCTTCAATGACTCTTCGTATGGCGCAGCCGTAACATTTCAAATTTTATCAAATTAAATAAATTTGTATTAACTTATTTAGAATAACATTTTTATATTATATATTAATAAATATTTTTTATAAATATTCAAAATTCGATAATATAATATATGCAATCGATTGTTATTATTATTTTTCGATAAATAATTTGACTCTTGATAATATTATATTACCCTTTCGAGTTGTGTTGTTTTCGCTGGGGGGCGATGAGCATGATTTTCGTGGGGTATTTCTTCAATCGGCTTGTTTTGCCGATGTTTTTTCTTGTCTTCTTGTCCGTGTCGTCGCAGGCCATGGATGTTGGTGAGGCGCGTCATCTTTTGCAGCGTCTTATCTTTGGTGCCAGTCCTGCTGAAGTTGACGCTTTGGTGGAGCTGACGCGCGAAGAGGCTGTCGATCGTTTTCTTGACAGTCTCGATCATCCGGAGTTTCCGGAACCGCCGCCGTTTGTTTCCCGCCCAAGGCCGGATTACTGGGCGAGTGGCTGGGAAAACCGCGACATGATTTTGCAGCATGTGGCGGAACGCGATCAGATGCAGGCGGTGTGGATCAGTCATATGATCACCACCCCTACGCCTTTTGCTGAAAGACTGGCGTTGTTCTGGCATGGTCACTTTGTGTCGCGCTTCGATCCTGGCCGGGTCAGTGCGCCGCTCTTCGATCAGATCGCGCTGTTTCGTCGGGAAGGCGGCGGAAATTTTCGGGTCTTGCTGCGGGATGTCCTGCGCGATCCAATGATGCTGACCAGCCTGGACAATGTCTGGAACACCAGCAGCCGTCCCAATGAAAACCTGGCGCGTGAACTGATGGAATTGTTCACGCTTGGCATTGGACACTATGACCAGCGCGATGTGCGTGAAGTGTCGCGGGTCCTGGCTGGGCATGGCGTGGATTTCGAAGGTGGCTGGCGCTATCGCTTCGCTGTCGATCAGGCGGATACCGGGGAAAAGATCGTTCTGGGCCAGAGTATTGCGGCGGGCGGTCAGGATCAGATTGATCGCCTGACCGATATTCTCCTGGCGCAACCGCAAACAGCCGAGTTTATTGCCGGTAAATTCTATGCAGCCTTCGTTTCCATACGCCCGAACCCTGAGGCCACCAACCGGCTGGCGGGGGTCTTGCGCGATCATGATTATGAGCTGCGGCCCTTCTTGCGCGCCTTGTTGCTCAGCCCGGAGTTCTGGAGCCCGGCCAACAGAGGGGATCTGGTCAAATCTCCGATTGATCTCGTTGTCGGGTTCTGCCGCAGCTTCGGTCTGACCCCGCCGGACGCGATGATTTTGGTGACCTATCTCGACAAGCTTGGGCAGACACCGTTCATGGCACCGTCCGTTGCCGGTTGGCGCGAGGGGACGTCCTGGCTGAACATGAAGACCCTGATGCTTCGGCGGCTTGTGGTCTCCAGGCTTTGGGATGCGCTGCGGGTTGCTGATCGCAACCCCAAACCAGGCGATCTCGCCATCCGTTTCAGCTCGGAATTTATCATGGTGCCGACCGTGTTTACCGTGCGGGTCAATGGGGCTGAGGTTGCCACCGTCAGGCAAACCATTGGACTGGATCTGCAAAAGCAGCGGACCCAGGGCGATAATGGCGGTTTGAAACCGATGTGGGAAACCGCAATCATCCCGGCGGAAAACCTGCCCGCGGATATCGGCAGTGTGGAGATAACCCATGTTTCCAACGATCCTGACAGCCGCCTGTTCGTCAATTGGGTTGAGGTTGCGGGACGCCGCTATCCGCCGCAGCTTAGCCGCTGGAGCCCGTCGGATGCGCCCTGTGCGGGCGCGCCGCGCGGCATGTTCTACTGCAATGTCGGTCTGGTGTTCGATATAGCGCCTTTCGATACGCAGCAGGCGACGATAGATGATCTGCGGGCCGACCATAACAGTCACATTGAATACACGACGGCGCGTCTGCAATCAAAAGATGTATTCGATGCCCGGGCGCCTCTCGAACAGGCATTCGAGGTGATGATGGCGCGTGTGGGTGAGGGTTCCCTCAGCCGTGAGAACCTTGCTGGGCAATGGCTTCTGGGGCGGCCTGTCTTGTCTGCCCGGGTGGAAAAGCCAGCACTCATTCCGTCCGTTGCCCAGCCTGTCGCTCAACCGATCGCCATGATGATGCAGCCTGCGGGTAAGACCGGCGATGCTGAACGAAGTTCGGCACTGATCGATCTTCTCCGGTCGATGACAACAGATCCGCAATACAACCTTAAGTAATTTCTTCACCATTATATTTCGGGGGAATGAATGGCTATGTTTAACAGGCATGGGTTATCGCGCCGTGAATTTGCAACATGGATGGGTCGGTGTCTTGCGGTAGGCTCTATGCCGCTGTGGGCAAGGCAGGCTTTGGCGGCTGCCGGAGCGGGCGCTGCCGGTTCTGCCCGCCGGTTGATTTTACTCGAACTTTTCGGTGGCAATGATGCTCTGAATACACTTGTGCCTTTCAAAGATCCGGTCTACCGGCATTTGCGCCCAACCATCGGCCTGAAAGGCGATGAGATTCTGCCACTCAACTCAGAGTTGGGATTTAATGCTGCTTGGCGGCAGATGGCGGATCTTTATCACAATGGCGAAATCGCCATCATCCAGGATGTCGGCTATCCCGATAACAATCTCTCGCATTTTCAATCGGCGGAAATTTGGGCGGGCGGGTCCAGGAAAGGCATTTCCAGTGGCGGTTGGGTCAGCCAGGTCTTGCAGGCGAACCGGAAGGATGCAGGACCCTTCGATGCGGATGGTGTGGTGTTTTCAGGCAATCAGGACCTGCTTGAGGGCGAGGGCATGCGCGTCTTGACAGTCGATAACAAGGATGCTTTGCGCAGCGGAGCGCTCAATGTGATGGCTGACGCCGACAAGACGGACGATCACGCTGCGCTCGCCTATCTGACCCGCCTTATGGCCGATCAGCAGGAGGTTATCGGCCGGGTTGCCGCCAGATTGAAGGGCGATAACCGGTTCGAGGCGTGGTTTACCCGGGACTATTACATGGACCCGATTGATGCTCAGACGGCTCTTTTGCTCTGGATGGTTGAACAGGATGTGAAATCGCCGCTGTTCAAGATCAGCATCGGCGGTTTCGATCAGCATTCCAATCTTCGGGGTGAACACGAGCGCCTGCTAACGAAGGTTCAGAACACACTGATGGGCCTGCGTCGCGGGCTGAAGGAGATTGGCGTCTGGAACGATACGCTTGTTATCGCCCATTCGGAATTTGGCCGCCGACCGGCTGAAAATGCCTCTGGCGGGACCGACCATGGCTCTTGCAGCCCTGTTATCATGATGGGAGGCGGGATCAAGCCTGGGCTTTATGGCACTCGCAGCGATCTGGAAAAGCTCGACGCGGAAGGCAATCCGGTTTTCACCACCGATTTCCGCAGTGTCTACGCTTCGGTGATCGGCAATTTCTGGCAGTTTCCAACCAATCCGATTGCCGCACAGGGCTTTGCGCCCTTGGCGTTGTTCTAGAGCCTGTCAGGCCCAGAATGAAACTGACCGCCTGCAAACACTGACCCGAATAATTTAAGGATATTGCAGTGACATTGTTCTCTCCAGTTGCACGTGACAGTGCAGCCGGACAGGCTGCCGCTTTGCGCGCGCCTGTCTCGTTGCAGGATGACACTCTCAAAATTTTGGGGTTTGATGACCAATCCGTCGGTCAGCCCTTGTCCGGGGGCACGGATATTCTCGTCTGCCTGACACTCTTCAACGAGCCTGCCGAGGCGGTGGCGGGGACATTGGCCTGTCTTGCCGCCAATCAGGACATGCTGGTCAGCCGAAACGGCCTTATACAACGGTTGGAAGTGGCCATCGTGCTGGATGGCCGCGACCGCGTTCACCCAGAGACCGAGGCACTGTTCAACCGGCTTGGCTTCGATCTCGATTGGAGCTTTGATCCTGAGGCAGTGGGCACCGGCCAGCATGGGGCGGATGAGGCGCAAGTTCGCGTTCAGACCCGCCTTATTCCGGTGGATCTGCTGACCGGGGTCAGCGGCAATCCTCTTCGCGTGCATCTGGCGGTGAAGGACCGCAACAGGGGTAAGCTGGATAGCCATGCCTTCTTCTTTCGAAGCCTTGCCGAACGCCTGCGGCCAGATTTTGTCTTGCAGATCGATGCCGGGTCGAGACCTGCTGCCGATTGCCTACCGGCATTGCTGGCGCTGATGGAACGCGAGCCTGACTGTGCAGCCCTTGCCACCAATATCGTCATGGAAGACGCCGCCTTGACCGATTGGCTGCAAAGCTGGCAACAGGCGGATTTTCTCTGGCAGAAATTATCCGATTGGCCGATTGGCAACGGTTTGGGCTATCTTGAAGTTGTGCCGGGGCAGGCCAGCCTGTTCAGAATGTCGGCTTTGAGACGCGGGGCAAACGGCGATCCTCTGGCCGCCTATCTTCGCGGGCTTTCCAGGACGAAGAGCCTGATGGAGGCCAATCTGTTTCTCGCCGAGGATCGAATCATCGGCGCGGAAATCGTCAAAAGCAATCCGGCCTGCACTATCCGCTATCATCACGATGCTAATCTTGTCACCGATGGCTGCGCGACGGTTGGCGAATTGCTGCGCCAGCGCCGCCGTTGGACAAACAGTACGCTTGTGGCGCGCCTGACGGCCATCGGCAGCCTTGCCGATCTGCTATGGCACGGTCGCCTGACGCCTGTCCGCTGGTGCTCGATGGCACTGGCGCTGGCCTGGACCCTGCTGCAACTGCTGGAAGAATGGTTCATCCCGGCGTCACTGGCCCTGCTTGTCTCCCTGACGTCAGGGTTTTGGCAAGACGAGGCCGGAAATGGTGTTGCGGGCCAAGGTTTGGCATGGGGAATGGCGACGGGTGTGTTGCTGTTCTGGCTTTATTGTCTGGCCAGCATGAAGGGGAGGGAGGGGGGGCGGTCTCTGAGCCGTAGGCTGCATGGCGGCGTGCATGGCCTTGGCCTGGGCATCCTGCTGGCCTGCACGGTCCTGGGGTTTGCGATTTGCCTTGTTGAGGTTGGCCCTGTCATTCAGGGGGCGATCCTGATGGTTGCCCTTATCCTCGGCATGGCGGTCTTGTGCCATTCGTCCCGCGGGATGTCCGATCTGCTGCGATTATTCGTACTCTATATCCCGTCCGCGCCCGTCGCCAGCTTCTATCTGTTAAGCTATGCGCTTGCCAATTTCCACGATGTCAGTTGGGGCACCAAGGGATTGGTCGGGGATATCAAGGCCGTCATCCCGGCTGGCTGGCGTCGGATGCGATTACAGCTTTTGATCCTTTGGGTCGTCAGCAACACGGCATTGGTCTGGCTGGTGATGGGTGGCGTGCCGGGCGGCGCAATCAGCGTCCTGCACTATGCCTGCCTGCCGGTCGTCGGGCAGATCGCCATCGCGTCCTTACTGCTGTTATCGGCAAGCTGCCGTAAGCCCGTTTCACCGTCTCCAGAGGTCAGAGACCGAGCAGGTAGCGTGCCGCATCTTCATCGATGATCAGCGCGTTGACATGGCCACCCCTGGCAGCGGCGCGGATGGCGGCATGCTTGCGTTTGCCGCGCGCCATGCCGATCACGACAGAGGTTTGGCGCGACGGGATCGCCATACTGGCGACGCGGCTGTTGACCGGGTCGTCCAGCAGCTTACCCTTGGCGTCGAAGATCCAGCCGCAGATTTCACCGGTGGCACCGATGGCGAGAAGATTGCGCATTTCGGCTTCCTTCAGGAACCCGTCCTGAAGCAAGGGCGCGTTGAGGGTCATCTCACCGATACCGACGAATGTTACATCGGATTGGCTGCCAAGCGCGATGGTGGGAGCAACCAGCGGCTGGCGGTGCAACAGGTCGCGCTCCTCTGCGCTGGAAACGATGACTGGTAGCGGCATTGGAAAATGCCGGGCCTTCACCGCGTCTGCCATCGAAAAGATCACGTTGAAATAGGCCGCCGATCCATCCGGGCTGATATTGCCGGTCAGGGAGACGATCTTGTGCTGCGGACAGTCCATCTGCGGCAATTGGTCGATCATGGCGCGCAGTGTGCGGCCCGTGCCCATGGCGATGGTGAGCGGGTCCGGTCGTTTCAGCCAGCGCTCCAGTTCGGCGGCACCCGCCTCGGCAATGCCGGTCGCGGTGGCGTCCGAGCCGGGATCGGTTGGCACGACCTCAACCTGCTTCAGGCCATAGGCCTGTTTTACCGCATCAGCCAGTTCGAGACAGACGGCAATCGGGTGATCGAGGCGGACCTTGACCAGCTTTTCGGCAACCGCCAGCGACACCAGCCGCTGGGCGCTCTGGCGGGAAATATTCATCGCCGCGGCGATCTCGTCCTGCGTGCGGCCAGCCACATAATAGAGCCAGCCGGCGCGGGCGGCGTCGTCCAGCCTGGCGTTGGAACCTGCTTTGCGTGCCATTAAAAACCTCTTCCCTTGGTGGATGAGGTAGAGGCAAAGGGGAGGAGCTGTCAATTGTTTCAGTCCGATACCGGCAGGATCGGCCTTGAACCGCATCTGCAATGAGGGCTATGAAAGTCAGACGACAGCGAATGGAGATTGGCCGATGCCCGCACCCGTCAATGGTTTCAAACAAGCCCTGCGGCAGGACGCTGTTCTTTATGGCCTGTGGGTGGCGCTGGCCTCTGCGCATGGAGCCGAGCTTTGCGCCGGTGCTGGCTTTGACTGGGTGCTGATCGATGGCGAGCATGGGCCAAATGACATTCCGCTGCTGGCAGCGCAGCTTGCCGCTTCCGCCCGTCAATCCGCCCATCAGGTGGTGCGTCTGCCGGTGGGCGAAGCCTGGCTGATCAAGCAGGCGCTGGATATCGGCGCGCAGACGCTGCTGATCCCGATGGTCGATACGCCGGAGCAGGCCTTGGCTGCTGCAAAAGCCTGCCGCTACCCACCTTTTGGCATTCGTGGCATGGGGGCCGGGCTTGGCCGGGCCTCCGATTTTGGCCGGATCGGCGATTATGTGGCAAGTGCCAATGACCAGATCTGCCTGATCGTGCAGATCGAAAGCCGGTTGGCGATGGCCAATCTGGAGGCGATCCTTGCCACCGATGGCGTCGATGCTGTGCTGATCGGGCCTGCGGATCTTGCGGCAGATCTCGGCTTTCCGGGCCGGGCTGACGCGCCGGAGGTTTACGCGGCAGTGGAGGATATCTTGCGTCGGGCCAAGGCGCTGGGCAAGCCCGCCGGGATCATGTCAACCGATCCTGTGATGATCGATCTTGCCCGCCGGTCAGGGGCGCGCTTCATCGCCACGCAAAGCGATGTCGGCCTGCTGGTTGCCGCTGCCGCCAACCATTTGCGCAGCGTCAAAGGCGAGGCAGGACCAGAAGCGACCGGCGGTTATTGACACCCCTGACAGTGAGGAGAGACTGATGGCGCAATCAACGCTTCGTCTGGAAGACAGCTGGAAAGCTGTGGTCGGAGAGGAATTCGAGCAGCCCTATATGCAGACCCTCAAGCAGTTTCTGGTCGAGGAAAAACAGCAGGGCAAGCCGATTTTTCCCAGAGGGCCGGAATATTTTCGGGCGCTGGACCTGACCCCCATCGATCAGGTGCGGGTGGTGATCCTGGGGCAGGACCCTTATCACGGTGCAGGGCAGGCGCATGGCCTGTGCTTTTCTGTCCAGCCCGGCGTGCGCATTCCGCCGTCGCTGGTCAATATCTACAAGGAATTGCAGGCCGATCTCGGTATTGCCCCGGTGCGCCACGGCTTTCTGGAACATTGGGCGCGCCAAGGCGTACTGTTGCTCAACAGCGTGTTGACGGTGGAAGAGGGCAGGGCCGGATCGCATCAGGGCAAGGGTTGGGAAAAGTTCACCGACCGGGTCATCCATGCCGTGGCCGAACGCCGCGAGCATGTGGTTTTCATTCTCTGGGGTGCCTATGCGCAGAAAAAGGCGGCTTTCGTCGATCCGGCTCGGCATCTGGTGCTGAAATCCGTGCATCCATCGCCGCTGTCTGCCCATAACGGCTTTTTCGGCTCAAAACCGTTTTCAAAGGCCAATGCCTATCTGGAGGCGCATGGAGAGGTCCCCATCGACTGGCAGCTTCCAGCCGATCCAGGACAGGGATAGGCGTAAATCGGCTTGCAGCTCTGCTGTCTTTGCCGATAGTCTTGCCCAAACACACACCGGAGGCACTATGAGCAATCATCTGAAATTCTTCATCGATGGCGAATGGGTTGATCCGGTTCACCCCGCAACGCTTGAAGTGATCGATCCATCAACGGAAGAGGCCTATACGTCGATTTCGGTTGGCTCAAAGGCCGATGTCGATAAGGCGGTGGCGGCTGCCAAGCGGGCTTTCATCCGTTTTTCGCTGTGGTCGGTGGAAGAGCGGCTGGCGCTGCTGAAGCGGATGCTTGCCGAATACAACAACCGTTTTGAGGATATTGCCAAGGCCGTCAGCCAGGAAATGGGCGCGCCGCTTAGCTTTGCCCTGGAAAGCCAGGCCTGGGCCGGACGCGCCCATATGGAAGCGACAATTGCCGGGCTGGAGACGTTCAAGTTTTCCGAACAGCGCGGCGGCACCATGGTGGTCAAGGAGCCGATTGGCGTCTGCGCGCTGATCACGCCCTGGAACTGGCCACTGAACCAGATCGTCTGCAAGGTCGCGCCCGCCATCGCCGCTGGTTGCACGGTGGTGCTGAAGCCGTCGGAGATCGCCCCGATCAGCGGCATTATTTTCTCCGAAGTGATGGAAGCCGCCGGAACGCCGAAGGGCGTCTACAATATGGTCAGCGGCAATGGCCCGGATGTCGGCCAGGTAATGGCCGGTCATCCCGATGTTGACATGGTGTCCTTCACTGGCTCGACCCGGGCCGGGATTATTGTTGCGAAGACTGCGGCGGAAACGGTGAAGCGCGTCGCCCAGGAACTCGGCGGCAAATCCGCCAATATCATCCTGCCGGATGCCGATTTCGAAACGGCGGTGCGCAAGGGCGTGCAGGGTTGTTTCGGCAATTCCGGCCAGTCCTGCGATGCGCCGACCAGAATGCTGGTACCCGCCGACCGTCATGACGAGGCGCTGACCTATGCGAAGTCCGAGGCGGAAACTTTTGTAACCGGTGATCCGCGCAATGAAGACACCAAGCTTGGCCCTGTTGTCAGCCAGATCCAATATGACAAGATCCAGCGGCTGATCGAAGCGGGCATCAAGGACGGTGCGACGCTGGTGACAGGTGGGCCGGGACGCCCGGAAGGGCTGAACCGCGGCTATTACATTCGCCCGACCATCTTCGGCAATGTCTCCAATGACATGACCATCGCCCGCGAGGAAATCTTCGGTCCGGTGCTGTCGATTCTGCCTTACAAAGACGAAGCAGAGGCGGTCGAGATCGCCAATGACACGGTCTATGGGCTGGCGGCCTATGTGCAATCGACCGATATTGAACACGCCCGCGAAGTGGCGAAGAAGATGCGGGCCGGGTCGGTCTATCTCAACTATCCGGATTGGGACACGTTCGCGCCATTCGGCGGCTACAAACAATCCGGCAATGGCCGCGAATATGCCGATTGGGCCATCCACGATTTTCTCGAGATCAAAGGCATCGTTGGCTGGGACGCATGAAGAAGACCTTCAATCCGCCCTCAGTGCGCAGACCCTTCGGCAATTACAGCCACGGCCTGCTGGTGCCTCCGGGCGCCAGCCTGCTGGTCACCTCCGGCCAAGTCGGGATCGGTGTCGATGACAGCATTCCCAATGATCTCGAAGGCCAGGCGGTTCTGTGCTTCGAGGCCATTGGCACCATCCTGGCCGAAGCGGGCATGAGTTATGCGGATGTCATCCGCATCGCCGGTTTTGTAACGCGCCGAGAGGATTTTGCACCCTATATGGCGGTGCGTGATCGTTATACGTTGGAACCAAAACCGGTTTCAACACTTCTTATCGTCACCGGATTTACCCGTCCGGAATTTCTGGTCGAAGTAGAAGTGACGGCGGCCAAATTATTTTGAAGATTTTTCCATTTTTATTTTATAAAAAATGAATATATTCGTGTTTGCAGAGCGAAGATAAAGCATCTGTACATTTCTTTACATTCTGAAAAAATAGACATTTCTGTTTTTTCACTGCATCTTGTGGTGGTTATTCATTATGAATGACAGATGAACAGCGCGTTCATTTATTTCTATTTAAAATATTTGGAACAAATTGTTTCCTTCGCCGTTATCCACCCAGACAATTAGGAAAGAAGGAATATCCAAATGAAAACCAAGATTGCTCTTATTGTCGCTGCGGCCCTTGCTGGTTCGCTTGCAACCTCGGCCATGGCCCAGGATTCAACTGTTACCGGTGCAGCAGGCGGTGCGGTGACCGGCGCTGTTGTGGGTGGTCCAGTCGGCGCAGCCGTTGGCGGTGTTGTCGGCGCAGTTGCCGGAACGGCCATTGATCCGCCGCCGCCGCGCGTGGTTACTTATGTTCGCCAGCAGCCAATGCCAGCTCAACCCTATGTGACCGACCAGCAAATCGTCGTCGGTCAGCATTTACCGCGCCAGATTGTGATCACCCCGATCCCGGAAGATCCGACCTACGCGTATGCAATTGTCAATAATGAGCGTGTTATCGTTGATCCGCAGTCCTATACGGTCATTGATATCATTCAGTAACGTTTTTTGACTCTCCAGTCATCTTGCCCCACCAGCCTCGTGCTCGTGGGGCTTTTTTTTTGACCGGAATAGGGTGCTCTCGCTCTTTGCCTTCACGTATTTCCGAACCTAAAACCGGTTTCCACTTTTCCTGGAAATGCTCTGTCGTTTAAATTACGCAGCAGGCCGCTATAGTGTAAAACATACCCTGAAATAGTAGAGATCAGTTTAGCAATTCCCAGCGACAGATGGATGGAAATCTCTATTTTCGGCAATCAACATCCGTGCACTCTTTTTTTGTTTATGCATCGATTTTTCCAAAACTCGGCTGACGCCTCCGTTTTGATCGATGCACTAGGGGGACCATCCGTGAAAAGAATAATCGCCGTTGCCGTGCTGACCTTCCTTCTGCCAAACCTGTCTTTTGCCGATACGCTGCTGTTTCCAAGCGATAACCCGGTCGCGCGCATCACCATTCCCGCCGATTGGGAGCCGAAGGAAACCGAAAGCGGCATTGATGCGACCTCCGAGGACGGCGCTATCTATATTGCCATCGACGTCGCCAACGCCAAGACCACGGATAAGGTGATCGATGACGCCATCGCTTTCCTTCAGGACAACGGCGTCAAGATCGACGGCTCGACCCAGAAGCAGTCGGATGAAGTCATCAATGGCATGGACATGACCAATTTCGACTGGACCGGTGTCGATGAAGACGGCGCCGTTAATGTCGGCCTGTCGCTGCTTTCACCGCGTCCTGGCAAATTGCTGGTCATTACTTATTGGGGAACGAAGGGCAAACAGGAAAAGCACGGTGCCGAATTGCAGGAGATCATCTCTTCGCTGAAGGCAGCAAAGTAAGGCTCGAGGTTTTGTTTTGCGCATTTCCGATTGCCAAGACCGCTTCACAGTTTTTCTGGAAATGCCTCAAAGCCGATCCATCTCGCCCCGTACCTTGGTGATGAACGGGGCGCAAGAAACGCGACGCAGGACATTGTCGTCTCTCGCTTCGAATGTTATTTATGGAGCAGTTACGAACCGCGTTAAACACGGGTGTTGAATATGAAGCTTGAATGGACGTTTACAGCAGAGTCCTTCCTCGATCAGCTCTCTCCTGCTGATAAATCGAAAGTCATTCATGCTGTGAATCGATTGCAATCGGAGAGTGCTCCAGTTTCGGCAGGAAAAAATGTCCGGAAGCTTGATGGCGAACGCTATCTTTATTCCCTTAAAGTGGGATCCGATTTTCAAATAATCTTTAGCTTAAATAAAGATGTTATTTCGATTATTGATGTTGTTCGAAAAGGGCAAGTCGATGGCATTCGCAGGCGGATTGAGATGGTTCGGCAGGCTGCTTCTGGATGAAAAAATTCAAACAATTAGCAATTGATATATCAATTTTAGACGATGATTTGCATGCCTTTGAAATGCTACTGAATGCAGAAAGCCATTTAAAAGAACGAGATCAAATCATCCCTTTTTTTAAACAGAGACCTCATCTATGCGCTGCACTGGGTTTTCTTCACGGCAATATTGAGCTGCCAAACTTATGGTCCAATGAACTCCATTTGTTTGGAGACTTCGTGTGTGATGCGGCTTCGGGCGATAGCGAGGCAAATGCCTTTACCCTTATCGAATTTGAGGATGCAAAAGAGCATAGCATTTTTTTAAAACTAGCGGACGCTAAGAGTATGAAACATTGGTCGCCAAGATTTGAGCACGGATTTTCCCAGATCGCTGATTGGGCGTGGCGGCTTTCAACTGAGGGCGGCGGTAGCTCCGCCTTTCGAAGAATTTTTGGTGATAATGATCCCGTTATTCACTTCGTTCTTATTGTTGGGCGCGATGCTGATTTGACGGATGACGATAAAGCGCGCCTCAGATGGCGGGCAAATAATGTTTCTTTCGGACAATATCGAATGTCCTGTTTTACGTTCGATGCGGTTCTTGGATCGCTCAGACGTCGTTTGTCATTGGCACGTCAAGCCAACACGCTTTAGCCTCAAAACCGCTCCATCTCGCGCCGAACCTTTTCCAGAAAGGCAGCGCGGCTTTGCTGGGTGCAATTGTTCATGTCGTAATGGGCCATGAATTTCACCGGTGCGCCCAGCTTGATCTGGGCGCGGATCACACGGGTGACGGATTTCTTTGGCGGGTTGCCGGCAAGAAATGCTCGTAACGGGGTTGCGCCATAGGTCATCACCGCCGCCAGTTTGCGGATATGGCGCAGCGTCGGCGTCAGTTTTCCATCGACCAGTTCGAAGGTGACGCCCGGTAGCCAGACACGGTCAAAATAGCCGCTCAACATGGCGGGAAAACCGAAATTCCACACTGGCGTGACGATAACCAGCGCTTCGGCCGCCTTAAGCCGCTCGACATAGGATTTCACCGGTTCGATATTGTCAGGATAATCATGATAGATCCGCCGCTCTTCAGCCGAAAGAACCGGGTCGAAACCCTCGTCATACAAATTGCAGCCATCGACCTCATGGCCGGCTTTCTCCAGGCTTTGGCAGGTCTGATTGTACAGTGCCCGGTTGAAGCTTTCAGCCATGGGATGGGAATGAAGAACGAGCACGCGCATGCAAAAGTCCCTGGTTTACGCCCACCGGTGCCCCGGAGGGTTCTGTCAAAAACATCCGCGCCGTTTGTCCCGATACCTTCTTCCGCCAATTGGCGGGATGAAAGGTCATGTTCATTGCATGATCAGGGACAAGCCCCGCCAGGAGTACCTTCGGACTGTGAAGACGGCCTCATGCCGTCATGCCGTTGCGTTCTAAATCATCTCCGGTTGAAAGCGCAAGGATTTCAATCGTCTTCCATCGATTGCAATCCCGGAAACAAATAGTTTCGCCCGGCGGAAAAATCGAAATCGGGATTTTCCCAGGCAATCATCTTGCCGGGATTGAGCAGGCCCTTGGGGTCGGTTTCCTGTTTGAAGGCCAATTGCACCGTATCGGTCTGCTTCATGCCGCCTTCTTCCAGCGTGTAGCGATGCGGGTTGAAGATCGGGCAGCCATTGTCCTTGTGGATGCGGATGATTTCCTCCAGCCGCTCCTTGGTGGTATAGCGCACCAACGGCAGGCCGGAACACTGGATGGCACCGTCGAAGCGCATGAATTCCAGGTGGCCGATCACCTCATCCCCGAAGATTTCGGTCATCTTGGCAACCTTTTCGACGTGATCCGGCCCTGGATACTGCACCTGCAAATAGGTGATGTCAGGATCAACCTTTAGCGCCCTGAGCGTCGTGTGGTTCCAGGCCAGTTCATAGGCATGGGGAATACCCTTCATGCTCTCGACAGTGTCGGAACGGAAGCGCAGATCGGCCTTCATTTTCTCGGCATAAGCAATAAACGGCCCCATGGAATGCGGCGCGACCATCAGCACCACGACCGACTGGCCGTCCTTCAGCCAGGGTTTGTGACGGGAGAAATAGGCATAGGGAACAGGGGCCGCGATGGGTGCCACTTCCTTCAACAGAATACCGTTGCGGTGACTGAGCGCATCGGCAAAGCGCACGGCGTCCATGTAGTCGTCATAACCGACGATGACGTCCACCCAGTCATAGGCAGGGGCCAGCGGCATTTCCACTTCAGTGATGATGCCATTGGTGCCATAGGCGTGGCTGACCTTTTGCAGATCCCAGGCGGACAATTCCAGCACCCGGGGTTCCGCCTCCATGGTGACGACCCGCAGTTTCAGGATGTTGCCGAGATCGCGAAGCCCACCCCAGGTGATCGATCCGACTCCGCCCGAGCCGCCAGCGACAAAGCCGCCGATCGACGCTGTCTGGGCGGTGGAGGGGTGGAAGCGCAGTTCCTGACCGGAATGGGCGCGTGTCTGGCGATCCAGTTCGGCGATAACGATGCCCGGCTCGCAAATAACCCGGCCTGGGTGAATCTCTTTCACCTTGTTCATGTTGATCAGGTTCAGCACGATGCCGCCGGAAAGCGGCATGGCCTGACCATAATTGCCGGTGCCAGCACCGCGCGGTGTCACCGGCACGCCATGGGCATAGGCAACTTTCAGCGTGTGGATCACCTCTTCTTCGCTGACCGGAGAAACCACGAGGTCAGCCGTGACATGGTCTAGCTCGGCCTTCAGGATTGGCGAGTACCAGTAGAAATCCCGGGACTTCTGCTTGACCAGCGCCGGATTGTCCTCGACGGCGATCCCGGCAAGTTCAGCTTTGATTTTTGCGTAATCGGGCATGGTTCAATCTTCCATCATATGGTCAAGGTCGCGGTAGTCAGGCAGTTGGGTGTTGATAGCCTGGCCCGCGCGCAGCACGATGCGGTCAGCCTGCGGGCGCGACAAAAGCTCGCTCCAGGTTCTCGCCGAAAACAGCACCAGATCCGCCTTGGCCCCGACCTTGATACGGCCATGGTCGGGACGTCCGAGAATATCGGCGGGGCTGCGGGTGACAATCCGGGCGGTGCTGTCCAGCGGGTGATCGAGATGGACGATCCGCACCGCTTCGCGCAGCACTTCCACGCAGTCGAGATCGCCATAGGCATAAAAGGGATCGCGGGTATTGTCTGACGCAACCGCCGTCTGAACACCTGCTGCCGCCAGTTCATGAAACAGGGTGACGCCGCGCTGGCGCGGGCTGCGGCCCGGATGGCGATCTTGCAAATACATGTTGCACATCGGCAGCGACACGACGGCAAGCCCGGCTTCCGCCACCGTGTCGATGGTCGCCTTGGCGATATCGTCGCTCTGCTGGGTCAGCGAGCAGCAATGGCCGACCACGACCGAGCCTTGAAATCCATTGCGCAGCTTGGCTTCGGCAATGGATTTCAAGGTCAGCACGGAAGCGTCCTGGGTCTCATCGACATGCAGGTCGATGTCGAGCCCGTGGTCGCTTGCGGCGCGAAACAACAGGTCCAATCGCTGGTCTAGATCCGGCGAGACCTGGGTGACGCCGCCGAGAATGCCCTTATGCGCAACAAGCACTTCCAGCAAATCTCTAAAAAACGCCTGATCGGTGATGTCGTCAAAGGGGAAAAGGGCGACCGCCTGAAGATCAATCCGGCCCGCCCACTCCTTGCGTATCTGCGAAAACACCTCAAAGGAAATCCGGTGCTGGGGCGCGCTGCTGTCGAGATGAGTGCGGATCAGGCTGGTGCCGTGGGCATAGGCGCAGCGCAGCGAGAATTCCATCCGCGCTCGCACATCGTCCGCCGACCATCTGGCTTCGCGGTCCTGCTTTACGGCATCGAGCGCGCCGATGAAATCACCTGTTGGATTGGGTTTTCGCGGCCAGATATGGCCCTTGTCGAGATGGGTATGCATGTCGGTAAAGGTCGGCCAGACCATGGCGTCGCGCAGATCGGTGATCGGCAGATCCGCTCCGGTCTTGTACTGAGATGCGGTGCCGACCTCAACGATGGCTTCGACCTTGCCGTCGTTGATAATCAGATCGGCGCTGACCAGCCCCTCGCGGATCGGACCAGCGGGAACATCATCAACCGCTTCGACGGGTAAGGTGGCGCGCGTCAGGGCAAACCGCCCGGTTTGCGGAATGTCGGCAAACAATCTGGTCATCAGTTTTCTCGCTTGATGCTGCTTTCATGCCAGCGATGCAGCGCCAGCCATGAGATGAAGGAGGTGATCGCGAAGATCACCACGCCGAGACAGGACAACAGGAACAGGGCGGCAAACAGCCGGGGAATGTTCAGCCGGAATTGCGATTCCAGCAGGCGGAAGGCCAGGCCCGAACCCGCTCCTGCCGAGCCTGCGGCAAATTCGGCCACAACGGCGGCAATCAGCGCCAGTCCACCACCGATCTTCAGACCGGTCATGAAATAGGGCAGCGATGCCGGCAGTTTCAGATAGAGCAGCGTTTGCAGCCGTGAGGCGCCGTAAAGGTCGAACAGGTTGAGCAGATTATGATCGACGCTTTTCAACCCCTGCACCATGTTGGACAGGATTGGGAAGAAAGCGACCAGAAAGGCGCAGATCAGCAGGGCCACCTGGGTTGACGGTGCATAGATCAGTATCAGCGGCGAAATGGCGACGACAGGTGTGACCTGAAGGATGACCGCAATCGGATAAAAGGCCGTTTCGATCCATTTCGACTGGACGAGAAACACCGCAATGCCGACACCGCCGATCAGCGCCAGAGCCAGCGACATCAAAGTGATTTTCGTCGTCACCCAAAGCGCCGGTCCCAGAATGCCCCAATCGGTATAAAGTGCCTTTGCCACGGCCAGCGGACCGGGCAGGATATATTGCGGCACTTCGGAGACGGTGACGCCGATGTGCCAGACCAGTACCAGCGCCGCGACCACCGCAAACGGGATCACCACCCGCAGCACGGTTTCTCCGTGGTGGGCAAATAGGCCTTGTTTTGGCATGGCCATGCTTTCAGCGTCGGATGATGTTTCATGATGTGGGGTCATCCATGATGCTCCAATCCGGCTAGGGAAGACCCGTCCTCAAGGGGAAAGCCGATGGCTTCCAGCAGGACGTTCGAAGCCTTTTCGCAGACCTGCCGGTATTCTTCCGAGGTTCGGTAATGGGCGTCGCGTTCCAGGCTGGTGGCAATGGTGAAATCCGCATGCACCCGGCCAGGCCTTGCCTTCATCACCACGATGCGATTGGAGAGATAAGCGGCCTCGAACACCGAATGCGTCACGAAGATCACGGTAATGCCGGTCTCGCGCCAAAGCCGCAGCACGTCGTCGTTCAGCTTTTGCCGGGTGATTTCATCAAGGGCTGCAAACGGCTCGTCCATCAGCAGCAATTTCGGCTTGGTCACCAGGGCGCGGGCAATCGACACCCGCATTTTCATGCCGCCGGAAAGCTGGCGCGGATAGGCCTGCGCGAAATCCTTCAGTCCTACCGTGTCAAGAGTTTCGAGAACAGTCGAGGTGGCGGCTGCCTTGGAGATCCCTTGCAGACGCAATGGCAGATAGACATTGCCGAACACCGTCTGCCAGGGCAGCAGGGTTGGCTCCTGAAAGACGAAGCTGATATCGCCTTCCGGCAGACCCTTGGCATTGATCCGCGAACTCGGCCAATCGACCGTGCCGCTGGAGATGCCGCCGAGACCGGCAATGATCCTGAGCGCCGTCGATTTGCCGCAGCCGGAAGGGCCGAGCAGGCTGACGAATTCCCCGGCCTCGACGGTGAGTGACATGTTGGACAGTGCCACCGTGCCGCTGGAAAACACTTTGGACACGCCTGTTAGCATGACGAGGGCGCGCTGGCGGTTTTCAGTGCGAGGCTTTTGCAGTGGTTCAGTCGGGGTCATTCCGGGGCCTGTTGTTGAAGGGCCTAGAGTTTGTCTTAGGGAAAACCGGTTTCCACTTTTCCCCAAGACAAACGCAAACAAGAAAATAGGATGAGGAGGAAGGAGCATCCTCATCATCCCGCTACTGCTGGCTCTCGCCTGAACTTGTGCGCTCAAGTTTGTGAACAAGCAGAGCGAACGTTGGCAGAGCGCAAGTGGGCAGAGCGCAGGTCGGCAAAGCCCATACAGGCAAGCACATAGTGGTAAGCACTGGTGAGGTGAGGGGTTACACGCCTCATCCGGATGTTGTGGCGGCGCTTATCCGGTGCGCCGCCCTGTCTTTCTTCTTTAGCTTCACTTCTTCAGGTTAAGGCCGACGCCCTTGCAGACGAACTTGGTCGTGTAGGCCTTGTGGTAATCCAGCTTGGCATCAACGACGCCGATCTGGACCAGGGTATCGAAGAAGGCCTTATAGCGTTCGTCAGTCATGCAGCCGATGCCCTTGTCCAGGGTCGGGCCGGATTCGACGATGCCGTATTCCTTCATCTTGTCGATGGAGAAGGCGATCTGGGTGTCGGTGATTTCCGGATTGTCTTTTTTGATCAGCGCATTGGCGGCCTTGTTGTCGCCGTAGAGGTACTTGTACCAGCCCTCGATCGAGGCATCGACGAAGCGCTGCACCACATCCGGCTTCTTGTCGACCATGGACTGGGTGGTGGTGATCATCGTCGCATAGGAGCTGTAGCCATTGTCGGCCAGCAGGAAAAGTTTCGGCTTGAAGCCGCCCTGCTGTTCGATCTCATAAGGCTCGGAGGTGATATAACCCTGCTGGGCAGATTTCTTGTTGGCGAGGAATGGCGCCGGGTTGAAGGTGTACGGCTTATACTGCTCGTCCTTGAAGCCCTTGAAATTCTTTTTCATCCACTCGAAGTAGGTGGCATAGCCATCCTTACCCATGAAGATCGTGTCGAGCTTGGCAAGATCATCGAATTTCTCGATGCCCTGATCGGGATGGGCGATCAGCACCTGCGGGTCCTTCTGGAACATGGCGGCGACATCGATCAGCGGAATGCCCTGCTTGACGGCGTCCATTTCCTGAAGCGGGAAGCCCATGTAGAAATCGACCTTGCCGGCGATCAACAGCGCCTGGTTGGCCGCGTTCGGGCCACCTTGGACGATCTTCACCTTTAACCCGTATTTTTCATAGGTGCCGTCGGCCACGGCCTGGTAAAAGCCGCCATGCTCGGCCTGGGCCAGCCAGTTGGTGCCGTAGCTGACCTCGTCCAGCGCCATGGCGGGGCTGCCGAGGCCAAGGGCCAGGGCGGTTGCAGCTAACGTGCTGACAATTGTCTTGTGCAGTATGGTTTTCGTCATGTGTGTTTTCCCCTGATCCCTCGGATCGCGTGCTGCCGCCCATTGTCGTATGCCGCTGAAATGGCCCCGCTCAAAATGGCTCCACTGAAATGGACCGCCGCGTTTTATGCATTTGAGCGGTTGCTTTGCGGCTTGAAAAGCATCAAATTTCGTCCGCTTCGATGCCTTAATGGCATCGCTTGCTCGCTCTGTATGTGAATCGTTCAATCTGCCTAAAAAATGGACTGGTGTGTTACGCCATGCTTCACTCCCGTAAGCTGCTTTATATCGACGAGATTGCCCGTTGCGGTTCAATTCGTAAAGCCGCCGCTAGACTTAACGTTGCATCTTCCGCTGTCAACCGGCAGATTCTGGCACTGGAAGACGAGCTTGGCGTTCCGCTCTTTGAGCGTCTGCCGCGTGGGCTTCGGCTGACGGCGGCGGGGGAGCTGTGCGTCGAGCATATCCGCGACGTTCTGAAGGGCTATGAACGTCTTGAAACGCGGATCCGCAGCCTGAAAATGCCACAGGTGGGCAAGGTGTCGCTGGTCGCCACGGTGGGGCTGGCCGCCGGTCCCCTGCCGGAAATCATTGCCCGGTTTCTGGACGCGCATCCGCGCATCAAGGTGCATCTGCGCAATGACAGCGGCTCCACCACCCTCAATCCGGTGCTGACAGGCGAAGTGGATATCGGGCTGGGCTTCAACATCCCGGCAACACCAGGTATTCGGACCATCGCCAATTTCGATATCCCTGTCGGCGCGGTTTTACCGCCCGGTCATCGGCTGGCGCGTGAAAAAGGTCCGATCGATCTGGTCGATGTGGTGCAGGAAAAACTGGTGCTGGCTGAGCCTGGCACCAGCCTGCGCAATGTCATCAATCTGGCGCTTGCCAATCTGCCGCTGCCGGTCGAGCCCCTGCTGGAAACCAACGCCTCCGAATTGTTGAAGCAATTGGTTAAATGCGGCACGGCGCTGACGCTGCTCAACCCGCTGGATGTCATTGTCGAATGCCGCAAGGGCGAACTGGTGTTTCGCCCGCTGGCCGAACCGCATTGCCGCCACCAGCCGATGAAACTGTTTGCCCGGGCGCGGGCGCCGCTCGATGCGGCGACCAGCCTGTTCGTTGAATATCTGGTTCAGGAAATCCAGGCCCTGGTGGTGGAATTGCAGGGCAGGGGATATCTTGCCGCGGACCGTTCTTATTCCGGGGAGTAAAGCGCCGACAGCGGATAGTCCCTGACGTCACGCAAGAGCTGGATGAAGCCGGACACCTGATGACGGCAGATCGCTTCACCCTTTTCCGCGGTGCCTTTCGAGGCATCGCCGACAACACCGGCTGGGTTGAGGTCATGGGCGATCCAGGCCAGCGAATGGGGCGGCAAGGGCTGGAGAAAGTCCGAGCGTTCCTTCATCCATTCCGCCTTGGAGACGAAGTTTTCGGCCTTGTCCATCCGCACCAGTTCGGGGCGAAAATGCAGCATCAGCGAGGTTTCCACTTCGCCGCCATGAATGCCATAGCGGTTTTCATGGTCGGAAATCATGCCCTCGGGATTTCCGAACCGGCTCCATTGGGTGGACATCACCGCCATCTTGTGGCGGACGCGCAATTCGCGCCCGACAATGCTCATGATATCGACATTGCCACCATGGGAATTGACGATGACCAGCTTGCGCAGGCCCGCTTCCGCCACCTTGGCACCGATGGCGGTCCAGGCCGCAATCAGCAGATCCGCGCTGAGTGAGAGCGTGCCGGGGCCATAAACATGTTCATTGGCCTTGCCGATTTCCTGGGTGGGGAGAACCAGGAAGTCCAGGTCATCCGGGCGCTGGCGCTTCAGCTCTGCCAGCATGCCATTGGCAATCGCCACATCGGTTGCAATTGGCAGATGTGGCCCATGTTGCTCGGTAGAGGCAATCGGCAAAACGGCGATGGTGCTGTCAGGTGACAGGCTGGCGAAATCATAGGTGTTCAACTCATTCCAGTAAAAGGGCTTGGTCATGATGCTTCCCCATTGATTGGCTAAAATCGATCAAAGTTGATATGGGATCAGTTGGAACTTTCGATCTTTTTGTAATCGTTTGTCTTTTTACGAAAGCCGCGATCCATTTTTCTCTCATAGTTCTAGGGATAAGCTCTGTTCATGTCGCGGAAAAGCATCGATTTGCGTGCGCCGCGATGCCGAAAAGCGCGCGATTCGAAACGCTGTTAACCTTAATGGTTGGTAATTATCACGATTGGCCCTGCGCGTGGTTGAGAAGCGCTTGCGACAGGCGTAAAACGGTTGCGGGAAGCTGGAACCATTATGATAAAGTTGTTGCGTAAATTTCTCGACGTCGGATCGGAAACCGGTGTGGCTGGCATGCGTAGTCGTGTGGATATCGATCCCAAGGCGTTTTCCGCGATTTATGCGGTGGGAGATGTGCATGGTTGTTATGCTGAGTTGCTGGAAGCGGAATGCCGTATCTTGCACGATGCCGGCAGTATCGATGGTCCCAAGCTGATTGTCATGCTGGGCGATTATGTCGATCGCGGGCCGTCCTCGCGCCGGGTGATCGATCATCTGATGGCGCCGCTGGCGCCCGGTTTCGAGCGGGTGTCGCTGTGCGGCAATCACGACGATGTGTTCTGCCATTTTCTCGACGATCCTTCAGCGGGACGGCGCTGGCTGGATTTTGGCGCGGCGGCCACGCTTTATTCCTATGGCATCGATATCGATCACGCTTTGCACCAGGCCGGCAGTTTCAAGGGGCTCTCCTCTGAACTGGCACGGGCCATTCCTGAAAGCCATTATACCTGGCTGAAATCCCTACCGGTCATGCTCAAGGCGGGGCAATTTCTGTTCGTGCACGCAGGCCTGAAGCCGGGCGTCGCGCTGGAAGCCCAGGCCGACGAAGATCTGATGTGGATTCGCGAACCCTTTCTCGGTCGTGGTCCGGAGCTGCCCTATACGGTTGTGCATGGACATACCCCGACCGATGCGGTCACCTTCGGCAAGAACCGGATCGGCATCGATACCGGTGCCTATGCCTCAGGACGCCTCGCCGTTTTGCGGATTGCCGATGGACATACGAGCCTGATCTAGAGTTTGCCCTTAGCGGGCAGTGGTTTGCGGTTTGCCCCATTCGGCCAGCGCAATGCCGCCGATCACCAGGCTGAGCGCCAGCATGTGAAAACCTTCCAGCTTTTCACCGACCACGGCGACCGACAGGATGGTGCCGAACACCGGCACAAGGTTGATGAACAGGCCGGCCCGGTTGGCGCCGATCATGTTGACCCCTGATATATAGAGTGTTTGCGACACCAGGGATGGCAGGAGCCCGCAAAACAGGATCAGCGCCCAGCCGGTGGTGTCGGGTGTGATCAGGCTGCCATTACTGGCTTCCCAGGCGACCAGCGGCAGGGAGGCCAGCGCTGCCCCGAAGGCCAGGGCTGCCATCAGCGTCTTCCAGTGCAGTTCCGGCTTCCAGCGCAGCGCCACGGTAAAGATCGCATAGCAGAGCACGGCCAGCAGCATCAGTGTATCGCCGAAATTCAGCCGCAGCGACAAAAGCGCCATCAGATCGCCATGGCCTGCCGTCAGCGCCACGCCAATGAAGCTGATCAGGAAGCCGGCAATCTGGATGGCGGAGGCGGCAATCCGAAACAGCAGGAAATTCAACAGGAAGATCAGCACGGGAATGCCGCCCTGCTCAATAGCGCCATTCACGGCGGAGGTGTATTTCAGTGCCGAATAGAGAAAGCCATTAAAACCGGTATAGCCGATAGCGCCGAGCGCCAGCAGCAGGGGAATATGACGGCGGATCACGGGCCAGTCCGCTTTGATCTGGCGGGAGGACACGGCCAGCAGCAGCGTCAAGGCCAGCGACCAGCGGCCAAGATTCAGCATCATCGGGCTGATATGGCCAACGGCCAGCTTGCCCGCCACGGCATTGCCGCCCCAAAACAAGGTTGTCAGCACCAGATAGGCATAGGCTCTGATTTGCATCTGATCGTTCAACCTCTGCGCGTCGCCAATTTCGATGCAGTGTGACTACTGCATAATTCCTGAAACCGGAATCGATTTCAGGAATTATGCAATCGTAAAATTGTGTTGCACCGTCATATGTCTCTGCCATGCAAAAAGCCGGATTAACGCGCATAAACGTGTCGCTTTCCGCAAAACAACACAGTATAGATGCGCGGGTTTGGGGACGCGCAGGCGCGAAAACGCGCTGCCTTGACTGGAAACCTGTTCAGAACGATCTGCTTCAGGGAGAATGGCGGCGCGCAGCAGACAGAACGTGTGACGGCTTACGGCTTTATCAACCGCCAGCGCTGTCGCGAGGCGAGGTTACGCTTGAGGCGTAAAGACAGGATTTTGAAATGACGAATGTCGTGGTGGTTGGCTCCCAATGGGGTGACGAAGGCAAAGGCAAGATCGTGGACTGGCTGTCGGAGCGCGCTGACGTGGTCGTGCGCTTCCAGGGTGGCCATAATGCCGGTCATACCCTGGTCATCGACGGCATTTCCTATAAATTGTCGCTGCTGCCCTCAGGCGTTGTGCGCCCCGGCAAGATGGCGGTGATCGGCAATGGTGTCGTGGTCGATCCGCATGCGCTGCTTGCCGAAATCGCCAAGCTGGCCGCCCAGGGCGTCACTGTCACGCCTGACAATCTGCGCATCGCCGACAACGCGACGCTGATCCTGTCGCTGCACCGCGAACTGGATGGCATGCGCGAAGACGCCGCCACCAATAGCGGCACCAAGATTGGCACCACGCGGCGCGGCATCGGCCCGGCTTACGAAGACAAGGTTGGTCGCCGTGCCATCCGGGTGATGGATCTGGCCGATCCGGAAGGTCTGGCCGAGAAAGTTGCCCGTATCCTGCCGCACCACAACGCGCTTCGCCGTGGTTTTGGCGCGCCTGAGGTTGAACATTCGACGATCATGGAAGAGTTGCTGTCGGTGGCCGACAAGGTTCTGCCTTTCCGCGAAACCGTCTGGCTGATGCTGGACAAGGAGCGCCGTCGTGGCGCCCGTATCCTGTTTGAAGGCGCGCAAGGTTCGCTGCTCGATATCGACCACGGCACCTATCCCTTCGTCACCTCGTCCAACACGGTCGCCGGTCAGGCTGCGGCAGGTTCCGGCATGGGGCCAGGCTCGCTTGGCTATATCCTTGGCATTACCAAGGCCTATACGACCCGCGTTGGCGAAGGCCCGTTCCCGACCGAACTGACCGACGAGATCGGCCAGTTTCTTGGGGAAAAAGGTCATGAATTTGGCACGGTCACCGGTCGTAAACGCCGTTGTGGCTGGTTCGATGCGGCGCTGGTGCGCCAGTCGGTGGCCACCAATGGCATTACCGGCATCGCCCTGACCAAGCTCGATGTTCTCGATGGACTGGACGAGCTGAAGATCTGCGTCGGCTACAAGCTGGACGGTGTGGAAATCGACCATTTGCCGGCTGCCCAGGCAGCCCAGGCACGGGTCGAGCCGATTTACGTGACGCTGGAAGGCTGGAAGGAATCCACCGTCGGCGCGCGTAAATGGGCCGATCTTCCGGCCCAGGCGATCAAATATGTCCGCCAGGTGGAAGAGCTGATCGGTGCGCCGGTTGCCCTTCTGTCCACCAGCCCGGAACGCGACGACACCATACTTGTGACCGATCCATTTGAGGATTAAGGTTAGAGTTGAATTAATTTGTCTTGTCGGCCTGGGCCGGTGATCACGAGAAAGTACGGATGGCAGATTTCGTAGCAGTTATTCGGCGCGCCGTTGATGGCCTGTCGAACAATACCCCGGAAATGCGCGTAAAGGTGTATGAGAAGGCTCGTGGCGCAGTGATGCGGCAGCTGGACAATATGACACCCAAGCCGTCGGAAGACATGCTGCGCCGCCAGCTGGACAAGCTCGACGCCGCGATTGCCGAGGTCGAGGCAGATTATGCAGAGGCTCTTCCTGCGGTGGAAGAGGATGCCTATGAGCCGGAGCCGGTTTATGAACCAGCACCGGCTTATGAACCTGAGCCGGAACCAGAACCCGTTCACCATGAACCGGAGCCTGTTGAGGAACCGGCGCATGAGCCCGAATACGTGCATCAGGCCGAACCTGCTCATGAGCCGGAGCCGGCTTATGTTCCTGCCCCAGCACCTGTCTATGTGCCTGAACCAGATCCTGAGCCGGTTTATGAACCGGAGCCTGAACCTTATAAGCCAGAACCAGCGCGCATTCCGCCTGCTATTTGGGAGAATGAAGAGCCTGTTCTTCCAGCCGTGTCTTCTGCGCCCGCGGCCCCAGCGCCAGCCGTAAAGCCTTCGGCGCCCCAGAAACATTCGATGGACGAATGGCTGGAAAGCCATTTGGAGCCGACCCCAGCTCCGCTTGCACCTGTCCATTCCTTTGAAGCACAGCCGCAGTCGCGCCAGGAAGAGGCAGAAAAGCCCGCAGTCTACCCCGCCATTCCACCGGCACGCCAGCCGGTGTTCGATGAAGCCGAGGCGCTGGGCGCTTTCGACGCTTTCGTGCGCGACAACAAGCAGCCTGCGGCGCAGGGTGGCTCCTTCTCGCAAACTGCTCATGAAGATCCGAAGCATCTTCTGGACTGGAGCGACAAGCATCAGAACGCCAGCTTTGGCACGCCTGCCGGTCAGGAGTCCGGAAACGATGAAAAGGCCGTTCGCAACGGAGCTTCCGCCAGCAAGGCAGGCGAAGATCCTGCCTGGTTCGATGATTTCGTCGCTGCACAGCCTGTGCCACCGGCGGCAGCTAAAAAGCAACAGCGCGCCGCCGCGCCGGACCGAAGCAATTCTTCGGAAGACATGGCAGCCGTGCTGGCAAAGGCCAACAGGAAGGCCGGGCTGCGCACTAAGAAATCCCGTCGGACCGCGCCTTACATCATCACTGGTGTGCTGATCCTGTTGATCGGCGGCGGTGGCTACTACGCCTATGCTCATCGTGACAATCTGCCGGGTGCCATCGCCGGGTTGAAGCAAACAGTGACAGGATTGTTTGCCTCGAAGGACTCTACACCAGCATCCGCACCGTCCTCGCAGACGGGCAGCGCGGATGCCGGAAAGCCGGCCACCGTTCCGGCGTCAACCGGCGATGCCGGGGCTGCGGGGCAGAAATTCACCCAGAAGCTGATGCCTGATGGTACGGAAGTGGATGAGGGGGCCTCAAACGCTGCCGCCAATAGCGGTGAGGGCCGTTCGGTGGCCCAGCAGAATGGCGGGGCCAATCCGGCAGCGCCAGTGTCCGGCGGTGCGGCCAGTGCGCCAGCCACCACCACGCCTGTGCAGGGTGCGCCCTTTACCGTGCCGGAAAATGGCCAGAAGGCCTATCTCTATGAAGAGCGTCTCGGCCAGACGACGCCGACCACCGTGCAGGGCTATATTGTCTGGGAAGCCCGACATGAGACCGGCGACAGCGGCAAGCCGGAACCGGAAATCCAGGGCAAGCTGACGATCCCTGAGCGGGGGCTGACAGCGCTGATTACCTTCAAGCGCAATACCGACAGCTCGCTTCCCGCTAGCCACCTGATGGAAATCGTCTTCTCGGTGCCGCAGAATTTTGAGGGTGGCGGCATAGACAGCGTCCAGCGCGTTGCGATGAAGGCAAGCGAGCAGGATCGCGGCGATCCGATCGTGGCGGTGCCTGCCAAGATCACCGACGACACGTTCATGATTGCCTTCAACGATTTTGCCGAAGTGGTGGCCCGCAATGTCGATCTGTTGCGCAGCCGTGACTGGATCGACATTCCCGTCACCTATCGCAACGGTCGCCGTGCGCTGATTACCCTCGACAAGGGCGCCGCTGGCAAGCCGATCTTCGACAGCGTCATCAAGGAATGGGCGGCGCTCGGCAACAATCGCAGCGGTGGGTGATCACTGTCGCAGACTAGTAAACTCGGCCTTGCGCCGAGCAGCGTCTGATCTGAGATGTCACAAGGGCCTATCCGTGTTTCTTGTAAACACGGATAGGCCCTGTCTATTTCTATTGATGAATTTTAAGCGATTCCAACACCTACCGCCTATGTTCCGGCAGTTCCGGTGCGACCTGCTTATGATTGAAGACGAACAGCAGCAGTGCCAGGGCAGCGATACCACCATGAACGAAATAGGCGAGCGAATAGCCGCCTTCCTGGGTGAGCCAGCCGGCGACGACATTGCTGGAGGAGGCACCGATGCCCTGGACGGTCATGACGGCCCCTAGGCCAACGTTGAAACGACCGGAGCCGGACAGAATACGTTCGGCGGCAATCGGCGTGGCGATGCCGATCAAGCCAGCGCCGATGCCATCCAGGATCTGCACCGGATAAATGGCGGCGAAGCTGGAAAAGCTACCAGCAATCATGCCCCGGATAGGCAGAGCCATCAAAGCGATAAAAAACACCGACCGCAGTCCAAACCGGGCAATCATCCAAGGGGCGGCGCAGGCGACGACGATCATCGCCAGTTGCGAGACGCCTGTCGTGATGGCGGTGGTCTTGAAGGGACTGTCGAGCTGGATGGAGAAATTCTGGGCGATCAATCGGCTGATCGGCGCATTGCCGAAATGGAAGATCATCAGGATGAGGGCGAGTACGATCAGCCCGCGACTATGCACCAGCATGGAATAGCCCGAAGGCTGGGCTACGGTGTGGTCCTCATCCTCAGCCGATCTGTCCTTATGACTCAGCCCGCGGGCAACGTCCTGGTCGATTTCCTGGGGCCGGATTGCCAGGACCGCCGCGATGGTGGCAAGCGCCGAGGCGATCATCAGCCAGACAACGCCGTTCTGGCCGAAATAGCTGGTGAGGACGAAAATGCAGACCAGTGAAAACACATTGCCGGTATGGTTCCAGACTTCATTGCGGGAGACCTGGTCGGAAAAAGCTCTTTCCCCGACCAGTCCTAGTGTCATCCCCATCAGGGCTGGGCCGATCACCGCGCCCACCAGGGCCGTTGCCGATTGTCCGCCGAACACTGCCAGATTGTCGGGGCTCGCCAGCGTCCACAGTGCGGCGGCTGTGACGAGTGTGACCGGCAGGATGATCAGGCTCCGTTTATAGGGGCTTGCATCGACAACCGCGCCAAACAGGGGCGTGACCACCATGCCGAGCACGCCACCCATCGTGGCGATGATGCCCAGCGTCATCGGCGACCATCCATGGGTTGCCAGGAAGCCATCGAGGAAGGGGCCCAGCCCGTCACGGGCATCGGCGAGGAAAAAGTTGAGGAAGGCAAGGGCAATAAGCGAGCGGCGGCTCGCGGAGACAATCTTGGACTGTGCGATCACGGGCGCGCTTTCGGAAAGGTTGAAAAATCAGCAGTTTAGCATGAATAGGCAGGAGCAGGCGCCTCGTTAATTTGCCAAATGCAAAATTGTTCCATGCCGCTTGCTCTTTGCGTATCCTGGACTAAATGGGAGATCTGATCCGCCGCCGGTTCTCGGCGTCTGCCTGCCTGTCCTTTCCTTGGCCTTCGTTCCGGCCGCGTCTTTTTCGGATGTTTCATGACCGCGACTTACCTGACCTGGGCTGTTTCCGCCCTCTCCGTTCTGGGCGTTATCAGCCGGCCCTTTGGCTGGCCGGAGGCGATCTGGGCTGTGCTTGGCGCCATCGTGCTCCTGGGCCTGGGTGCGATCGGCTTCGGCGCGATCGGCATCAACGATGCCTGGGCAGGCGTTGCCAAGGGTTATGATGTCTATCTGTTCCTGATCGGCATGATGCTTTTGTCGGAACTGGCCCGGCGCGAAGGCCTGTTCGACTGGCTGGCGGCGCTGGCGACGCAAAGGGCAAAGGGGTCGCCGCTCAGGCTGTTCGTGCTGCTCTATGGTGTCGGCGTTCTCGTCACTGCCTTTCTCTCCAACGACGCGACGGCTGTGGTGCTGACCCCTGCGGTCTACGCGGCAACCAAGGCGGCCAGGCTCAAGAACCCGATGCCCTATCTGCTGATTTGCGCCTTCATCGCCAATGCGGCGAGTTTTGTGCTGCCGATTTCCAATCCGGCCAATCTGGTGATTTTCGGCGGTGGGGAAATGCCGCCGCTCTCCACCTGGCTTGCCACATTTGCGCTGCCCTCGCTGGTGGCCATCGTCGTCACCTTCGCCATGCTCTATTGGAGCCAGAGACGCGCCATCCACGCCGAGGTGATGGATCGGCAGGTTGAGACGCCGCATCTCTCCCACAGCGCCAAGCTGGCCGGCTGGGGGCTGATCCTGACGGCTGTCGTGCTGATGGCGGCGTCGGCGCTGGGGTTGGACCTTGGACTGCCGATCTTCATTGCCGGTGTACTCACCACTGTGCTGGTCCTGGCCCTGAGCGGGCAGGGACCGGCTGAGACGCTGAAGGGCATGTCCTGGAGCGTGCTGCCGCTGGTGGCGGGCCTGTTCGTGCTGGTCGAGGCGCTGGACAAGACCGGGCTGACGGTGCTGCTTGCCCGTTATTTGTCCGAGGCTGCCGCAGCCGATGCCAAGGCAGCGGCCATGGGGGCAGGCCTGCTGGTCGGCTTCCTCTCCAACCTCGTCAACAATCTTCCAGCCGGTCTGGTGGCCGGTGCAACGGTGCAAGGCGCTCATGTCGGCAGCACTGTTTCCGGTGCTATGCTGATCGGGGTCGATCTTGGCCCCAATCTGTCGGTGACCGGTTCGCTTGCCACCATTCTCTGGCTATCGGCGCTCAGGCGCGAAGGCCTGCATATGGGCGCGCTGGAATTTTTGAAAATCGGCGCTGTCGTGATGATCCCGGCGCTGGTTCTCTCGCTGCTGGCGCTGGTGGCGGTGGCAGGGTAGCTTTCAGCCGAAAAGCCGCTTCTCGCCCATTTTGAACCAGGCCCTGGCGATCTTTCCGTGCTCAATCTCGTAAAGGCAGAGAACGTCGATCTCGCCCTTGCCCTCCGGGAAGTTGCGGGTGACGCATTCAATATCAGTGACCATATTGCCAGTGATGTGGCGGGCAATCAGCTCGCCATGCAGGTCCGGCTCACGGAAGCGCTCAATGTGGCGGCTGCGGATCTCTGCGATGCCGTCCGCCAACAAAGTATCGGGAAAGGCATAGATCCGGCAGTCCGGTGCCCAATGCTGCATGAAACCGTCGATATCCTTGGCGTTATAGGCATCGAGTTGCCTTGCGACCGGTTCGATGATGTCCTGCCCGGCGCTGCTGTCAGTTTCACTGTCAAAAGACGGAATGGCCGTCACGATTGGCTCCTTTCGCGCCAACACCACCTTCAAAAAGCAGCGTTGAAACAAGGTTTTGTTAATTTGGGGGCCTCTGGGGCAGCTTCATGGCCGCGACCGGCTTTTAGCTTTCCGCCGTGCTGATCGGTCCGCTGTGAATAGTGTTTTCCAACCAGAAACAATGGCGTAGAAAAGATCGGCATCCATCCATTCTTCTCTGACCGTGTCGGATAAGTCGTCAGGCGATTCTGCATTCGAGAAGGCAATGATGCGCACATGGCTTCCCACGTCGAACTGTAAGATATGGCTTCCGTCATCAAATGCCTCATCTCCATCGGGAGCCCATATTGAGCCACTCGAGTGTAAGGTATTGACGAACTGGTGCTGCGAAAGCCCGAAGTAATTCGTTCGCGGACGATCTCGATAAAGAGCATCAAGGTAAGCGACAGCCACGTCGGCGGCCTTAACATCGGCTAGCCTATCAAACACATGCGTTCCGCGCCGCTGCAACCTATGTTCTACCTGGTTGAAAGAGCATCCAAGCAAGGATGCGTCAGGCTGCCTCACTCCGAATATTCGTCCGCCAACGTGAATGACAAAGAAACCCAACGCCAATTGGGAAGGGCTTTCCACTGCATCGGTGATGTCGCTTTCGATCGCAAAAACGCGGCAATCACCTACAATCATCCATTAACCTCGTTGTCTTGGCCTCATCACGAACCGAACAAACCTGCGCAGCGCGACTTTGACAACCGTGCCTAACAGTCCGTCCAAGAATCGCCGCTGGCCGTCTGCAAATGGCAATTTCTGCGCTTCCGGTACTCACGTACGTTAAGTACGCTCCGTTCCGGTTCTCAAAATCACCATTTTCGCCAGACCAGCAGCAATTCTTGAACAGACTGTAAGGGCAGGCCATAAGGCTTTTTGTTTTAATTGGCGCTGGCGTCAGGACTCGACGACGCGCAACGCCTTGGCCTGTTCCAGTGCGTCCTTCTGGACAGCATCCTGGACTTTTTCAAAAGCGCGCACTTCGATCTGGCGCACCCGTTCGCGGCTGATGTCGAATTCCGATGACAGTTCTTCCAGCGTCACCGGCTCCTCGGCCAGGCGGCGGGCGGCGAAAATGCGGCGTTCGCGGTCGTTCAGCACGCCCATGGCGCGTGACAGCATGTTGCGCCGGGTTTCCAGCTCATCCTGCTCAATCAGCGTGTCTTCCTGGCTGTCATGATCGTCCACCAGCCAATCCTGCCACTGGCCGGATTCACCTTCGCTGGCGCGGATCGGCGCGTTCAGCGAGGCATCGCCCGACAGCCGGCGGTTCATGGAAATCACTTCTTCCTCGCTGACCTTCAGCTTGGTGGCGATCTCCGTGACCTGGTCCGGTTTCAGGTCGCCTTCTTCGATGGCCTGGATCTTACCCTTCAGGCGGCGCAGGTTGAAGAACAACCGCTTCTGGTTGGCGGTCGTCCCCATCTTCACCAGCGACCAGGAGCGCAGGATATATTCCTGAATCGAGGCCTTGATCCACCACATCGCATAGGTGGCAAGCCGGAAGCCGCGTTCGGGATCGAATTTCTTGACAGCCTGCATCAGGCCGACATTGCCCTCAGAGACGACTTCGCCAATCGGCAGGCCATAGCCGCGATAGCCCATGGCAATCTTCGCCACGAGGCGCAAATGGCTGGTGACAAGCCGGTGCGCTGCATCGCGGTCGCCATGCTCTGCATAGCGCTTGGCCAGCATGTATTCTTCCTGGGGTTCCAGCATCGGAAACTTGCGGATCTCATCCAGGTATCGGTTCAGTCCGCCTTCACCGGCGGTAATCGAAGGCAAGCTATTGCGGGCCATAAAGCACCCCCTTTATCCATGAGCTTCCCAATGCCAAACGGGCAAGCTCTATCATGCGGATTTCCTCATCCCGCACGAAATCCTATGTCACATAAGTGTGGCATAGCCGGGATTCAAGCGCACCACGCCGGTCACGATTGATTTACGAGCGGAATCGGAACAAATCCTCATCGGCATCCTTGCAACCGGCAATCCGGGCCGAGACAATGTCCGACGCGATGGTCGAAAACGTGATGCCATTGCCGCCAAATCCCATCACAACATGCACATGGCTGGTGCCGGGGACGCGGTCGATGATCGGCAGCCCATCCCGCGTCGTGCCGAACGGCGCCGACCAGCCATAGGCGATGCTGTCCATCTCGATACCGGCGAGATCCTTCAGTTTTTGCCGGATCGTTTCGAATTTACGCAGTGCCTTGGCCGGGTTCTGGTGGGCGAGCGGATCGTCCTCATCTTCGCCACCAGCAATGATCCGGCCATCTGGGGTGGAGCGGAAATAGAGATAGGGCTCGGACGCTTCCCAAACGAGATGGTCGTCCAGCCAGTCCGGCCTTTGGGCGTTCGGTTCGGAGGCGATGGCCCAGGTGGAAATCACCTGATGCAGGGGACTTTCCATCATTTTTAGATATTCATAGCCCGTACAGGCGATAAGGTCTGCGGCACAGAGCAATGTACCGTCCGCTGTTGCCACTATAACCCCATCGCGGGTTTCCCGGATGGCGGTAATCGCCAGCGGTGAGACGACTTCCACGCCGCCTTGCTGGGCAGCCTTCAGCAGGCCAGCCGTCATCTGGGCCGGATTGGCGCTGGCCGAGCAGGGGGAGAGGATCGCGCCCGTCCGATCGATGCCGAACCGCTCCTTCACCTGCGCACCGCTCAGATACTCGGCGTCCAATTGCGCTTCACGGCGCAGTTCCGCTTCAGCGGCAAGCGCGCGGTGGCCCATCTCATCGCCCGCCAGGAAAAGGCTGCTGCGCTGTTGGAACTGACAGGTAATGCCAAGCTTGTCGACGCGCTCCCTCAGGCTATTAACGGAGGCTGCCGAGCGCCTCCAGGCGCGCATCGCCTTCTTGGCCCCGATCGCTTTGGACAATTGCGATAGCGGAATATCGATTTCGTGCTGGATCATCGCGGTGCTGGCCAGCGTGCTGCCCCGGACGGGTTCACGCCGGTCCACCACCAGAATATGGCGGCCATCCGCCGCCAGCGTCTGTGCCATCAGGGCGCCGCTGATCCCGGCGCCGATAATGATCACATCGTAATCGGTGCGCGCCGGGGTATCGCGGCTCTCAACCACAATATTCGGTGTCGCAGCCCAGAAAGATTTGCCATCGTGCAGATCGCGCGATTTTCCGACTGCTTGTTTGGTATCCATATTCGCCCCTTGCCCGGTTGACGCCTGCCCAGTTCAGAACTGCTGTGCAGCCATGTCGGACACGCGCTAACGTTTAACGGGGCAAAGGGTTCACGCGATACCGCGCAGCGCCTCGATAATTGTTTCCATGTCGTCAGGGATGGGCGCTTCGAAGTGCATGACGTCGCCGGTGGTCGGGTGTTCGAAGGCCAAGAGATAGGCATGCAGCGCCTGGCGATTGAAATTATTGACGATGGCTTTTGCAGCGTCCGGCAGCAGGTTGGCCTTGGTCTTGAAGGCCGCGCCATATTCGGGATCACCGATCAGCGGATGGCCGATATGGGCCATATGCACCCGGATCTGGTGGGTGCGTCCGGTTTCCAGCCGGCATTCCACCAGCGAGGCGAGGCAGGTGGCATCCGGCTTTTCACCATAACGCTCCATCACCTGATAATGGGTGATGGCTTCGCGCGCGTCATCGGTATCCTCGCGCTTCACGGTGCGCTTGGTGCGGTCACCAGCCCGGCCAAGGGCGGCGTCAATGGTGCCGCGCAGCCCACGCGGACGGCCCCAGACGAGAGCCTGATAGGCCCGTTCCAGCGGGCCGCTGCGGCCATGGTCGGCAAATTGGTCGGCCAGATGCCGGTGGGCGATGTCATTCTTGGCGACAACCATGACGCCAGAGGTTTCCTTATCCAGCCGGTGGACGATGCCGGGACGCTTCACCCCGCCAATGCCGGAGAGACTGTCGCCGCAATGGTGGATCAGCGCATTGACCAGCGTGCCGGTCCAGTTGCCAGCACCCGGATGCACCACCAAACCGGCGGGCTTTGACAGCACGATCAGGTCCTTGTCCTCGTAGAGCACGGTGAGCGGAATATCCTCGCCCTTGGGTTCGGGATCTTCGGGCTCCGGCATGGCGATCACCAGCTGGTCGCCGGGCTTGATCTTGCGCTTCGGCTCGGTAACGGCTGTGCCATTGACGAAGACCGCGCCTTGCTCGATCAGGGCCTTTACCCGGTTGCGCGACAGGTCACCGCCAAGGCTTGCCGCCAGCCAGGCATCCAGACGGCCTTCGGCGTCCTCACCGGCAATCAGCTCTTTCCTTGGCTCGCCTGCTTGTTTAAAGGGGTCTGTCATAGCGCATCCTGTCTTTCGGCCCTTGTGGCCGAGGCCCAATGGGCGGCAGAGCAGCTCCATCAGGGAAAGGTTTAAGTTTCATGAGCCAAGTCGAGACCGACGAACAGAAAGACAAGCCGCTCGATCCGGTGCTCGAAAAAGTTCGCCGCAAGATGGTGCGTTTGCAACTCGTCTCGGCGGCCATCATGTTTGTCAGCCTTATGGCGGTGTTGGCCGCCGTTGTCTACAAGGTCAAACACGCACCAGCGCCGGAAAAGACGCAGGCGGGTGGCCTAACCATCCCCTCCGACCAGCCGCTGTCGCTGGCTGCGCGTCTGCCTGCTGGTTTCAAAGTGACGTCCACGGCGCTGTCAGGCACGCAGATCCTGTTTTACGGCACCACAGCCGAAGGCCAGTCCAAGGCCTACGTGTTTGATCTGTCAGTGGGCCGGATGATCGCGGACGTCGCGATTACGCAATAGGCCTTCAAACGCATGGTCCAATTCGTCACCATCACCGATCCGCAGGACCCACGCATCGCTGCCTTTAGCAATATCCGCGAGCGCGACCTGACGGGGCGTGAGGGCCGGTTCATTGCAGAAGGCACGGTGGTGCTGCGCATGTTGCTGGCGGCGCATTTGGCCGGGCGTGGCATTCGCGCTGAAGCGCTGCTGCTGTTGGAAAACCGGGTGGCGGGTCTCCAGCCGCTTCTTGACCAATGGCCGGACGATCTGCCGGTCTACGTGGCAAGCGCTGCCGTGCTGGATGCAATCGCTGGCTTTCACCTGCATCGTGGCGTGCTGGCGCTGGGCAGCCGGCTCACCGCGCCCGATGCCACGCAGCTGATTGCCAGCTTGCCGCAACGCGCCCTGGTTCTGGTCGGCTGCGGCATTTCCAATCATGACAATGTCGGCGCGATGTTTCGCAATGCCACCGGCTTCTGTGCCGATGCGGTGCTGCTGGATGAGACCAGTTGCGACCCGCTGTATCGTAAGGCGCTGCGGGTTTCGGTCGGCTCGGTGCTGACCATGCCCTATGCGCGCGAACACAGCGCCCTTGCGCTGTTGTCGGCACTGGATGCGGCTGGCTTTCTGGTGGCGGCGCTGACGCCGTCAGGCACAACGGAGATCGGCGATATTGCCACCGGGCTTGGTAACCAGCAAAGGCTGGCGCTCGTGGTCGGCACAGAAGGCGAGGGCCTGCCCGCTGACGTGCTTGCCCGGTTCATGACCGTGCGGATCGCCCAGTCACCGCAACTCGACAGCCTCAACCTCGGCACCGCCAGCGGCATCGCGCTGCACAGTGCGGCGCGGGCGCTGGCAAAATTGGGGTAGGGGCGTGGCGGTGGCCCCTCATCTGGCTGCCCCATCCTGTTCTGCGAGGCGATAGGCTCAATCGTTCAGAAGATCCGGTGCTACCGCCCTGATCCGGTCCAGCAGTGGTTGCGGCGCATCGGCGCTGGGGACAGGGTGTGCCAGCAGGGCCGGGATCGGCGATGGTTCGCCTTCCTTGCGGGCGGTGAACACGATCATCCCGGCGGCGATTTCGGCGATTTGCGCGCGCAGGGCCGAGTCTTCCTCGACACCATCGCCAGCAAGCAGCCGGGAATTGAGCGCTTCGCTGCGCTGGCGCAAGTCGTCGGCAAGCGTTTCGAGTGCTTCGGGCGTGGGGTGCTGCATGTTCAGCGGGCTTTCGCTCATTTGGCGACCTGTTGCACAGGGGTTTCAGTCTTTTGCAGGCGTTCAAGCCGCTCCTCCAGCCTCAGCACCTTGTCTTCCTCCTGGAGAAGCCCTTGCTCTGCCTTCTGGGCGCGGCTGGCGGCGGCCTTGGCCTCGTCGCGCAATGTCTCGCGTTCGGTGCGCAAATCCTGGATGCGCAATTGCAGGTCTTCTGTCTGGTGCTTGTGGCTGGCGGTTTCCCGATTGCGGGCAGCCAGGTCCGCCTCCAGGCGGGTCAGCTTGACGGTTAGCGCCTCGATGTCGAGATCGCGGCTGGCGACCATCGCTTCGTGGCGCTGTAGCGTGGCTTTCAGCTGTTCCATCTGAGCCTGGTTCTGGCGAAGTTCGACGCGCAATGCTCCTGCCTCATTGCTCATGGCGTGGATCTGCTCCTTCAGGGCATCTTCGGCTCCAAGCGCGCGGATCGCTTCCGCCTGGGCCTGATCGGCGGCGGCCTTGACGGAGACGAAATACTCCCGCTCGCGGCGAAGGTCATAGGACAGTTTCGCATTTTCGGCGGCATAAACGGCGCGGACCATGTCCTTCTGGGCACGGACTTCTTCCGGGCCGAGAGGGGCGGTGGCCCGCAGACGCCGTTCGGTATAGGCAACGATGCGGCCATGGATGGCAGGGCTGATCAACGCCGCCAGAAGCGCTGCGGCGGCAAATCCCAATGCAAAGAGCAGGGCGTATTCGATCACGGCGGTGCCATATCCGTTAGAGCGGTTCCCAAAGTGTCAGATGACGGTCCAGATGCGCATTCTGTAAACCAAAACCCTATGCCATTCCATCTTAGCCTGTTCATGTTCGACAACAGCAGTTGCGGGCGATGGACCGACTTGACATCAACCAAGCCGGTGGAGGTCAGAAGGGGTTCCAGGTGGAGGATTGAGTCAGCTTCAGATAGCCGACATTGACGCCAAGCCTTGCGCCGACGCCGGTGCGGATCGGGACCAGAACCATATTGTTGTTCTTCAGCGCCGTCATGCCGACGCCGGCCACCACATAGGCCGAGCCGCTGACACCGCCAAACCGGCTGTAGAGGCTGCCGACGGCGGGCAGGTTATAGACCAGCATCATCGTGCGGCTGCCATTGCCACCGTAATCGATGCCGAGCGACGGCCCCTGCCAGAAGACGGGGTGCTGACCGGCATTCTTGGTATAGAGCGTGCCTTCGCCATAGGTGAGGCCAGCAATAAACGCGCCGGAGCCTTCCTGGCCAAGAATGTAGCCATTGGGTAGGCCATATTGCCCGAACGCCTTCTCGATCACCTTGGCCAGCGCGCCGCTGGTCGAGCCGAAGAAGGAGTGGCCAGCATCGACCACTTCCTGCATGGTATATTGATCGCCCTGCGCCATTGCAGTCGCGGGCTGCGAAACAACACTTGCCGCAACCACGCCAGCCGTTACAATCCAGGTCCTGAACAGGTCCCGAATGATGGAAAAGCGCATCGCTTCCTCCTCGGATATGAATAGAATCGGCTCTGATGAGACCGGACTTCCATCTTGATGACTTCGTATTAACAATGGGTTTACCAAATATGGTGTCATTATGGCGTCGACATCATGCGGCTTGATGGGGCAGCTATGCCTCTCAGCCGATAACAGACTTTGCCGTCGAGGAGAATTCGATGCTCAAGAACGTGAACCTAACGCTGGCCGGACCCGATCTGGCAGCCCTGCTGTGCAGCCGCGTCTGCCATGATGTCATTTCGCCGGTTGGCGCCATCAATAACGGGCTGGAACTGCTGGATGAAGGCGGGGCGGATGCCGATGCCATGGACCTCATTCGCACCAGCGCGCTGAATGCTTCGGTTCGGTTGAAATTTGCCCGACTGGCATTTGGGGCCTCGGGCTCGGTCGGTGCGTCGATCGATACCGGCGAGGCCGAGAAAGCCGTCAAGGATTTCGCTGCCGCCGAAAAGAAAACCGAAATTACCTGGAACGGCCCGCGCGCCATTATCGCCAAGAACCGGGTCAAACTGCTGATGAACCTGATGCTGGTGGCCTACGGCGCCATTCCGCGCGGCGGCTCGCTGGATGTGACGCTGGAAAATCCGGAATATGACGCGAAATTTACCATCGTCGCCAAGGGCCGCATGCTGCGTGTGCCGCCGAAATTCGCCGAAATCTGCAATGGCCAGATGGAAGAAGCTGTCGATGCCCACTCTATCCAGCCCTATTACACCGTGTTGCTGGCCGACGAATCATCGATGGAGCTGAAATACAGCATCGGCGAAGGCGAAATTACCTTCACCGCCGAATCAGTTGCGGCCGGCTGATCACGCATAAAGATGCTCGACGGCGCCCGGTGTCTCATGCTTCGGGCACCGCTTTCCGTTCCCACCAGAGACGGGTAATGTTTCCTTAGTATTCTGGATTTACCATAAAGATAGCGCAGATATCTCAAATCCATTGAGGGTTTGAAATATGGGCAGAGTCAGACCGCGGGCTGCGGCGACAATGGGTAAAGACGCGGTGCACGGGGCGCGCCGCTTGCTCTTTTGGAAAATTGCTTAATCTTTTTGATGTTTAAGCAAGGTCCATGGGCATCGAAAGGGGATCGGCATGAAGAACCTGATCATTGCTGACTCGTCAGATATCGTTCGTAAGGTTGGCCGTAAAATTCTGTCCGAACTGGGTTTTGGAGTGACGGAAGCATCCACGGCGCGCGAGGCGATGCTGGCTTGTGAAGCACAATTACCGCATGTGATCATCGTTGATTCGGGTCTGGAAGGCGCGCTTGGACTGATCACCAATATCCGGGCCATGCCGGAGGGCAAAACGGTGCGGATCTTCTATTGCGTCATCGAAGCCGACCTGAAACACATGATGCAAGGCAAACGGGCCGGAGCCAGCGACTTCCTGCTGAAGCCCTTCGACCGGAAAACACTGACCGAAGTGTTCAGTGACCGCGAAGCCGCCTGATCCCGAATCATTCCAGACAGGGCGGATTTATCCGAAAATCGGTTGTTAACGTTCGGTCCGATTCTCTCAATGCATGGTCTGTCCCCGTTGTCGCGGGTCACAGCAATCCATTTTCTTCAACGCAAAAAAGTCCCGGCAATGCAGGGACTTTTTTGAGATCATACGATCTCGCGCGGGAGTGGCACTGGTGGGGATTTACGGCGAGGCGTTACGAATAACGCCCCGTTGTAACGACAAACCGGTGTCAGGCCGTTTCCATATATTCGGCACTGTCGGGTTCGCGCAGCACATAGCCACGGCCCCAGACGGTTTCGATATAGTTTGCACCACCGGCGGCATTGGCCAGCTTCTTGCGAAGCTTGCAGATGAACACGTCGATGATTTTCAGTTCCGGCTCGTCCATGCCACCGTAGAGATGGTTAAGGAACATTTCCTTGGTCAGCGTGGTACCCTTGCGGAGCGAAAGCAGCTCCAGCATCTGGTATTCCTTGCCGGTCAGGTGAACGCGCTGGCCACCAACTTCGACGGTTTTGGCGTCGAGATTGACGATCAGTTCGCCGGTGATGATGATCGACTGGGCATGGCCCTTGGAACGACGAACGATCGCATGGATGCGGGCAACAAGCTCGTCCTTGTGGAACGGCTTTGTCATGTAATCGTCAGCGCCGAAGCCGAGACCGCGAACCTTGTCCTCGATGCCGGCCATGCCGGACAGGATGAGGATAGGTGTCTTGACCTTGGACAGGCGAAGCGTTCTCAAAACCTCGTAACCCGACATGTCGGGAAGATTGAGGTCCAGCAGGATGATGTCGTAGTCGTATAGTTTCCCGAGGTCGACGCCTTCCTCACCGAGATCGGTGGTGTAGACGTTAAAACTTTCGGACTTGAGCATCAGTTCGATGCTCTGCGCTGTGGCGCTGTCGTCTTCGATGAGTAGAACCCGCATAATTATCCCCTTTACCGCCGCCGAAAGGTCTGAATGGCCCACTACGCGATACGGATCCAGTCGTTGCCTGATTTGAAGGCTGCCACCAAATGGTTAACAAATTCTGATTCACTCTGGCAAGGTGTAACGAATTTATTAAGCATAATGCCTAGCCTCCTGATTCATATGTCATTTTCTCATCGCCACAGATGAATCGAAAAGGGAAGAAAACCCCTTAAGCGATTCAATTGACTCATCATTGTCATTGTCCTGCATTTTGGACCCGGGCATTTACCGACCTTTAAAAGATCTCCCTTATCATTAACGATGCCCGTAAACGAAAGGTTACCAAAGGTAGTTTTTTGTTAACGCCGTGAGATTTTTTCGCGGTGATTCGTTTAAATGTCAGCGGGCGATGTCAAAACAGAGTGACGGCGGGATGTCTCGCATCACGGGAGTATTGCGTATGAAGTCGCGTGACAGCCTAGTTCGCCTGAAGGCATTTCAGGTTGCCGAGAAGCGTCGGCAGCTGCAACAATTGCAGTTAATGATGTCTGAATTTGAACGTATGGCCAAGGAACTGGAGAATCAGATTTCTCTGGAAGAAAAAAAGGCGGGCATCACGGATGCTTCGCATTTCGCCTATCCGACTTTTGCAAAGGCCGCCCGCCAGCGTGCCGATAACCTGCAGGATTCGATTCGCGAGCTGAAGGTTCAGCAAGATGCCGCGGAACTGTCACTGGAACTGGCCGAGGCTGAACATGCCAAGGCAGCTGCGTTGGAAGAGCGCGACAGCCAGCAGCGGGCTCGCGCTTAACGGCGAAGATCCTGATCGTAGATGACAAAGGCAGGCAGGGAATGGGACCTGCTCGATGATGGTTTCATTGCCTGGCCGTTCACATGGAATGGAACGGCCTTTTCATCCGCGACCATATGATATTTATTTTTTCAGCTATTTGCCCGATTAAGGATGCCCACGGCGGCATCATGTAAAAAAACCTTCGCTCGCCCGCTGCGATAATCAGCGTTTTGCATCGGAGTTCCCCCACACGGTCCACGGTTCGGTCCAATATCCGGACCGATCCCCTATGAAGCCGACATCTGTGATAGGTGAGGGGAAAGCAGCTTCCCTTGGAAACCATTCACATCCCAACGTCCTGTGGTGACTGGGAAGGCGTCTGGGTTAACTGAAGGCTGAAAAAAGCTTAAGGGATTTGCCTGGGGCACATTCGGCGGAGTGGAAATCGAAAAATCAAATCTCTCACGATAATCGGCCGGCCGTAATGCCGGTCGGTTGCCTGGTGTTGTCACGGAGGCGTAACACGTCCGGTCGCAGAGGCACTTTGCCAGGATATACGCTGTAGCCCCGCTGGCGCATTACTCAAATCGATCTTGAAAATGGCTGATCGTAGGGCTTTGCAAATATCTCAAATACCCTGAGGCATCTGAGATATTTGCAATTCCTTCAAGGCAGGATCTGGCAAGGCGGCATCTGGCGAGGCGAGGTGTGGTCGACCTCTTCGAGCCTTCGTCTTCAGGCCCGGCCCCAATCCCAGTCCCCGTCTGGTTTTAATGACGGTATTGCTGGATACGGGTCGTTCTGAGGCCCTGCAAGCCATGGTCGTTGATGGAGGCCTGCCATGACAGGAATTCCTCCACGGTCAGCGTATAGCGCTCACACGCTTCTTCAAGGCTCAACAGGCCGCCGCGCACGGCAGCCACAACCTCTGCCTTGCGGCGGATGACCCAGCGACGGGTATTTGCTGGCGGCAGGTCGGCAATTGTCAACGGACTGCCGTCAGGGCCGATAACATATTTAACTCGCGGGCGTATCGTTTCGGTCATTGGACTCTCTAATACAAACTCAAGACCACAGACCTGAAATCTAACGCCGCACCTTTAAAAATTACCTAAGCATCGGGTAACAATTTGATAAGAATTTTAGGGACTTGGCCAAGGCTGCTGATGTCACGTAGAAACGGCGTTTTCGGATGAAGACGACCCTTTGACAAGCCGCGTGCAAGTGTGAAGGCATCAATTCTATGTATATATGGGGATTGCCGCAAAATTTATTGCCGTTAAACTGTCAGTCGATATCTCTTTTTACTCAAGAAAATTTGTGTAAATTTTGATTTCGATGAAATTCTTCGGTTTGGATTTAATGATTCGTGATCATTCATTCGTTCGGACTTGACGGGGTTTGGATTTCAGTTGGTCATCGTACGAATCAGTGGCATCAAGAGAGCGCTTGGACGGACTAAAGTGCTGGGTAGGACGCCGTGACCTTGCGTTTTTTCGAGACAAATTTGTCGAATGTGGAAAGAATTTGCAGTTCCTCTCACCGCAGGCAGTGATTTTGCCGGATCATTTTGGCCAGATCAGGTGAGATCCTTCTCTTAAAAGCCTTTGCCGCAAGTCAGTTCGGAATGGATGGTGCCGAGAATGATCTTGATATCGAGCCAGAACGAAAAATTATCCACATAATACAGATCGGCGGCGATCCGGGCGCGGGCTTTGGCGGCGGAACCGGTTGGTCCACGCAGGCCACGCATCTGGGCAAGGCCGGTCAGACCCGGCTTGACCTGATGACGGTGATGATAGTCGGTAACCAGATCCTCGTAGGGCATGCCGGCGGCCAACATGCCGATCGCGTGGCAGCGTGGCCCGACCAGCGACATGTCGCCCTTCAACACATTCAGTAATTGTGGAAGTTCGTCGATATTGGTGCGTCGCAGGACCGCACCGACGACAGTGATACGGGGGTCGTTTTCGGTGGTTTGCCGCACGCCGCTATCGTCACATTCCGCGGCATACATGGTGCGGAATTTGTAGATGCGGATTTTTTGCTGGTTGCGGCCCCAACGGATCTGCCGAAACAGGACCGGGCCGGGGGAGGTGAGCTTGATCAGCGCGGCGACCGACAGCAGAAACGGCAGCAAGACCGTCAATGCGCTAATCGAGATCAGGATATCGAGGCTTCGTTTTGCAATCAGATGAATCCGATGTCTTGAAATACGTGTCCGTCGTCGGTTAATGCGACGTGCCTGAAGGCCTTGCTGTGCATGCGGTACACCCATTCCAGCCTCGTCCCTCCTGGAGCAGCCGAGCCGATTATACCGGTGTTAGCTACTCCAGATTCTTGGTTGCGTGCAGATGCGAGCCGAGTGTATTTCCTCTGCTTCCGCACCGCCATTTGTTCCCGACTAAAGTTCTTGTGGCTTATGTAGTCCCAAATAGGGCGCTCGTCATGAACAAACTTAATGAATGGTTAACCTTCTGAAGAAAATGTTTCTTCTTGGGTCTATTTTCTCAAATCGGAACATTGTTGCCATTTTGCTACGCCGTCTTGACGACGATAGTGTGCATTATATTAGAAATATCGAAAATTTTACACCCGCACCGGTGGTGGCAAATGTGGCCGTGCCATTATGCAACAGGCTAATTTCCGCTCCGGCCTCCAGCGTGATCAGGGCTGTCGCATGCGTTTCTGTAGTGGCGGCGGTGGTGCCAACGGTCATCTTTGCAAGGCTCGTCTGGGCGCTATCCACTACGGTAGCCGTATAGGTGTTGGTGGCTGTGGTGGAGAGGGTGAGAGTGATCACGTACAGCCCTGCGACTGGCACTTTCAGGCTTTGGCCATTGCCGCTTGCCGTGGCGGTGGCAAGCAGCACGTTGCCCTGGCTGATGGCCAGCCCGTTAAAGCCGGTGACCATGCCGCTGGTAACCGCAAGGGACGGGCTGGTCAGTTCGGCCCTGGCGGCGGGTCTTGCGGGCTGGGTGACCGTGCCGTCGCCGCTAATCAGCAGGGCGGTGGTCCAACTGCCACTGTCATTGCAGACTTTGATGCTGAACTGGTCCGAGCCGGCCAGCCCCATTTCGGCGCGGCCTTGCCAGTTGGACTGATAAAGAAGCGTTGCCGTATTGCTCTCGCCCGCCTTGTTGAGTTTGAACCTGTTGTCACCACCGGCATGATTGAAAAGTACGGCATCGCTCGACACGGCCAGCCGGTTGGTATCGTCAGCCGTGGCATTGATACCAAGCCGGGAAAAGGTGGCCGTGTCGGGCAGGGCGAGATCCTGCCAGGCCGTGCCATCATAGGTCTGCAATCGGCCCGTTGCGCGGACATAAGCGCGCCAGCCGGCGGCGGGTGCCAGGAAAGCCCAGCTGTCATCCTGCCAGGCGGCGATATGCGCTTCCTTGCCAGCCCAGGCATCCGTCGCGGTAGCGGCAACCCAGTAACAGGTGCCAGCGGCAGGAGAGGTGGGTGGCGTGGTAAGTGTGCCTTCAATTACCAACTGCGTCACCGCATCCAGAACCAGCAGTGCTTCGTTATGGGTGACATGTTTCTGGGCCTGGGAGGGCAGGATATAAGGCAAATCGAGGCGTGGACTATTGTCTGCCATGGTGTCGTCTCCATCAATGTGGAGCGATATCCGGTTGGCAAGCAAGACCGGGCCGGAGATCGCATCCTGTCAAAATCCGGAGCTGGCCAAGCCGATGGGATCAGCAAGCCAGCTCCAGCGCTCGCGCCATTATCGGCGCGACCGTTTGACGGTGGATAAGACCGGCAGGAGAGATATGATTTTTCAGGTAATTCCCGGTTTCGCGTTCACCGGGGAAGGCTGAAGGCTCAGGCCTGTTTGCCGCCCCAGGCGATGAAGGAGGGATTGGCGAAGTCGCTGTCATCGATCTGATCGCGTTTGCCGTAGAGCAGCGGCGCACCGTCTGGTCCGACTGTCATGCCACCCGCGGCCCGCAGCACGGCGTCGCCTGCGGCTGTATCCCATTCCATTGTTCGACCGAACCGTGGATAGACATCTGCCGCTCCTTCCGCCACCAGGCAGAATTTCAGCGATGAGCCGACGGAACGGGTATCTGTTATGGCGTGATTTACCAGGAATTCTTCGGTTTCCGGGCCGCTATGGGCGCGGCTGGCGACTGCAATCAACGTGCGCGAGGGGGTGCGGACCGTGATGGACTGTCGCGAAACCGATTGGAAATTGGCATCGATTTCGATCTTGAGAGCGCCACTACGGTCGCCAATATAGGCTTGGCCGCGCGCCGGAGCATAGACGATACCCATGACCGGAACACCGGCCTCGATCAGCGCGATATTGACCGTGAAATCGGAGCTTTTACGAATGAATTCCTTGGTGCCATCAAGGGGATCGACCAGAATAAAGGGCTGGTCCCTGGTCTGGGGAATGTTGCCGGCGGCAACGGCTTCCTCTGCCACAACGGGAATGGCGGGAAACTGCGCAGCCAGGGCGGCAAGAATGATCGCTTCCGCCCGCTCATCAGCCTCGGTCACTGGTGAGGCATCGCTTTTGGTGCGCACCGTTGGGCCATTGTGGAACACGTCCATAATATCGCGCCCAGCGGCTATTGCCGCCTTTTCAAACAAATCAATCACGTCATGTTCCTCAAAATACGCAGGCTACACGATACGTGTTCAATTTTTCCACTCTATTTGTCCATGTCTTCTGTCAGGCAGGTGCGGTTTCGGTGAGATAACCAATCACCTGGTTGGCCATTTCCGTTGGAGTGGCCTGCGCGGTCTTCAAATGAATATCCGGATTTTGCGGCGCCTCGTAACTGGAACTGACCCCGGTAAACTGCTTGATCTCTCCCATCAGCGCCCGGCGATAAAGGCCCTTCGGATCGCGCCGCATGCATTCCTGCAAGGGCGTATCGATAAAAACTTCGATGAATTCACCGTCTGCCATCAAGGCGCGGGCCATGTCGCGGTCGGCCTGAAAGGGGGAGATGAAAGAGACGATCACGATCAGGCCTGCATCCGCCATCAGCTTGGCGACTTCTGCCACCCGCCGGATATTTTCCACCCTGTCGGCATCGGAAAAGCCCAGATCGCGGTTCAATCCGTGGCGGACATTGTCGCCGTCCAGAATATAGGTGTGGTATCCTTGGCCGTGCAGTTGGCTTTCCAGGGCGTTGGCGACAGTGGATTTTCCCGAACCCGAAAGCCCCGTCAGCCAGATCACCCGGGGATGCTGGCGTTTGATGATAGCGCGCGCCTCCCGGCGAACTTGTAATTGCTGGACGACGATGTTTTGCTGTGACGTTATGATCGTCCTCGTGTCATGTGCCCTTGTGTCATGCGCTGCTATCATCTTTCGGCGTTTCCCCTCGAAACGATGGCCATCACGTTTCTGCCGTCTGCGTGCAGATGGTTGTTTTATAACGATTGAATCGACGAATGAAAATGCCTGTTTATTGCCATTTTATATGAAGGCATCAAGGAGAGGACCGCATCCCCAGCTTTGACGAATGTCAAGTATCTCAAATTGATCAAAATCTTGAGGCACTTGAAAAGGAAATACCCAGCGTCATTTTCAATGGACGCCTCGTATTTCTTTCCACAGAACCGTGTGATCGACACCGCAAAGGGGGGTAGCATTTTAGTTTGTGATAGGATTGAACAAAGCAGAGCCGTCAAGGGCAAGCGGCAATGCTTGCCCTGTCGCTTTACTGCATAATTCCTTAAAGCGGAATTCATTTAAATCGAGAATTATGCAGCAGATGTAAGGGGTTACCGCGCCACCACTCGGGCAAAAATCCCGATCCTCGTCAGGCTTTTTCGGGAACTGTTGTCTCTTGCCGGTCCTCGAAAAATACCTGGGTGACAAGGACGGCCAGGATACCGCAACCGGCCATGACGCAGACCAGAGGCAGGGCGGTGCCGTTTTCCACCAACCCGAGGACAAAACTGGACAGGGCGCCTGCGCCAAAGGAAAGGCCTCCCGCCAGGGCGGCGGCGGTCCCGGCAATGGAGCCATGGGCTTCCATTGCCAGCACGTTGCAACCCGGCATGATGCCGCCGATGGACATGACGAGAATAAACATCAGGATGCAGGTGACCGTCAGGCTATCGGTGCCGGTCAGCTGGGTGGCGACCAGTATCAGGGCGATAACCGTATAGAGCAGCACGGAGCCGCGTACCGCAGCCTTGACACCGAACCGTGTGGCAAACCGGTTGCAGATCTGCGTGCCGATGCCAAGGCCGATTGCGTTGGTGCTGAAGATAATCGAGTAACTGATGGCCGAAAGCCCGTAGACCGTCATCAGCATGAATGACGACCCGGCGATATAGGCGAAGAACCCGCCCTGCACGAGCGCCATGGTGCCAGCATAGGGGATGAAATTGCGGCTGATCAGCAAGCCGCCATAGGTGATGAGGGCGCGGCTGGGCTTACTGGAAGCGCGGTCGGCCGGCAACCGGGTTTCGGGAAGCCAGAGCGCAACGACCACGAAGCACAGCGCCGCATAGCAGCCGAGCAATACAAAAATCATCTGCCAATTGGCTATTTTCAGAATGAGACTGCCGGCGAAGGGTGCGAGGATCGGGGCGACGCCGATGACCAGCATCACCATGGACATCAGCTTTGTGGCGGCAGGGCCGGTATGCGTGTCGCGGATGATGGCTGTTCCGATGACCATGCCAATCGAGCCGCCCACGCCCTGCATGAAGCGCCATACCAGCAATTGCTCGCCAGTCGTTGCGGTCAGGCAGCCGAACGAGGACAGGCAGAAGATCGCCAATGCCACATAAATTATCGGCTTACGGCCGGTTCTGTCGGAAATCGGTCCGTAGAACATTTGCCCGATGGTGAAGCCGGAAAAGAACGTCATGACGGACAACTGGATCGTCGCGGCTGTGGTCGATAAGCTCGTGGCCATCAGCGGCATGGCGCCCAGATACATATCTGTTGCAAGCGGCCCGATGGCACAGATCATGCCGATCGAGATGGCCAGGAAGAGGGTTTTTCGGTTCATTTTCAATTTCCTGAATCTGACCATGCCCGTCATACATCTTTGCCGCGCCGCACATGAACCACCATGCGCTTGCCTGACGCATTCGCGCATTTGAGATGCTGCATGATTTTTACCCTGAACCGCCGCGGTTCAGAAAATCATGCAGCAACTCGCCTTTGGTCTGTTGTTTGCGCAGTCGTCTAGACGTTTGAATCCCGCAGAATTGATCTTTTACCATTTCGGAAGGATAAATTATGCGGTAAGCATGGAAACGTTGTCGTTTCCTCCCGACGATCAGGAAACGCTTTCGTTTCCGTTTGTCAAGTCGAAAGTGTGAGAAGACCGATGTCCGAACAGCAGCGAGTGATCATGCGCCTGCCGGTCATGCCGGATGAGGAACGGCGTGAGCGTATTCTGAAAGCTGCCGAAGTGGTGTTTGACACTATGGGCTTTGGCGATGCGACCATGGAGGAGGTGGCGCGTCTGGCTGGCATGGCGAAAAAGACCGTCTACCGGTTCTTTCCCGATAAGCGCTGCTTGTTCACGGCGCTGATCCAGTCTCATGATCAGTTGCAGATCGAAATCGGCGGCCAGCGTGGGCAAACGGCGGACCCGCGTGAGAGAGTGCGGCTGGCGCTCGAGGCTTTGGCACGGTTCGTCCTGTCGCCACGCCAGATTCTGGTGACCCGGCTGATCATTGCCGAAGCGGGCAAGCATCCCGGCCTGACCCGGCAGTTTTACGAGGATTGTGTCGAGAATTTTCGAGCCTTTCTGGCGCAGGAACTGGATTTCCACGTTGCGGGCAGCGCATGCGAGGCGGTTGATCGCCGCGATATTGCCGACATCTTTGTCGGGGCGGTTCTGGGGCCGTTGCAGACGAAGGTTCTGATGTTCGGCAAGCAGGCAGAGGATCTTGACAGCGAGATCCGCATGCGTGTGGACCTGGCGCTGCGGCTGCTGATGCCTTCGTAAAAAACGACGAAACCATCCGCGTTTTTTTCATTCGGCAAGTTGGTCCGGAGTCATCTGCGCGCTTTTTGAGCGCAATTCCAGGTTTAATGCCGAATTTGTGCAAAAACTGCCGATATCTTGAGCAATTGACAGAAAAATACGCGCTGCAAAGCTTTTAGGCTTCACATTTTTGTCGAAACCGATATCAAATCCCTCCAACACGAAGAACCCGAATGGGACAACATATGGATGCTGCGCTTGATCGGCATCCGGGGGATAATGTATGGATTATTTCATCCAGCAGCTTATCAACGGGCTGACGCTTGGCTCGATTTATGGCCTGGTGGCGATTGGCTATACGATGGTCTACGGGATCGTCGGCATGATCAACTTTGCCCATGGCGATATCTTCATGCTCGGTGGTTTTGCGGCCTTGATTGTTTTTTTGCTTCTCACGACATTTTTTGCAGGCATTCCAGTGGCTTTGGCGCTGCTGATCATGTTGGTTGTATCAATGTTGATGACCGGTTTGTGGAACTGGACCATTGAGCGGGTCGCCTATCGACCCTTGCGCGGGTCCTTCCGGCTGGCGCCGCTGATTACGGCGATCGGCATGTCGATTGCGCTGTCCAACTTTATTCAGGTCGCGCAAGGCCCTCGCAACAAGCCAATTCCGGCGCTGGTCAATGACGTCTATCATTTCGGCGCCATCACGGTGTCGCTGAAGCAGATGATCATCGTTGCGGTAACGGCGGTGCTGCTGGCGGCCTTCTGGTATATTGTCAACAAGACGCCGCTTGGCCGGGCTCAGCGCGCCACCGAGCAGGACCGCAAGATGGCGGCCCTTTTGGGCGTCGATGTCGATAGAACCATTTCCGTCACCTTTGTGATGGGAGCGGCGCTGGCGGCGGTGGCTGGTACCATGTATCTGATGTATTACGGGGTTGCCTCTTTTACCGATGGCTTCATTCCCGGCGTCAAGGCCTTTACGGCGGCGGTTCTGGGCGGCATCGGCTCTTTGCCGGGCGCAGTCCTCGGCGGCTTGCTGATTGGTCTGATCGAATCCCTGTGGTCAGCCTATTTCACCATCGCCTACAAGGATGTCGCCACGTTCGGCATCCTGGCTTTTGTGCTGATTTTCAAACCGACCGGCATCCTGGGCCGTCCCGAAGTCGAGAAGGTCTGAGATCATGGCAAATGTGGACGTTTCTGTCGTCAAGGCGCAGCCCGGCCTGATGGCGCGGGCATTGAAAGAAGCCGTGTTCGCAGGCTTGCTGGCGCTCGGCCTGTTCGTGCTGTTCATCGGAATCAAGACCGACCAGGACATCAACAATGCCCTCGTCTGGTATACGCGCTGGGGTCTTCTATCTATTTTCGTGGCGATTGCCGCTGTTGGCCGGTTTGCCGTGGTCGCTGTCTTGCGCCCCTGGTCGACGGCGCGCAAGGCGCAGGCGTCTGCAAAGCCCGCCACTGACGCCCGCCCGTCTTTGTTCAAGACCCATTTCCTGAAGATCGCGCTTGTGGCGCTGATCCTCTATCCGCCGGTCATTCTCTTTCTGGTCGGCACGCAGGGTTCGCTGAAATATGTCGATAATTTCGGCATCCAGATCCTGATCTACGTCATGCTCGCCTGGGGATTGAACATCGTTGTCGGCCTGGCCGGGCTGCTCGATCTCGGCTATGTCGCCTTCTACGCGGTCGGGGCCTATTCCTACGCGCTGCTGTCGCAGCATTTTGGCCTGTCCTTCTGGCTGCTGCTGCCGATATCAGGCATTCTGGCCGCCTTCTGGGGCATCATACTCGGCTTTCCGGTGCTGCGTCTGCGGGGAGATTACCTCGCCATCGTCACGCTGGCCTTCGGGGAAATCATTCGGTTGGTGCTGATCAACTGGACGGATGTCACCCAGGGCACGTTCGGTGTATCGGGCATTCCCAAGGCGACGCTGTTCGGCATTCCCTTCGATGCCTCGGCACATGGCTTCGCCAAGACCTTCGGCCTGCCGATGTCGTCGGCCTATTACAAGATCTTCCTGTTCTATCTGGCGCTGGGGCTTTGCATGCTCACCGCCTATGTGACAATCCGGCTGCGGCGTATGCCGATTGGCCGGGCCTGGGAAGCGTTGCGCGAAGACGAGATCGCCTGCCGGTCGCTCGGTATCGACACGGTGAAGACCAAGCTGACGGCCTTTGCCATCGGTGCGATGTTTGGCGGTTTTGCCGGGTCGTTCTTTGCCGCCCGCCAAGGTTTTGTGTCGCCGGAAAGCTTCGTCTTCCTGGAATCGGCGGTTATTCTCGCCATCGTGGTTCTGGGTGGCATGGGGTCTCTGACCGGTATCGCAGTTGCGGCCATCGTCATGGTCGGTGGTACGGAGCTGCTGCGCGAGATGGAATTCCTGAAACATGTGTTCGGACCTGATTTTACCCCTGAACTGTATCGCATGCTGCTGTTCGGCATCGCCATGGTTGTCGTCATGCTGTTCAAGCCGCGCGGCTTTGTCGGCAGCAGAGAGCCGACGGCCTTCCTGAGGGAACGCAAGGCTGTCTCCGGCAGCTTTACCAAGGAGGGTCACGGCTGATGACCTCCGGGACGCAAATCATGAACAATGACCCAATTCTGACGGTCGAGCACCTGTCGATGAAATTCGGCGGCTTGATGGCCATCAACGACTTCTCTTTTGAAGCCCGGCGCGGTGAAATTACCGCGCTGATCGGCCCGAACGGAGCGGGCAAGACCACGGTGTTCAACTGCATTACCGGCTTCTACAAGCCGACAATGGGCATGGTCACCCTGCGCCAGAAGGCCGGCAAGGAATTCCTTTTGGAACGCCTGACGGATTTCGAGATCACCAAAAAGGCCAAGGTGGCCCGAACCTTCCAGAATATCCGGTTGTTTTCCGGCCTGACCGTGCTGGAAAACCTGCTGGTTGCCCAGCACAATGCGCTGATGAAGGCCTCCGGCTATACGGTGCTCGGTCTGCTTGGCTTGCCCGCCTACAAGAAGGCGGCGGCATTGTCGATCGACAAGGCGAGGTTCTGGTTGGAGCGCGCCGATTTGATCGAGCGGGCCGACGACCCGGCTGGCGATCTGCCTTATGGTGCGCAGCGGCGCCTCGAAATCGCCCGCGCAATGTGTACGGAACCGGAATTGCTTTGCCTGGATGAGCCAGCAGCCGGCCTCAATCCACGGGAATCCCTGGCGCTCAACACTTTGCTCAATGGTATCAGGGACGAAACCGGCACATCGATCATGCTGATCGAGCACGATATGTCGGTGGTCATGGAAATTTCCGACCATGTCGTGGTGCTGGAATATGGCCAGAAGATTTCCGATGGCACGCCTGACCACGTGAAAAACGATCCGAGGGTCATTGCGGCCTATCTCGGTGTCGAGGATGAAGAACTGGACGACGCGATTTCCGATGTGGAAGCCGTGGCCGGAGGCAAATTGTGATGACTGCTGAAGCTCTTTTGAAGGTTGAGGCCGTCGAGACCTATTACGGCAATATCCGCGCGCTTGGCGGTGTCAGCGTCGAGGTTAAAAAAGGCGAGATCGTCAGCCTGATCGGCGCCAATGGCGCCGGCAAATCGACGCTGATGATGACGATTTGCGGCAGCCCGCAGGCGCGGGCCGGCCGGGTGATTTTCGATGGCATGGACATTACCAAAATGCCTACCCATCTGATCGCGCGCCAGCGCATTGCCCAATCACCGGAAGGGCGGCGGATTTTTCCGCGCATGACAGTGATGGAAAACCTGCAAATGGGTGCCGGTCTCGACAATCTCAAATATTTCCAGGAGGACGTCGAGAAGATTTTCACGCTGTTTCCACGCCTGAAAGAGCGCCACGCCCAACGCGGCGGTACGCTTTCCGGCGGCGAGCAGCAGATGCTGTCCATTGGCCGGGCGCTGATGGCGCGGCCCAAACTGCTGTTGCTTGATGAACCATCGCTGGGGCTGGCACCCCTGATCGTCAAGGGGATTTTCGAGGCGATCAAGAAGCTCAACCAGGAAGAAGGGCTGACCGTGTTCCTCGTCGAGCAGAATGCGTTTGCAGCGCTGAAACTGTCCGACCGCGCCTATGTCATGGTCAACGGCCTGGTGACGATGAGCGGTTCCGGTCGGGAATTGCTGGCCGACCCTCAGGTGCGTGCTGCCTATCTCGAAGGCGGACGGCATTAATCGCCGTGCCGTGCTGATAAACTGCGGATAAAAAGACCCCGGAGGGGAAATGACATGCAGGGTTTGTTTTTCGATACGGATGACCAGGTGCGGATGGTGCTGCGTTTTCTCGTGGTGCTGCTCGGTTTTTGGACCGCGTGGCGCACCGGCAAGGCCGTTGCCGAAAACTGGGAAGGCTATGGCCGGGTGGTGATCTACACGCTGCTGCTGGCGCTGGTCATGCGTTTTCTCCATCATGCCCTGTTCGCAGGGCCGATGCTGGATCTCGGTCTTTACGCGATGGATTTTGTCGTTCTGCTGGTGTTTTCGATGGTTGGTTTCCGCCAGCGGCGCACCCGCCAGATGGCCGGTAACTACTACTGGCTGTATGAAAAAACTTCCCCACTTTCCTGGAAGAAGAAAGATTGACAGCACCGTCTTTCTCGCCTCTGATGGCCGGGGAAATTGCAATAATAAAGAGTGGAAAAGTTTTCCGGCGCAATCTAGGTGGGTGTTGCGCGGGGGATCGAAATAAGCCCGCCCTAAAAACTGGGAGTATCAGAATGAAGAAGTCGCTTCTTTCAGCCGTGGCGCTGACAGCCATGGTTGCCTTCAGCGGCACCGCCTGGGCTGACATCATCGTCGGTGTCGGCGGTCCCCTGACAGGCCCGAACGCTGCTTTCGGCGCACAGCTCCAGAAGGGTGCCGAACAGGCCGCTGCCGATATCAATGCAGCCGGCGGCATCAATGGCGAAAAGATCAAGATCGTGCTCGGCGACGACGTGTCGGATGCCAAGCAGGGCGTTTCCGTCGCCAACAAATTCGTTGCCGATGGCGTCAAATATGTGATCGGCCACTTCAACTCGGGCGTATCGATCCCGGCTTCGGACGTGTATGCCGAAAATGGCATTCTGCAGATCACGCCAGCCTCGACAAATCCCAAATTCACCGAGCGCGGCATGTGGAACACGTTCCGCACCTGCGGTCGTGATGACCAGCAGGGCGCGGTTGCCGGCAAGTACATTGCCGAAAAGTTCAAGGGCGTGAAGGTTGCCGTCATTCATGACAAGACCCCTTACGGTCAGGGCCTTGCCGACGAAACCAAGAAGGCCATGAATGGTCTGGGCGTCAAGGAAGTCATCTACGAAGGCATCACGCCCGGTGAGAAGGACTATTCGGCTCTGATCGCCAAGATGAAGGAAGCCGGCGTTGGCATCGTTTACTTTGGCGGCCTGCACACGGAAGCTGGCTTGATCCTGCGCCAGATGGCTGACCAGGGCGTCAAGGCGACACTGATGTCGGGCGACGGTATCACCTCCAACGAACTGGCCTCGATTGCTGGCGATGCCGTCAATGGCACGCTGATGACCTTCCCGCCGGATCCGCGTAACAACCCGAACGCCAAGGATGCGGTCAAAAAATTCCGCGACGCTGGCTTCGAGCCGGAAGCTTACACACTCTACTCCTACGCTGCCCTGCAGATCATTGCAGAGGCTGCCAAGGCTGCTGGTTCCACTGATTCCGAAAAGGTTGCTGAAACCATGAAGGCCAAGGGTCCGTTCACGACCGTTATCGGTTCGATCGGCTTTGACGCCAAGGGCGACATCACCCGTCCCGACTACGTGATGTACACTTGGAAGAAAGGCCCTGACGGCAAGTATTCCTACTTCGAAAACTGATTTCTGCTGACTTTGCCAGTGGAGACGAAAGCCCGGCCTTGCGCCGGGCTTTTTGCATTGCACGCTTCAGTGGTGTTTGCGCGCAACCGCAAAATTAATTTTCTAACGATTTGAATATTATAGCCAATTAGCATCATCAATATCGTTTGTCTTAACGGATTGAAGAGCCGCGTTAACCTTTTGTTAACCAAATCAGCCGTAAACCAAGTCAACGATTTGTTCATAAAGATGACTGAAGTGCTAACAGAACCCCGCTCAATCCGCATTAAAGGCCGTTCGTTTCTGGCGGTGGTACTGTCGCCGGACCTGCCAGTCGATAACTGGCTGGAAAGGCTGGACGATCTGGCCTCGCGCTCGGCTGGATTCTTCCTTGGCCGTCCAGTGGTTCTCGATGTGGCGGAACTGGCAATCAGCCGGGATGATCTGAAGGCCCTGATAGCCGAGCTGTCCAGCCGCAATGTCAGCATTATGGGCCTGGAAGGCGCGCGTCCTTCGATGGTGGAACGCGGCATGCCGCCGATCCTGAAGGGTGGCCGTCCGGTGTCCGATGTGGACGTGCCGAAGGCCGAGCCTGAATCACCACCAACCGACGAGAAGAAAAAGACTGGCAAAGCCGCCAAAGCCTCCGGCAAGAGTGACGAGATTGGGGAGACTGACTCTCCCCAGGCGGTGATTACCGCGCCGCAGGCCCGCTCCGTGGTGCAATCTTTGCTGCTGCGTGAACCGGTACGTTCCGGGCAATCGGTGATTTTCACCGAAGGCGATGTGACTGTGATCGGTTCGGTTGCCTCAGGCGCCGAAATCATTGCCGGTGGGTCGATTCATATCTACGGCGCCCTGCGGGGTCGGGCGATGGCAGGATCGGTTGGCAATGCATCGGCGCGGATTTTCTGTCGCAAGATGGAGGCCGAACTGCTGGCCATCGACGGGATCTACAAGATGGCCGAGGACATGCCGCCGGAATTGCTGGGCAAGCCCGTCCAGCTTTGGCTGGAAGACGATGTCATCAAGGCTGAAAAAATGGCCTGATGCTGGTTTGAACCGCGGGCAAGTCAGCTTGACGCCGACTCCGCTGGTTAAAGTTGACGTTTAATACGCTGGAAATTTGGTCCAGCGCGACCCGAAGCTTGTGCCGCGTGCGGCGAAAGACAGGAGAATGAAATGGGGAAGGTCATCGTTGTGACATCAGGCAAGGGCGGCGTCGGCAAGACGACGTCCACGGCTGCCCTTGGTGCGGCACTTGCCCAGCGCGGCGACAAGGTTGTCGTGATCGATTTTGATGTCGGTCTGCGCAATCTCGATCTGGTCATGGGCGCCGAGCGCCGGGTGGTCTACGATCTCGTCAATGTCATCCAGGGCGATGCCAAGCTGCCGCAGGCGCTGATCCGCGACAAGCGGGTCGATACGCTGTACCTGCTGCCGGCTTCGCAGACCCGCGACAAGGACAATCTGACGCCGGAAGGCGTGGAATGGGTGATTACCGAACTGAAAAAGCATTTTGACTGGGTGATCTGCGATAGCCCGGCCGGGATTGAACGCGGTGCGACGCTGGCCATGCGCCACGCCGATGTCGCTGTTGTCGTCACCAATCCAGAAGTGTCTTCGGTGCGCGATTCGGACCGGATCATCGGCCTGCTGGATTCAAAGACCCTGAAGGCCGAGCGCGGCGAGCGGATGGAAAAGCACCTGCTGCTGACCCGCTACGACGCCGTCCGCGCCCAGCGCGGCGATATGCTGAAGGTCGAGGACGTCTTGGAAATCCTCTCCATCCCGCTGCTCGGTATCATCCCGGAAAGCATGGACGTGCTGAAAGCCTCCAATATCGGTGCGCCGGTCACGCTGGCCGATGCCAAGAGCCTTCCCGCCCAGGCCTATTTCGAAGCCGCCCGCCGTCTGGCTGGTGAAGAAATTCCGGTCTCCATGCCCGAGGAAAAGCGCGGCCTGTTCGGCAAGATTTTCGCACGGAGGGCCGCATGAGCATCTTCAACCTGTTCCGCAAGCCAACCTCCGCGCCGATGGCGCGGGAACGGCTGCAAGTCCTGCTCGCCCACGAACGCGCCGCCCAAGGCTCCGACCTCGTCGCCATCCTGCGCGAGGAAATCCTGGCCGTGATTTCCAAACACGTCCAGGTCGATGCGGACAAGGTGCGCATCAAGGTGGACCGCGATGAGCATGTGTCGATCTTGGAGATCGACGTGGAAATTCCACGGGATGCCCAAGCGCTGGCGGCTTGATGGGGTAGGGCTGGCTGGGGTCGCTTGCCTGAAGCAGATATGAGATTTTTCAGCCGCAGAGTGAGAGCTTTGCGGCTGAAATATTATTCTTTATCATAATTAGTGTTTTAAAAAGTGATTACTAATGGCTGTAACCGCAGCCACATAAGTTGAATAAAAATTTTCTACCTTGGTGCGAGTTGCGGTTCTTGCGTTTGTGGTTTGGTGTGCGATCTTTTTCCTAATGCCTACCATATCTGATATTGTATGGCCCACAGAGCCTTCACTTTCCCACTCAGTTTCCAAGTGTTTTGAAAAATCCTTATCGAAATACGATACAAGTTCGATGATTTTTCCTCTGTCAGGATTTTGGAATGATTGACATAGCTTAGAAACGGCACCACTCATCGTTTTTTTGGATTGTTGATCTGAGTATGTAATCAGTATAGTTTTCAAGTTTTGCTCTAGACGGCCAGTTATCGCGACACATAAATACTCATATAACATGCTGGTGGCATCACCCGAGGCTGTTTCTGGTAGGTTTTTCACCGCTTTTATCTGGTTTTTTAGTCGGTCAAAATCAGCTCGAACATCAGGATGAATTGCCATTGTTAAATGCCTCAGATGCTATACGAAAGCGGGTTTTTATATTTTCATCGTCAGCAGTGCTGCTTGAGATTGATTTCAAGAACTCCTCATTTTTGACTAATAAGTCATAAGCCGATTTCAAAAGTTTAATGAAGTCAGATTCAGAATGTTGTTTCATTTCTTTAGCGGCTGCGACCATGAAGCAGTCCCAAAAAGCGGCGTTCAACGCCCGACCACCGGGACGGAATGGCTTCGGCCCCAAGCTAACAACAGTAAGCTTATTCAAGTTAACCCAGATATCTTTGAATATATCACTCCGTTCTGATGATATGTTTTTATTTTTACTCATAAAATTTGTTAAGAACGCCTTCATAGGGCGCTGATAATTTTCCCGATTCTCGTAGAACGATAAAAAGCGCAATACCATTTCGACATCTTTGAGTCTCATGCTTTTTACTCCAAATACGGAGCGCCAGTTTATATCTTCATTTAGTTCAAACAAAAGAGAATTGAATTGGCCGTGAGCCACGCACGTTCTTATCTCTTGAGGAGATAGCTTCATGCCTCCTGTATTTATGCGTTCGAAAACTTCGTAAACGCTATCCATGCTATCAGTTGGAGTATCTTGCTTAAATATAGTTGCATGAATGATCGCATCATCAAGTCGAAGCTTGTCATCTTCAGTCAGCTCTTCATATGAAAGATCATTCCACCTTGATTTCAATCCTGTAAGACGGAACTTCTTCTCGCCAAATGTTCCCGTATAAAATTTTTGAAGGGATTTTAGTCGCTGCTGCCCGTCAATGACTAAATGCTTGGGGCTTTCTTGCTCTTTGTAGAGAAATAGGCCGGGAACGGGGAGACCAAGAAGTAGAGACTCTATAAATCTTGATGCATCGTTCTGGCTCCAGACGTATTTACGTTGAAACGGCGGAATATAATATTGTTCGTTACTAATTCTTTTAACCAATCCCTCAACGTTGTGATCTACACCGTAGGAAGAAATTGAGTATAAGTTTCCAGACGAGCTTTCATCCTCTGGTTCAACTGTATCATCTACGTTTTGTATATCTTCAAGCTCTTCAATTATGCTCTGTTCTATTTCTTTATCAGTAGACATGCTAAAGCTCCTTCACATGGATTCCCTTTTAGCATTGCACGCGGAGCGCGCAAGGGCATTCCTACTTGTATCTTGACGGACGCGGTTATGTTCGTCCTCGCCTTACCAAGAGTGATGTGCTCAAAGTCCGCGTCGATCAACGTTGAAAAGTAATAATGGCCATGTTATATTAAAATATAACAAATTGGAGTTTCCCTCATGCATAAAGCTAATCTGCGCAAAGTCGGTGGTTCGGTGATGGTGGCTGTTCCGCCTGCGCTGTTGGATGTTTTGCATCTTAGTGCGGGGGCAACGGTGGCCATGGCGGTGGATAATGGTCGATTGGTGATCGAGCCGCAGGCGCGGCCTCGTTATACGCTGGAGGAATTGCTGTCTCAGTGCGATGGGTCGGCGGAAGTCTCTGCCGATGATCGGGAGTGGCTTGATGGCGGGCCTGTCGGTGGAGAGTTGATGTAATGGAGCGTGGCGATATCTGGTTGGTGTCGCTTGATCCCACATCCGGTCATGAACAACAGGGAACACGTCCGGTGCTGATTATCTCGCCCGGCGCGTTTAATCGATTGACCAAAACACCTGTGGTTCTGCCCATCTCCAGCGGCGGCAATTTTGCAAGGACGGCTGGTTTTGCTGTGTCGTTGAGCGGGGTTGGTTTACGCACCACGGGCGTCGTGCGCTGTGATCAGCCGCGTGCGCTTGATTTGGCCGCGCGAAGGGGCAAAAAGCTGGAATCGGTGCCAAGCGAGATTGTCGATGAGGTGTTGGCACGGCTGGCAACGATTCTTGGGTGAGGTGATGGCTGGCAAGCCAGGGGGGTAAACGCCACGCACAACGCCGCCAATTTCCCCTTTCAAAATCTCACCAATCCCCTCTTTTCCTCCCCACTCGTTATGCGCTAAGACAAGGGTGAGATCGGTTGTAACGAACCGGTCTTGGGGCGTCGTAACCCCGGTAAAAACGGTCAGTGTCGATCGTTAAAAAGACACCCCTCAGCCATAGGTTTGTGGCTGAGGCGGTGAACCGTGTCTATACGGTTCGCTCTCTACCATTCTCTATGGTCGGGGAGGCCTCGGCGCATGTCCAGAGCTTCGGCTTAAAGGTCGGGGCGGTCGTTTTTTTACCGGCTTACGAACTCCCCGATCACCAGAGACAGTTCTCTGGTGATCGCTCGTTTTCCAGCGTGGGAGGAGTGGACAATGGCGGATTATAATGTCTGGGCTGATCTTTTTGATACGTGGCAATCGACATCTGACTGGGTGAAAGCTCTTGTTATCGTTGTGCCGCCGGTTTTTGTGGCGACCGTGCTGGCGCTGATGCTGCGCTACAGGCAGAAGATCCGGGAAGATGGTCCAGTCCATTCCGGGGTCTACCATGTTTCGCCACCGCAGCAGTTCCAACCGAGACCGGAGGAGATGCCGGAGCCGGGCGACACGATGGACCATATGCTGCTCGACGCCGCCACCAATCTTCAACACCGGCTGGAGGATGCCCGCCGGGCGCTCAATCCCCAAGAGCGTTCCGCGGCCGACCTGGGCAAAGCCGAGATCCGGCAACAGATCACCCAGATCATCCTTGAGGAATATCACCGTGGGTCCGATCCGCAGGTTGCCCTTCGGCGCGGACGAGAGTTCCTCGCCAGCCAGCGAAATGTCCACAGCACCAATCCGGAGGCGAAAGAATAATACGAAGACTCATTGAACATGACTCTTCGTAGTTTGTTGACAGGCCCCGATCTCGGCATTTCGTCACCCTCGGGCCTGTCCCGAGGGTCTGCTGTTGTTGAATAAGGCGCTGACATTATTGGATTAAATTAACGTGGTTAGATGCCCGGCACAAGGCCGAGCATGACGTCGAGGAAAAATGCGGGGTTTGTCAGCATGTCAGAGACTTGGTATAAGTCCAGCTGGGAGAAAAGGATCTTGGTTGGCAGCGAAAACCGGTTCTAACCTTTCAGCCCAGTACTCTCGCGTTTGTCAGGTTCAGCGGCCCCATCAGCCTGCAAGCATTGCCAAGATAAATTCCACGCGCTCCACAACGCTCACCTTTGGCAACACAATCACCTCATATCCCAGCGCCGGATAGACTTCGAGCAGACGCTGATATTCTTCCTCTGCCGCAGCCAGATCATGCTGACGCTCCGCATCTTGCTGGTAAATGTCCGGCCAAGGCGGGGTGAGAAAAACGTGGGCGTGGTAGCGGTGCTGCTGCTTGAGCGCGTTCAATTGTGTCTCATCGGCCGTCGCAGCTTTCAGCGCGGCGGCGGCGTCGATCAGGCTGCGGTCGAAGAACACCCAGCCGGGGAGGGATGCCGCTCGTTCCCGGTCTTCCAGCGCCATGGCAATGGCACGGTGGGCGAAGGCGGCCAGGTCGATCCAGGGCAGGGCGGCGCCATCTCCAGCCTGTTCTGCCGCCACAATGCGTCGGCCGGGTTCTTCTATGGTGGCAAAGCCTTTTGCAGCCAAGGCTGAGAGCAAAGTGGACTTGCCGCCGCCAGAGCAGCCGGAGAGGATGACGAAACGGTTCATGGTGTGTCTTTTGGGTGTTGTTGGCGATAGAGGGGGTAAGCGACAAAAGCCGAGGCCTACCTCACTCCACCCGCAACACCGCCGCAGCCTTTACGCGGCAATGGTCGCAACCATACGGCGCAGTTCTGGCATAAGGTGCGGTTCGTCCGGCTCAATAATTTCAGACCGTATATCCATAACGATGGATTTTACCAACGCTGTTTTATTCAACGCGCTTCTTTTGATGAGTTCGTTAATCTCGTTGCTCGCACGCGGCGTTACTTTCATCGAAAGCCGTTTTCTTGGAGCATTGTGCCAGCTTTTCCATTCCGCACGATGAACATGCGCGTTTCTGCGAAGCTGCTCAATCCGTGAGTCATCACTGAGAGATCGGTGCACGAAGTAGGCGATCAGTTTTTTACGCAGCAGGACACCCGCATAAGGATCAATTCTATAGGCGGCAGCGTCGAGCATGTCGAGGAAGGGCGCATCAAGGATGAATTCCAGAGATACCGTTGTGCTGTCGCGCGCACTCTGGATAGCAGGTGTTGACTGCGGCGGGATTGCCACAACGGTGTGGCATTCGTCGCAGGTTGCCGCCATGATTTGTTTTGCCACTTCGCTGCCGCTTTCAAACGGCACGTCGTGATAGTTGAACGTGGTAGACACCAGCTTCCCGCACGTGTCACAGAGTGCCTTGCTCTTATCTCCTGCATACCAAAACTTCATGAGCACCTCCTCTTATTTATGGACACTGATGAATAGTGTGTCGGGGTCAAGAAAATAGAATTTTATATACCAGTCATCCCGCCTGAAAATATGGACTTCAACGGTGCTGACCCTGTGGTGTTGAGAACGTTGATGGTGGGTACCATTGCATCGCTCGATGATCTTGATCAGGTCTTCGCGCGAGATGTCGCCGGTCATCAAGGCATTCTTGACCTCAATGGTGCCACGGGCCTCGTGCTGATACGTACCCTCCTTCAGTGCTTTGATGACTGAATACTTGACATCCTTAAAATCCATCTCGTCTTCAATATACGAAAGTTCTCGTAAAAATCAATCAATATGGCTGGAAAATATCTTCTCACTCCACCCGCAACACCGCCGCCGCCTTTACCGCCGCTGACGCCCGGTTCTCCACGCCAAGCTTCACATAAATCTGCTCCAGATGCTTGTTCACCGTGCGAGCGGCGAGGCCGAGGATTTCGCCGATGTCGCGGTTGGGCTTGCCGCGGGCGATCCAGAGAAGGACTTCGGATTCGCGCTGGGTCAGGCCGAAGGCCTGGCGCAGGCGTTCGTCTTCGCGGTGCGGGTTGGCAGCGCTGAGGCGGAACAGGTATTCGTCGGCGGCCATGGCGCCGAGATAGGCGATTTGCAGGGCAGGATGGTTTTCGAGCGGCAAGGTCAGGGCGGCCTCGCGGGAGGCGGGGCTTGCGGCAGGTGTTGAGGCTGCACGGGCCTGCATCCAGTCGCCGATGGCCGTGATCACGGTATCCATCCCGTCTTCACGTCCGGTGGCGGTGGTAATCAGGCGGCTGGCCTGCGGAGTGGACCACAGCAGGCTGCCATCGGCGCGCAGGGCCAGCAGGTGGCGACCTGCGGCATCCAGCGCGACACGAGCGCTTTGGGCGGACCGGGCATTGGCGAGATGTACACGGATACGGGCGCGCAGCTCATCGATATTGATCGGCTTGGTCAGGTAATCGACGCCGCCGACCTCCAACGCATGCACCACATGTTCGGTTTCGCTAAGACCGGTCATGAAAATCACCGGCACCTGCGCCACCGCCGGATTGGCCTTGATTTGGCGGCAGGTCTCGAACCCATCCATGCCGGGCATCACAGCATCCAGCAGGATCAGGTCCGGGCTGATCCGCTCGACAATGCCCAGCGCCCCTTGGCCTGACGTGGCGATCAGCACGGAAAAGCCTGACTGTTCCAGCGCATCGGTTAGAAAACCCAGCGCTTCCGGGCTGTCATCGACAAGGAGGATGATGTCGCGGGGGGAGGTCGGTTCAGCCATGGTCTGTGATGTCCAAGGGGCGGAGAAAAAGAAAGCGGGCGGGAGGGCGGCGGCACTCCTCTTCTCCCCATCGGGTGGGGAGATCGGCTGGTGGATGTCTCGGCGCAAGACCGGCAATGGATTGGCGGTTGGGCGATGGCCTCTGCACGCTCATGCCGCGCCCTCCTGATAGCGATCAAGACAGGCGATCAGCCCGGCCATGTCGAAAGCCTGCACGAAGGGACGCAACTCCTCGGTGAAGGGCAGCATATCCGGTGTCTTGGCCAGTTCCTGCAATTTGTTTTCCAAGCCCCTGATATAGCCGATCTCGGCCAGTTTGCACAGGTCCTCGCGGTGGGCAAGGCCGGGATCGCGCGGCGTGCCTGCGGGCAAGGCGGGGGCGGGCGGGGCCATGTCTTCGGCATAGAGCCAACGCAGTTTCAGGTGGCGGGCCAGCTTGTCGCGCAGCATTTTCACGTCCACGGGCTTCGCGATAGCGTCGTTATGGCCGCCGGAGCCGGGTTCGCGCACCGCGCCATCGCCGATATTGGCCGACAGCATCAGGATCGGCGCGCTCTGGCCCGCATCGCGCAGCCGCTCGACCAATTGCCAGCCATTCATACCGGGCATGGAAATATCGACCAGAAACAGGTCGGGTTTGACACCTTCGATCAGCGCCAGACAATCTGGCCCGCCGGTGGCGGTCAGCACGATGAAGTCCAGGGGTGCCAGCGCCTCGCGCATCAGTTCGCGGTGGTCCTCATTGTCATCGACAACGACGATGGTGCGGCGCGGGCCGTCATAGGAAAGGATTTTGCGTTCCGCCTTGGGCGCGGTGCTGGGCCGGTCAACGGAAGACAGCATCAACCGTACCCGGAAGGTCGTGCCTTTGTCCGTTTCGCTCTCCACCGCAATTTCGCCGCCCAGCGTATTGGTCAGCAGCTTGGTGATGGTCAGGCCCAGCCCAAGCCCCGGCATCGGGCGGATCGTGTCGGCCTCGCCGCGCTGGAAGGGTTCATAGATCCGGCTCAGGTCTTTCTGCGCAATGCCGCGCCCGGTATCGGTCACGGTGAAGCTGGCGACCTGGCTGCGATAGGCGATATCGAATGTGACCGTGCCTTCATCGGTGAATTTGATGGCGTTGGACAGAAGGTTGACGAGAATCTGGCGCAGCCGTTTCTCGTCGGCGCGCACATATTGCGGCAGGTTCTTGGCGCGGGTGTGCGTGAAAGTCAGGCCCTTGGCCTCTGCCTGCGGGCGCAGCATATCTATAATCTGGTCGAGGAAATCATGGATATTCAGCTCGGCGGAAAACACTTGCAGCCGTCCGGCCTCGATCTTGGAAATGTCCAGCAGCCCGTCGATCAGCCCGGAGAGATGGTCGGCGGAGCGGCGGATCACCCGGATGGCGGATTGGCGCGGAGCCGGAATGGTATCGTCCTGCTCCAGCAATTGCGCATAGCCCATCACAGCGTTGAGCGGGGTGCGCAATTCATGGCTGAGGCCCACCACATAGCGGCTCTTGGCACGGTTGGCGGCTTCTGCCGTTTCCTTGGCGGTCTGAAGCGCGGCATCGGTTTTGCGATGCGCGGCGATTTCCTTCAACAGCAGGCTGTTCTGGCGGTAGGATTCTTCTTCCGCCACCAACCGGCTGTCATGGGCCAGCACGTAGAACCACGTGGCGATGCCGGCAATCACCGAAAACACGAAGAACACGATCAGCACCGTCGCATTGACCACCACTTCGGTCTCTGGCGAGGCGGCGGAGACCTGATGGGCAATCAGCGCTAAGATCGCGCCCACCAGCGAAATCGCCCCGATGCTGGTCATCGCATAGCGGCCAAGCCGGGTCGTCAGCTTTTCAATCACCGTGCTGGGCAGCACAGTGCGGGCAACGGTGCCCACTTGCGTGTTCAGCCGGGCCTTCGGTTTACACATGTCATGGCAGCGGCTATCCAGCGAGCAGCACAGCGAACAGATCGGCGCGGCATAGGCGGGACACCAGGCCATATCTTCAGGCTCGAACGGATGTTCGCAGATCGAACAGGTGATATGGCCAAGGGTTTTCCAGGCATGGCGCGGCTTGCGGGCCAGATAGAATTTGCCCTTGGTTCCCCAGGCGATCAGCGGCGAAATCAGAAAGGCGACCAGCGTCACGAAGGTCGAAAGCGAGGCCATTAACGGCCCGAACAGGCCGAAATGCGCCGCCAGCGCCAGGCCAGCCGAAATCAGCAGCGTGCCGCAGCCGACCGGGTTGATGTCATAGAGATGGGCACGCTTGAACTCAATGCCCGGTGGCGCAAGGCCCAGGCGTTTGTTAATGAACAGATCGGCGGAGATGGTGCACAGCCAGGCCATTGCGATGATTGAGAAGATCCCGAGGGTGGCTTCCAAAAGCCGGTAAATGCCAAGCTCCATCAACAGCAGCGCGATGCCGACATTGAACACCAGCCAGACCACCCTGCCTGGATGGCTGTGGGTGAGGCGGGAGAAGAAATTCGACCAGGCCAGCGACCCCGCATAGGCGTTCATCACGTTGATCTTCAACTGCGACACCACCACGAAGGCGACCATCAGCAGCATGGCCAGCGTCTGATTGGGCAGGATGTAGCCGAAGGCGGCCAGATACATATGGGCGGGATCGGCGGCCTCGCTCAGGCTGACACCGGTCGAGAGCGTCAGCACTGCGAGGAAGGAACCAGCCAAAAGCTTTGGCACGCCCAGCACCACCCAGCCGGCACCGGCCAGAAACACCATGAAACGGTGATGCAGCTTGCGCCCACCCTCCGGCGGCAAAAAGCGCAGAAAATCCACCTGCTCACCAATCTGTGGCATCAACGCCAGGATGACGGCGGAGGCGGCGCCAAAATCGGCGAGGTGAAACGGCGCAATGTTCTGCGTTCCGGCATTGGACTGGTGAATGCCTGCAAAGGCGCGCCAGAGGTCGAATTTTTCCCAGTCCTGAAAGGCGATGAACACGAAGGGCGCGATATTCAGCACGATCCAGATCGGCTGGGTGATGAGCTGGAATTTCGAGATCAGTTGGATGCCGTAGGTGACCAGCGGAATGACAACCACCGCTGAAATAATGTAGCCGATCGAGGGTGGAATGCCGAAGGCCAGCGCCAAGGCCCCGGTCATGATCGAGGCTTCGATGGCAAACAGCATGAAGGTGAAGCTGGCATAGATCAGCGAGGTCAGCGTCGAGCCGATATAGCCGAAGCCAGCACCTCTTGTCAGAAGATCGATATCGACGCCTTCGCGGATCGCATAACGGCTGATCGGCAGGCCAACCAGCAGCATCAGGACGGCGGCGACCAGAATGGCGAAAAACGCATTGGTGGTGCCGTAGGACAGCGTGATGGTGCCGCCAATCGCTTCCAGCGCCAGAAAGGAGATCGCGCCGATGGCAGTCTGGGAAATCCGGCTGGAGGAAAACCGGCGTGCACTTTTGGCGGTAAAGCGCAGCGCATAATCTTCCAGCGTCTGGTCGGCCACCCAGCGGTTATATTGGCGTCGGACGGGAATGATGCGTTGGCGTGCGGCCATGCCGGTATTCTGGCGCTTTCTGATGGGAAACAGGATGGATGGATACTGTCACGGCAAGCCGGGGGTTTTGCAAGGGCGCTTGACGATGTTCGCGCCGCTTCCTGCTGTTTTTCCATTGCGTAGGAAACTGGAATTGTGACAGTGCTTCGAGAAGATGCGGGGTGACAGGGTTGTGGCGGCTGGACGAAATCCGGTTTGCCTCTATTTTTCCATTTTTCGGGCGTTTGGGTTTTTTAACGCCTGCGCCGGTGTGATCGGCATCGCGATACGGAATTGTTGCATCAGAAAGTGATACCGATGGATATGCCAGCCTCTCAGCCTTCGACCGGTGTGGACAATGAACAGACCTTCGGCACATCAGGCATTCAGCCTATGGACCGGCCAAGCCGCATTACCCGGTTTTTTATGGGTATCGTCGCCTGGGCGGAAAAGCTGAATTTCAAATATGCCAAGCTTGGCAATCCGCCGGTCTATGACAATGCCACCTTTCCCTGGGTGGCGGAGGTGGAAAAGGCCTATCCGGCCATTCGCGCCGAGCTGGACCAGATCCTGCTGCGCCAGAGTGAACTGCCGAGCTTTCAGGATATTTCCACCGATGTGAAGACGATTTCCACGGATAATCGCTGGAAGACCTTCTTCCTGCTTGGTTTCGGCGTGAAGTCCGAGGCCAATATCAAGGCCTGCCCGCAAACCTGGAAAGCCATGCAGGCCATTCCCGGCCTGACCACGGTGATGTTTTCGATTTTCGAACCCGGCAAGCATCTGCCCGCCCATCGCGGCCCTTATAATGGCGTGCTGCGCCTGCATTTGGGGATGATCGTGCCGGAACCGCGCGACCAGATTGCCATCCGCGTCAAGGATCAGATCTGCCACTGGGAAGAGGGCAAGGTGCTGATCTTCGACGATGCCTACGAGCACGAAGCCTGGAACCACACCGACAAGACCCGCGTCGTGCTGTTCGTCGATTTCGCCAAACCGCTGAAATTCCCGGCCCGGCTGGTGAATTGGGCGCTGATGAACATGGCGATCTTCACGCCCTTCATCCGCGAGGGGCTCGACAACCACAATGAGTGGGAAAAGAAATTCTACGCCGAGGCGGAAAAGCTGCGCAACAGCACGGCTGGCTGACCGGCATCGTTTCGATACGCACGATATTTCGGGATATCCGCGAAAGCCTTTCAGGTTCTGATTGAACCAGACAGGCTTTCGCTTCTCTCTATTTTTAGCTGGTGGTGGCGTCCGGTTGGCGCAACAGGCTCAGCACCGCATCGGCCAGCGCCTCTCCATCATAGGGCTTGTTGATGATCGTGACGTCGCCGAAGGCTTCCGGAATGATCGACCGCTCGGCATAGCCGGTGGCAAACAGAAAGGGAATCCCCCGCTGGTGCAGCTCCTGGGCCACCGGCACGGAGGTATGATTACCAAGGTTGATGTCGAGCACGGCCACGGCAGGGGCTGTGACCTTGATTTGCGCCAGGGCTTCCGGCACGGAACCTGCTGTCATGACAGTGGTAAAGCCGGCATCGCCCAGCATCATTTCGGCATCCATCGCAATCAGCATCTGGTCTTCAACCAGCAGGATCGGCAGGGTTTTGTCGATATTGGCCATGGATCTGGTCTCTGTCTCCGGGGGCGGGGCGTGTGTGGTTTCCGGCTCGTGTCCGGAACCGGACAGGAAACGGGCAGGAAGCAAAAGATACGCGTTCAGGCCGTGTGGGTTATAATTCACGGTGCTCTTACCACCGAGATCATAGGGAATGCTACGGTCTATCAAGGCGGAGCCAAAGCCCCGGCGTGTCGGCGCGGTCACCGTTGGCCCGCCGCTTTCCGTCCACAGAATTTCACAATCTCCCTCTCCCGTCCAGCGCCAAGTCAAGTCAAGCGTGCCACCGGTGCGCGAAAGTGCTCCGTATTTCGCCGCATTGGTCGCAAGCTCGTGGACAACCAGGGCCGTGACGGCATAGGCGCGGCTGTCGAGGACCACCATCGGGCCACCAAGCGCGATGGCAGTACCCTCAGTGCGGTAGGGGCCAAGCTCGGCCTGTAGCAGTTCGCTCAACTGGCCGCTGCCGCTGCCGCGGATCACCTGGTCATGGGCATGGGACAGGGCGTGGACGCGGCCCTTCAGCGAGGTGACATAATCCCTCAGCTGATGTTCCGGCCGGGTCGGAACGCCGATCAGTGACTTGATCACCGCCAGAATATTCTTGACCCGGTGGTTCAATTCCTCATTCAGTACGCGTTGACGGATGTCGGCCTTGTTGCGCTCTTCCTGCATCAATTCGTTATGCCGGAGCACCACCTTGACGGTGACGGCGCGAATGGCTTCCGCGACCTCCCTGTCGTTTTCGCTCCAATGGTCCGATTGCTTTGTGACGGCTTCCTTCCAGATGGCGAAGCTTTTGCGGGGTGTCAGCCGGTCGCCCAGCGGCCCGATCTCATAAGATTTATCGGGATTGCCAGCCCAATTGAGGGTTTGCAGCCGTTCCTTGCGGAAAAACAACAGGTAATCTCGGGGAATTTCCGAGAGCGGCACGACCATAGCGCCGGACACCGTCTCATAATAGCTTTCGGCTCTGGGCAGAAATTGGGACAAGGCGTGACTGGCCCAGGTCTGTCCGTCTGCAATGCTGTTGACGAAGCGTATCAGCGGTTCGATTTCGGCAGGCGGCGGACAGGTGCCAATGGCCGTCCAGGTTCCGTTCATCCAAAGGCCCGCACCATCGCAGGGCACGAGGCTGCTGAATTCCGGCAGGCATTCGCCAAACAGCGCCTCAAGATTTTCGTGGTGGGAGGCAAGGTGCAGAAAGCGGTCCAGCGATTGGCGTGTGCCAGTGGCCAGGTCAAGCTTGTGTTTCTGCTTCAGGGCAAGCAGTGTCAGGGAGAAAAACTCGCCAAACAATTCGGCGGCGACCCGCTGCGCCATGGATAGGGTCTTTGCGCGGTAATGATGACAGGCGATCAGGCCCCAAAGTTCGCCATTCAACAGGATCGAGATCGACATCGACGCGCCGACCCCCATATTGCGCAGATATTCCAGATGAATGGGCGAAACGCTGCGCAAATGTGCAAAGGACAGGTCAAGCGGCTCACCGGAGGCATCCAGTTCCGGCTCGATTGCCACCTTGTGGCCGCTTGCATCGGAAATCACCCGGATGGAATTTTGCATATAGAGCTTGCGGGCCTGCTGTGGAATGTCGGATGCCGGGAAATATTGGCCAAGGAAGCTTTCCAGCTCCATCGACTTGGCCTCGCTCACCACCTTGCCGGAGCCATCATTGTCGAAGCGGTAGATCATCACCCGGTCATAGCCGAGCACCGCTCGCACCAGCCTGGCGGAGGTGCGGATCAGCTTGTCGATATGGTCGATGTCCTTGATCCGCCCGATCATTTCCCGCGCCAGCTGCAAAGGATCGCGTTCGCTCTTGGCTGGTTCCAGTTCAATGATCACAGTGGCGCGCTGGCGGTGGACACTCACGTTGAAAACCTGGCCGCAACTGAGGCGCAGATTGGGAAGCAGGGCGGGGCGTGAGGCTTCAGGTGCCGTCGCCAGAGCATTGCGCATGTCATGGGTGGCGTCGTCACCTAAAAGCACATGCACCTGTTCACCATTCACCGTGCCTTTGACGCCGAGCATCTCTCCGGCATTGGCGGAATGGCGCAGAACAACGGCCATTTCCGCATCGCAGGCCAGCAGGCAACCATGCGGCTGGATACTGCCGGGAATATGGATCGGTTCGCGGTCGCAATTGGTGAGATCAACGGTCTGCGTAGCAGGCATGCATGGGGCTTTCGAAGGCAGCGTAGGCATAAGCAAAGGTTGCATTGGCAAAGGCCACGAGCTTCCCTTCATCGAGATCCCGCAGTTCCTCCATAAGATGTAAAAACGTCGGCCAGCTCGAAAAGTTCCCAGCCTGGGCAAAAAGATGCGCCCCGCCATGAGTGGGACCGTAACCAAGCAGGGCGGCTCGTTTTGCCAGAAGCTTTGCGCCAAGCGCGGAGCCTTCCAGCACATAGAATAGGCCCAGCCAGTCTTCGGTCTTTTGTGGCTGGGGAACAGATGCCTGGCAACAGTCGTCTTCCAGATCAAGCGTCTTCAGGTCGGCCCGCAGCCCGTTGCCGATCATGACAGGCTTCCAGGTGCCCGGCCAACTGACAAAGGGTGCCCGCGGGGTCTGTTGGGCAATCATCTCTTCCAATGGCAGCCGAAAACGGGCCATTCCGAGCAAATAAGCGCGGTAGGCGGCAGGAGAGGAAAAATCGCCGATCACTGCATCGAGTTCGGCATGAGCATCGGCGGTCGCTTCCTTCAGAAGCCGTCGCCGGGGTGAAAAAGGCATGAATGACTTTCGAAACAGATTGCCGCCGCTCCACCATGCATCTGCTTATATGAGCGGTTTATGAGGATGCTCTCCATGAGATCCTTGTCAGGTAATAAGGTTCAAATTCTCTAGAAATCAAGTATCATAAACCCATGGCGGCAATTTTAGACGGCTAATCCCCTATTTTTGTGGGGGACAGCGCTGCCTTAGCCTGTGACCTACGTCAATTGACGTATACGATTTTGCAGCGCAGCAGCCGATAGTCCCCTCACTCCAGAATTCAAAAAGAGGGGAACCTGAAATGAACTTCAAGTCCAAACTGGCGAGCGCACTTGTCGGCGCCATGCTGTCCACTACCGCCTTCCACGGTGCGTTTGCCGCTGAAGATACGATCAAGGTCGGCATTCTGCACTCACTCTCCGGCACGATGGCGATTTCGGAAACGACGCTGAAGGACGCCATGTTGATGCTCATCGACGAGCAGAACAAGAAGGGTGGGGTTCTCGGCAAGAAGCTGGAGCCCGTTGTCGTCGATCCGGCCTCCAACTGGCCGCTGTTTGCCGAAAAGGCCCGCGAGCTGATTTCCAAGGACAAGGTTTCCGCCGTGTTCGGATGCTGGACCTCGGTGTCGCGTAAATCGGTTCTGCCGGTCTTCAAGGAACTGGATTCGGTGCTGTTCTACCCCGTGCAGTTCGAGGGTGAAGAAAGCGAACGCAACGTCTTCTACACCGGTGCCGCTCCCAACCAGCAGGCCATTCCCGCTGTCGATTACCTGATGGAGAACGAAGGCGTGCAGCGCTGGGTGCTTGAGGGCACCGACTATGTCTATCCGCGCACGACCAACAAGATCCTCGAAGCCTATCTTCTGTCCAAGGGCGTGAAGAGGGAAGACATCCTGGTCAACTACACGCCGTTCGGCTTCTCCGACTGGCAGACCGAAGTCGCCGCCATCAAGAAATTCGGCTCGGCCGGCAAGAAGGCTGCTGTTATCTCGACCGTCAATGGCGATGCCAACGTGCCGTTCTACAAGGAACTCGGCAACCAGGGCGTCAAGGCTGAAGACATTCCGGTCATGGCCTTCTCGGTCGGTGAAGAAGAACTGGCTGGTATCGACACCAAGCCGCTGGTTGGCCATCTCGCCGCCTGGAACTACTTCCAGTCCGTCGATACGCCGGTGAATGCCGAATTCATCAAGACCTGGCATGCCTTCACCAAGAACGACAAGCGCGTCACCAACGACCCGATGGAAGCCGCCTATATCGGCTTTAACATGTGGGTGAAGGCCGTCGAAAAGGCAGGCTCGGCTGAACCCGACAAGGTCATCGATGCGCTGGTTGGCGTTTCCGTGCCCAACCTCACCGGCGGCTACGCCACGATGATGCCGAGCCATTACATCACCAAGCCGGTGCTGATTGGCGAAGTCCAGGAAAATGGCCAGTTCGACATCGTCTCCCAGACACCGGAAGTGGTGGGCGACGAATGGTCGGATTTCCTCCCCGACAGCAAGGACCTGATCGCCGATTGGCGCCTGCCGATGAACTGCGGTAATTTCAACGTCAAGTCCGGCAAGTGCGGCGGCAAGGGCTCTTAATCTTCCCAGCCTGAAACTTGCTGCGGGTGCGCAAAGCATCCGCAGCTTTTTCTCCCTTGTCGGGAGCAATCGCAAGAGGGGCCGGTATGATACGATCCTGTTTGAACCATCTGTCGCATGTGCTGGCTGCCGGGCTGTTGCTGATGCTGGCCTTGACCCTTTCGGCCCGCGCCGAGGAAGACCCCGCTAGCCTGATCAAGGCGCTGGGGACTGCCAATTTCACCGATGCCGAAAAGATCGTCGGCGATCTCGGACGCACTGGCGATCTCAAAGTGGTTCCGACCCTGGAAGGCCTAAGCGGTGGCGATCTCTATCTGCGCAAGGCCGATGGCAATGTGTTCATCGCCAAGCCCGCCGGCAGCCAGCTGACGCTGATCGATCCGCTGACCGGTGCCGAGGTCGGCAAGGAAGCCAAGGGCGGGCTGGTGAAGATCAAGATCAATAACGGGTTGCGCCGCGCCATCCGCGCCGCACAAGGCGGGCTGACCCTGCTCAGTCCTGACCGCACGGTGCGGCTTGCCGCTGCCGATGCGCTGTTGAAGGCGCCCTCAGAAGACAATCTCGAATTGCTCGACACCGCCCTTGCCAAGGAGCAGGATGGCGCGGTGAAAACGCTGCTGGCCCAGGCCCGTGCTGTCTCGGTCATCACCTCCAATCATACGCTGGAGGAAAAACGCGCCGCCATTGCACTCATTCGCGCTGTGGGCGGCCAGGATGCGATTTCCATTCTCGGTAATGCTGCTGCGACCGTCGATCCGGCCCTGAAGGGTGATATCGATGCGGCCATCGCCAAGATCCAGAGCGATGTGGCGCTGTGGAATACCGCGCAGAACATCACCTATGGCATCTCGCTCGGCTCGGTGTTGCTGCTGGCGGCCATTGGCCTTGCCATCACCTTCGGGGTCATGGGCATTATCAATATGGCGCATGGCGAAATGGTCATGCTCGGTGCCTATTCAACTTTCATTGTCCAGCAGGCGATAAGGGCGAACGCGCCTGAGCTGTTTGACTGGTCGCTGGCCATTGCCCTGCCGGTCGCCTTCGCCGTCACCGGCATCTTCGGGTTGGTGATCGAACGCTGCGTCATCCGCTTTCTCTATGGCCGTCCACTGGAAACCCTGCTGGCCACCTGGGGCATTTCGCTGATGTTGCAGCAATTGGTGCGCACGCTGTTTGGCCCCACCAATCAGGAGGTTGCCAATCCATCCTGGATGTCCGGCTCGTTTGGGCTTGGTGGCTTGACCATCACCTGGAACCGGCTGTGGATATTGGTGTTTTCGCTGTCGGTCTTCTTCGCGCTGCTGATGCTGTTGAAGCGCTCCACCTTTGGCTTGCAGATGCGCGCCGTGACGCAAAACCGCCGGATGGCCTCTTCGATGGGTATTCGCACGCCCTGGGTGGATGCCTTCACGTTTGCCTTAGGGTCGGGCATTGCCGGCATGGCGGGCGTGGCGCTGTCCCAGATCGACAATGTGTCGCCCAATCTCGGCCAGACCTACATTATCGACAGTTTCATGGTCGTGGTGTTCGGCGGAGTCGGCAATCTCTGGGGGACGCTGGTGGGCGCGTTCTCTCTCGGCATTCTCAACAAGTTCCTTGAGCCCTATGCCGGTGCAGTGCTGGGCAAGATCCTGGTTCTGGTTCTCATCATCCTGTTCATCCAGAAGCGGCCTCGCGGTCTCTTCGCACTCAAGGGAAGGGCGGTGGAAGCATGATCACGGCATTTCTTCTGCGCTCGCTGGACGCCAAGATCCTCGTCGCCATCGCCATTCTCATCGCGCTCGCCATTCTGGTGCCGATCCTCAGTCTTGCCACCGCGCCCGACAGCGCGCTGCATATGCCGACCTATCTGGTGGCGCTGTTTGGCAAATACCTGACCTATGCCATGCTGGCCTTGGCGCTCGATCTGGTCTGGGGCTTTTGCGGCATTCTTTCGCTCGGTCACGGGGCGTTCTTCGCGCTCGGCGGCTATGCGATGGGCATGTATCTGATGCGCCAGATCGGCCCGCGTGGCACCTATGGTGATCCTATCCTGCCCGACTTCATGGTGTTTTTGAACTGGAAGGAACTGCCCTGGTTCTGGCACGGCTTCGACATGTTCTGGTTTGCCGCCCTGATGGTGCTGGTCGCGCCAGGCCTGCTTGCTTTCGTATTCGGCTGGTTTGCATTTCGTTCGCGGGTCAACGGCGTCTATCTGTCGATCATCACCCAAGCGATGACCTATGCGCTGCTGCTGGCCTTCTTCCGCAACGACATGGGTTTTGGCGGCAATAATGGCCTGACTGACTTCAAGGACATCCTCGGTTTCAACATCCAGGCGGATGGCACCCGTGCGGCGCTGTTTTCGCTCTCGGCACTGTTTCTGGCAGGCTCGCTGCTGCTGGTCTCGGCCATCGTTCGCTCCAAATACGGCAAGGTGCTGGTCGGCATCCGCGATGCCGAAAGCCGCACCCGCTTTCTGGGCTACCGGGTGGAAAACATGAAGCTGTTTGCCTTCGTGGTCTCGGCGATGATGGCGGGCGTGGCGGGCGCGCTCTATGTGCCGCAGGTCGGCATCATCAATCCCGGTGAGTTTTCACCGGCCAATTCCATCGAGGTGGTGATCTGGACCGCCGTCGGCGGGCGCGCCACGCTGATCGGCCCGATCATTGGCGCGGTGCTGGTCAATGGCGGCAAGACGATCTTTACCGGCCTGTTTCCCAATGCCTGGCTGTTTGCGCTGGGTGGGCTGTTTGTGGCCGTCACGCTGTTCCTGCCCAAGGGCATTGTCGGCACAGTCACCCAAAGCCTACTCCGGCGCAGGCAGGACAAGGCTGCGGCGGAAGCCGAAGCGTCCAGAACCTCTCATGGCAACCCTCAGGCGGCGGAGTAAGTTATGTCCGAAAAGACCACCAACAGCCTCCTCTATCTCAACGGGGTCAGCGTCTCCTTCGACGGGTTCCGGGCCTTGAACTCCCTGTCCTTCGTGGTCGAGCCGGGCGAGCTGCGCGCCATTATCGGCCCGAATGGCGCGGGCAAGACGACGATGATGGACATCATCACCGGCAAGACAAGGCCCGATAGCGGCGAGGTGTTTTTCGACGGCGGCAAGGTGGATCTCACCAAGCGTGACGAGGCCGACATCGCCCAGCTCGGCATTGGCCGCAAATTCCAAAAGCCGACGGTGTTTGAAAGCCATACGGTCTGGGACAATCTGGAACTGGCGCTGAACAAGCCGCGCGGGGTGTTTTCAACGCTGTTCTACCGGCTGACGCCCAAGGACCGCGAGCGGATCGACACCATTCTCGAAACCGTCCGGCTCACCGCCCGCAAAAACGATCTCGCTGCCAACCTGTCCCACGGCCAGAAGCAATGGTTGGAAATTGGTATGTTGCTGGCGCAGGAGCCGAAACTGCTGCTGGTCGATGAGCCGGTGGCGGGCATGACCGATGCCGAAACCGCCGAGACCGCCATTCTGCTGCGCGAAATTTCCAAGACCCGCTCGGTGGTGGTGGTGGAACACGATATGGGCTTCATCCGCGATCTCGGCGTCAAGGTGACATGCCTGGCCGAAGGCTCGGTGCTGGCCGAAGGCTCGATCGACTTCATCTCAAGCGATCCGCGGGTGATCGAAAATTATCTGGGGCGGTGAGGGTAAGAAGATGCTGACAGTTGAAAATCTCAATCTTCACTATGGTGCCGCCCAGGCGCTGCGCGGCGTGAATATCACCGCGCCGATGGGCAAGATTACCTGCGTGCTGGGTCGCAACGGGGTGGGTAAAAGCTCGCTTTTGCGCGCCGTGACCGGCCAGCATCCGGTGTCCGGCGGCACGATTGCCTTTGAAGGCACGGTGTTGAACGGCATGGCGCCATTCAATCGGGCGCGGCACGGGGTCGGCTATGTGCCGCAGGGGCGCGAGATCTTTCCGCTGTTATCGGTTAAGGAAAATCTGGAAACCGGCTTTGCGCCGCTGAAGCGCAAGGATCGGACGATCCCGGACGATATTTTCGCGCTGTTTCCTATTTTGCAGACCATGTTGTCGCGGCGCGGCGGTGATCTGTCCGGTGGCCAGCAGCAGCAATTGGCGATTGGCCGGGCCATGGTAACCCGCCCGAAAATCCTGGTGCTGGACGAGCCGACCGAGGGCATCCAGCCATCGATTATCAAGGATATCGGCCGGGCGATCCGCTACTTGCGGGATTCAACCGGTATGGCGATCCTGCTGGTCGAGCAATATCTCGACTTCTGCCGGGAGCTGGCCGACCATGTCTACATCATGGATCGGGGCGAAATCGTCCATGAAGGTGGCGCCGAAACGCTGGATACGGTCGAGGCCCGCCGGCATCTTACGGTCTAATGTCGCATTCAGGCATGGGATGCGGTGTCCGAGTTTGGAGCGTAATCTCTTGTTTTTAATGTGAAATTATCGGTTATATTCATAGTATATTCACGCTTTGTGTTTGACGCATGTCAGCCTTGATCATTTGTCATCAGGTTTCAGTTGAAGCCTGCGGAACATGTGGTATTTTCCGGCGAGTGCTAATAACAAGGCGACCTCATGACATTCGATGAACTGACTGGCCTGCGGCGGCCGGGTTTTTTCGCGCGCACATCTGCCCAGACTTTGTTGTGCCTGTTCACACTCGGCGTTGCCATGATGGTGCCGGGTGGTCTTGCTTACGCGGCGGGCGGCTGCGGCGTGACCGTCCGGGCCGGGTTACAGGACCTGACATTCACGTCCGGTGGCATTGAGCGTACGGCGGTCGCCTACATTCCCCAAGGCTATACCGGCAAGGCCAAGGTGCCTGTGGTGTTCGATCTGCACGGGTCCAACAGCTTTCCCCGCGATCAGCTGGGTCGTAGCCAATGGTCCGACGTGGCACGGGAAAACGGCTTCATCGTCATTGCTCCGCAGGGCGGGCTGAATGGCAAGGCGGAAGGCACCCATGCCTGGAATGTGCCGGGCGTGGTCCCCGTACCCGGCGTGACCGTACCGAATGCGACAGTTTCGCCAAATGCCACAGTTTCAAATGGGACTGTAACCAACGCGAGCCTGACAAGCCCGACCGCGGCAAGTGCATCTGTGTCGCCAGGCGCATCTGTCTCTACAGTAACCGAAGCCAAAGGGCCGGATGATGCCGCTTATCTCAGCGACACCGTGGCGCTGGTCAAGGCCAAGTTCTGTGTCGATCCCGACCGGATCTACGCATCCGGCTATTCGGGGGGCGGGCGGATGCTGTCGCAATATATCTGCAACGGTAATACCGATTTCTCGGCTGCCGGTTTCGTCATGAGCCTGCGGGCCGGGACGCCGCGCCAGGGCGTTGGCCCCGATCAGGGAAAATGGCTGCCCGATCCGCAAAGCTGCCGTCCGGGCCGTCCGGTGTCGATCATCGCCTTCTGGGGGCTGAAGGACAATACCAATCCCTATGCGGGCGGCGGCAGGCCCTATTGGCAATATGGTGGCGAAGCGGCACTCAATCGCTGGGCCGAGCTGGATGGCTGCCAGGGCGAACGCAAGATCGTCAAGGGGACGAAAATTTCCTCGGCGGAATTCGAGCGCTGCAAGGGCGGTGCCCGCATCCTGTCCTATACGATTGCCGACCAGACGCATGACTGGCCCGCGCAGACTATCGGCTTCTCACTGGCTGCTGCCAATTCCAAGGCAAAGGCCGTTGATGGCAAGAGCGTCGATGGCAAGAGCCAGGAAGACATGTATGCGGCCAAGCGGATGTGGGCTTTCTTCGACAGTGGCGATGGCCGTCTGATCGCCGACAATATCGCCAAAAATGCCTGTGCCGATGGCGCAAAACCGGCTGCTGGCGCAACGGCCTCTGTAAACCCTGCCTGCTCGGTGACAATGAAGGCCAAGGTCAAGCCGCAGGCGGTGGAAAGCCCGATGTCGGCGGACGCGCTGTAGTGCTCTGATCCAGACAGATGCCTTAGGTTCTGTCTGTCAGGTTCAATCTGACCCTGACAGACACTTGTCTGCGCATCCAGCATGTGCCAGATTTTTTCATTTTGCATCGTATCGGTCTTTTGCTACCGTGGCCCCGCTGCGGAGGACTATATGCAAAATATTGAAAATAAATGCGAAAAGCCCGTTCTGCGAAGAGTTGGCACTCTGTCCGGTGTGGCGATTGCGGCAGTCGTTTCCCTTCTGACGCTTTCGACCGGCTCCGCATCGGCAGCTGGTTGCGGTCAGCCCAGGGATGTGGGCCGTTATGATATGACACTGACCTCTGGCGGGCATGAGAGGGTGTTTTCCTATTTCATTCCCTCCAGCTATAGCGGCCAGGACAAGGTGCCTGTCGTGTTCGATTTCCACGGGTCCGACAGCAATGCCAATGAGCAACTGGACCGGAGCGAATGGGAGCGGGTGGCTGAGCGCGAAGGCTTTATCGCTGTCGCGCCGCAGGGGTCGATGCCCACCAAGCGGGCGGGCTATTTCGCCTGGAACGTGCCGGGCGTCGCCAAAGGCGAGGCCGATGAAGAGGCCTATATCCGCGATGTGATCAAGGCGGTCGAAGACAATTTCTGCGTCGATCCGGCGCGCTTTTATGCCACCGGCTATTCCGGCGGCGGGCGGATGGTGTCGCAATATCTTTGCGATGGAAACACCGATTTTGCCGCTGCCGGTCTGGTGGTCGGCCTGCGGGCCGGGCCGCCGAAGCGTGAAGGCGATGGTTTCGTGCCGGATACTGCGACCTGCAAACCTGCAAAACCGATGTCGCTGATTGCCTTTGCCGGGCTGGACGACAAGATCAACCCGATTGCCGGGCAGGGCCTGCCCTATTGGGGTTACGGCGCGGATGCCGCACTGCATCGCTGGGCGGAGCTGGACGGGTGCAAGGCTCCCACCGTGAAAACCGAGGGCCGGGTCGAAACCACCGATTATGCCCAATGTGCGGACGGCGCGCGCATCGCTTCCTACCGTTTGGCGGGAGCGGGCCATACATGGCCGGGCAGCACCGCATCGCTGAAGATCCAGAAGGTGATCGGCAAGGTTTCCTTCGATCTGAATGCCACTGATATGATGTGGGATTTCTTCTCGAAATCGAAGCGTTGAAGGCATGACCATACAGCCCGCCATACTGATCAAGCCGCAACGCGCCAAAGGAAGCGGACGGCTGGACACCAAGCTGTTTCAAGGCCGCAGCCGGTTGGAAACCTTCTTCCAGGAGGGCTGCGCCAAGATCCGTATTCCCGAAAGTTTCGATGGTCGGATGGAAGCGGTGCTGATCAATTCCTCCGGCGGGCTGACCGGCGGTGATCAACTCGATTGGGACTTTACCGTCGGTGATGGCACTCATCTGACCCTGACCACCCAGGCCTGCGAGAAAATCTACAAGGCTGCCGCCGATACGGCGTCGATCAGCAGCCGCATCACGGTCGGCGAGGGGGCGGCGGTCCATTGGCTGCCGCAGGAATCCATCCTGTTTGATCAGGCATCCCTGACCCGCAGGCTGGAGGTTGATCTGCATGAGACAGCGGAATTTCTCAGTGTCGAGGCCATTCTGCTGGGTCGCAAGGCGATGGGCGAGGCGATGCGTCAGGGTCTGGTGCGCGACCGCTGGCGCATCCGCCGCTCAGGGCGGCTCATTCATGCCGAAGATTTGGCGTTAACAGGCGATATTGCCGATCTCACCGCTGAAAAAGCGGTGCTGGGCGGCAGGGTCGCCTTTGCTACATTGCTGTATACGGGGCGAAACGCGGAGGCGCATATGGCGACGCTGCGCCGGTTGACGGACCGCCCATCTGATCTGGGCGATATCGGCATAAGCCTGTGGAATGACAAGCTGGTTGCCCGTTTTATCAGCAGCGATGGATTTTCCCTCAGAAAATTATTGGTTCCAGTGATTTCGGCCTTGCGCGATGGCGCGTCTGTGCCGAAAGTCTGGACCTTGTAACCGGCATTATCATCGGAGCACCCATGAATCTCAGCCCAAGAGAAAAAGACAAGCTTCTGATTTCCATGGCGGCCATGGTCGCCCGGCGCAGGCTGGAGCGCGGCGTCAAGCTGAACTATCCCGAGGCGATTGCGCTGATTTCCGATTTCGTCGTAGAAGGGGCTCGCGATGGCCGCGCCGTGTCCGAGTTAATGGAGGCGGGTGCGCATGTGATCACCCGCGACCAAGTGATGGACGGCATTGCCGAAATGATCCATGACGTGCAGGTCGAAGCGACCTTTCCCGATGGCACCAAGCTGGTGACCGTCCACGAACCGATCCGCTAACGCCATGCTGGAGCTTCGCCCCAACTGTGAATGCTGCGACCGCGATCTGCCGCCTGACAGCCGTGAGGCGATGATCTGTAGCTTCGAATGCACCTATTGCGCTGCCTGTGCTGAGGGCGTGCTGGCCGGAATCTGCCCCAATTGCGGCGGCGAACTGGTGCGCAGACCCATCCGCCCGGCGGGCAAGCTCGCCAACAATCCGCCATCCACCACGCGGGTTCTTAAGGCGGAAGGCTGCAAGCCCGGCCGAGCGGCTTGATCGGTGATCCATCCGGTCTTTCCGGATGTATTATTTCATGCATGGACAATGTGGTTTTCCGGCTCGCCGGGAACCGATGACGGGAGAGACAGTGATGAAACCGGGTGAAATCATTGCCGCGAGTGGCGAGATCGAGCTGAATGCCGGTCAGCCGACCGTGACGATTGAAGTGTCCAATACCGGCGACCGTCCGGTACAGGTGGGCAGTCATTATCATTTCTTCGAGACCAATGCGGGGCTGTCCTTCGACCGGGACAAGGTGCGCGGCATGCGGCTGGATATTCCGGCGGGGACTGCGGTGCGCTTTGAGCCGGGCCAGACGCGGGAAGTGACGCTGATCCCGCTGGCCGGTAAACGCGAGGTCTATGGCTTTCGCCAGAAGGTCATGGGGCCGCTATGACGCCTGTTTCGCGGCTGATCATGCTGGCAGGGTTTGGGGTAATGTCATCTATCCATGGTGTTCTGGCGCAAGCGCTGGATTGCAAGGACCCGAAAACCCAGAGCGATATGACGGCCTGCGCGATCAAGGATTTCGACGCGGCGGACAAGGCCATGAATGCCCAATGGAAAATCACCCGCAAGGTCTTCGTCGAGCAGGACGCAACGCTGGACGATGATCTCAAGGGGGCTGAAAAGGCCTTGCTGAAAGCCCAGCGCGCCTGGATCGATTACCGCGACGGTCAATGTGAGGCCCAGGGATTTTATGTCCGGGGTGGCACGATGGAGCCCATGGAGGTTGCCGCCTGCAAGGCGGAGGTGACGAAAACGCGAACCAAGGAATTGAAATCCTTGGCTGAAACTCGATAAGCGGATCGGACAGGCATGGATCGCAAGATCATGATCATTGGCAATGGCGAGGTTCCTCAGGAGGTTGCGGACGCCATTGATGCTGCCGATATGGTCATCCGCTTCAATGGTGCGCGCAATTTCGGCATGGCCGGACACCGAACCGACGTGATGGCGGTGTGCAATACCGGCCGTCCCGCCAAAGCCATGCTGGCCGATTGTGCCTGGCGCAACAGTCCGGCTGTCGATACCAGCGGTGCGATCTGGTCGGTGCGCGATCCCGCAAAATTCGAGGCGATGAAGCCGGATATTCTGGTGAATTTTCCCGAACTTGACGATCTGTTTGAGGATCAGACCGACAATTTTGCCGAATTTGCCCGCAGCAACGGCAAGGATCACGTCGTTTTGCCCGCCTTGGCCCATGAGGCTGCTGTCGCGGCATTGGACCCCTACGATCCCGGCCTCTATGTCACGCCGAGCAGCGGCCTGGTGGTGATGAGCCATGTTCTTCACGATCCGGCTTTTGCCGGAGATCGGATTTTCGTCGCTGGCTTTTCGCACACGGGTTGGGATGGCCATCCTTTTGCTGCGGAACGGCAAGTGATCGATGCACATATCGAGGCCGGGCGGCTGACGCGCCTCGGGCCTTCACCCTTATCTGTCCTGTCCCAAGGAGCCTGACCATGCCTTTCAAAATGTCCCGCGCCGCCTATGCCAGCATGTTCGGCCCCACGACCGGGGACAAAGTGCGGCTGGCTGATACTGAGCTGTTCATCGAGGTGGAAAAGGATTTCACCCATTACGGCGACGAAGTGAAATTCGGCGGCGGCAAGGTGATCCGCGATGGCATGGGGCAAAGCCAGGCGACGCGCGTGGACGGCGCGGTCGATACGGTCATCACCAATGCGCTGATCGTCGATCACTGGGGCATCGTCAAGGCGGATATCGGCTTGAAGGATGGCCGTATCGTGGCAATCGGCAAGGCGGGCAATCCCGATACTCAGCCGGGCGTCAATATCATTGTCGGCCCCGGCACGGAAGCGATTGCCGGGGAAGGCAAGATTGTCACGGCGGGCGGCATGGACAGCCATATCCATTTCATCTGCCCGCAGCAGATCGAGGAAGCGCTGATGAGCGGGCTGACCTGCATGTTGGGCGGCGGCACCGGCCCTGCGCATGGCACGCTTGCCACCACCTGCACACCCGGTCCCTGGCATATTGCCCGGATGATCGAGGCGGCGGATGCTTTCCCGATGAACCTGGCTTTTGCGGGCAAGGGCAACGCCTCGCTGCCCGGCGCGCTGGAGGAAATGGTGCTGGGCGGCGCCTGCGCCCTGAAACTGCATGAGGATTGGGGTACAACCCCCGGTGCCGTCGATTGCTGCCTCTCGGTGGCCGACGAATACGACGTGCAGGTTATGATCCATACCGATACGCTGAACGAAAGCGGTTTCGTCGAGGATTCCATCGGCGCTATCAAGGGCCGCACCATCCATGCCTTCCACACCGAAGGGGCAGGCGGCGGCCATGCGCCTGATATCATCAAGATCTGCGGCCAGCCGAATGTGATACCATCCTCTACCAATCCGACGCGGCCCTATACGATCAATACTCTGGCTGAGCATCTCGACATGCTGATGGTCTGCCATCACTTGAGCCCGTCGATCCCGGAAGACATCGCCTTTGCCGAAAGCCGTATCCGCAAGGAAACCATTGCGGCGGAAGACATTCTGCATGATATCGGCGCGTTTTCGATCATTTCGTCGGACAGCCAGGCCATGGGCCGGGTCGGCGAAGTGGCGATCCGTACCTGGCAGACGGCCGACAAGATGAAGCGCCAGCGCGGACGGCTGCCATCGGAAACCGGCGAAAACGACAATATGCGCGTCAAGCGCTACATCGCCAAATACACCATCAACCCGGCGATTGCCCATGGTCTCTCCCATGAAATCGGCTCGATTGAAATCGGCAAGCGCGCCGATCTGGTGATCTGGAACCCGGCGTTTTTCGGCGTCAAACCGGATATGGTGCTGCTTGGCGGATCGATTGCCGCCGCCCCGATGGGTGATCCCAACGCCTCAATCCCCACGCCGCAGCCGGTGCATTACCGGCATATGTTCGGCGCCTATGGCAAGGCCCGCACCAATTCCTCCGTCACCTTCGTGTCTCAGGCCTCGTTGGATGTAGGTCTGGCGGCGCGGCTCGGCGTTTCCAAGCAATTGCTGGCGGTAAAAAACACCCGCGGCGGCATTTCCAAGGCGTCGATGATCCACAACAGCCTGACACCGCATATCGAGGTCGATCCGGAAACCTACGAAGTGCGTGCCGACGGCGAATTGCTGACCTGCGAACCGGCCACTGTTTTGCCAATGGCACAGCGGTATTTCTTGTTTTGATGGGGGTTATACGATGGGTCATTGAAAATGACTCATCGTATTCCTTTTGCGATCTCTTTAAGGCGGGGACGCGTGAGCATGTCAGAGCCTTGGTATTATTGTGACTGGTGGTGATGTCTGAATCTGAAAATCAAGCCTTCTTGCGGGACAGTCTGCAAGTTCTTGTCGGTCTGTCTTTAAGCATTGCCCGCAATGCGGCAGATACGAAAGTTTTCCATTTTGGCTCCATTCGTCCAAGTCTATCAGCGCGGGGAAAGTCTGGAACTGTGGGATCACATGCGCTCCACATTCAATGTTCCTGGCGGATTGTCACGGAGAATGGGGTCGTGACAGGGTCCTCAGATCGTTTCATGGAGCCTGAGGAGGGTGCTCCTGTAAACGTCGAGGATCCTCAATTTGGTACGTTGCAATTCGTGCGGATTGCAGCCTTGCTGCAAGGTTACGACGAAGCCACAAAGTCCTTTGTAAATGCCACGGATCATCTCATTGTCCAGTCGGTAACATGCGACAGATATTGTGGAGCAGATCTTCAATTGTCAGGTGGTTATCGCCTGCAAATTTTCCCGGATGGTTCGCAGGCAGAGGACTGGCGTTTTATGGAGAATGAAGGACGGCACTTCGTTATCGAAGGCGGAAAAGCGAATGTGGTGGGCTGATAGCCCACCACTACTTTTCCTTAAATCTATTGGCATTGAAGAGGTGGCGACGCTTTAACGTCCACTCCCGTCGCCCTCTCTTAAAGGCAGGCAGCATCGCCGCTGAAACGGGTTCAGCCTGAAAACGGCTTTTGCATCAGCCCGGAGGAATTGTGGCCCGTCCGGTACTCATTCAAGGCTTCCACATAAAAATCGTCCCAGAATTCATTGGCATCCTTCGCCGAAAACATCGTCTTTGCAGTGCGATAGGCGGCTTGGCGCATGGCTTTGTAAGCATTCTGGTCGGCCATGGCGGCGACGACTTCGTTCAGGCTTTCTTCGGCCAGTCGCTCGATCTCGCGGGCATGAATCTCGGCAAATTCCGGCGTGCTGCGGTCGTCGGCAATATGCTTCCACTCACCGATATCGGTTGTCTCCATGTCGAGCAGAATGCCGTTTTGCCGGTGCTTGATGAATTCCGGCAGGGCGCCCTGTTTGGTGGCAATCACCGGCACGTAATTGGCCTCGGATTCAATCGCGCTGAAGCCGAATGTGTCGCAAAATGTTGTCAGCAGCGAGAAATGTGCGTTGCGCAGGATTTTGAGCACTTCGCTATTTGGAATGTTCTGGACATGGCGAACATTCGGCAGGCTCAACAATTTGCGGTAACGATCAAAGTAGCCGGGCACCAACGGGTCAGTCCAGGACATCGGTCCGACTTCCACGGTGGAGACGATATCGACTTCCAGCGGAATGCCGCGCTCCATGGCAAGTTCGGCCATGCGCACGCCAACGCAACCGCCCTTGCGGGCAAAGTGATTTCCGACGAAGACGACGCGGATCGGCCCCTGGTTTTCATCGTTGAACGTATCCGGTCGCTCTTCGATTTCCATATTTGGATAGCGCATGAACAGCTTCCTGTTCAGCGCCTCATAGGCAGGGTTATTTCTATGGGTCTTTTGAAAGATCCGCCGTGCATGTTCGGAAATCGCGCCGATCCCGAGACAGCGGTCGGAAATCAGACGCCGGGTCATGAAGGCATAAAGTGCTGAGGTCTCAATGCCGAAGCCGCGCGGCATATGGGATTCAAAAGAGATCATGAAAGGTGTCGCGCTCATCGGTATCCGGTTGAACGCATGGATGAGGTCGAACCGGCGCGGCGGAAATGGCGACAGGACCGTGATGCCTTCCAGCTTCGGCGATACGTAGTTCATCGGCACGAAATTGCGATTTTCGATCATGTGCCGGCTGTGGCGCGGTGAATTGAAGCGCCAGGGGTAACGGGTCGGTGCCAGCACCGACAAACGGATATTTCTGACGGATGGGTCCCGGTCAATGGCTTTGCCCACCGGACCATTGGTGTCTTCTACGACCGGCAATACGTGCCGGGTCATAGGCTGCTTTTTCGCATTCAACATCGTTTCCGTCTCCAACCCTACCCAATACCAAAAAAGATCTTCTGTCGGCGATTGGCATTCGAAAGCCTGTTTCGATGCCGAATTTTGTGCAAATTCTTAACAAATCGTTAAGGTCGAATATTTCCGGATTAAAATACGTAACAAAGTTTTTTGCAATGCTTCAAGATCTGTTTTGTCTGTTTTTTTATGTGATAATCGCCCTCTGTATCGACCATTGAATGTATAGATCTTAAATTAGGGCAATAATGTGCTATTATGAAGCTTTGTTAAAGTTGTGATCGGTTGCATACGTTGCTGTCGAGACAGCAGTGGCCAATGCATCGCGGTTGGTCTTCTATACAGCGCGCGCAATAGGCCGGTTTGCCCGGTTTGAGCTTTTTCCGCGTTAAAAGCGAAACTGGCTATCATTCTGCAATGCCGAATGGGTCCGCCATGCACTATGCGCATGTCAGGCATGCTTCGGCGTCCAGCATGCTGTTTTATGCTGCGCCGCACATGGTTATGCGGTAATCGAAGGGCTGATCCCGGTGGCCCGGTAAAAGGCCGCTTTTCATCATTTTTACGCTTCATCATGTCTATCAAAGGAGATCAGCGATGCTTATTGGCAGAAAAGTGCCCAGCGTCACGTTTCGTACCCGCGTTCGCGATGAAGAGGTCGGTGGCCCAAACCCCTTCCGTTGGCAAGATATGACCTCGGATGATTACTTCAAGGGCAAGAAAGTCGTGCTCTTTTCGCTTCCGGGTGCTTTCACTCCCACCTGCTCGACCTACCAACTGCCGGATTTCGAAAAGCTTTATAGCGAGTTCCAGTCTGCCGGCATTGACGACATCTACTGCATTTCGGTCAATGATGCTTTCGTTATGAATGCCTGGGGCAAGCAGCAGGGGCTGGCCAATGTCAAGCTCATTCCCGATGGCTCCGGTGAGTTCACCCGCAAGATGGGCATGCTGGTGTCCAAGGACAATCTCGGCTTCGGCATGCGCTCCTGGCGCTATGCGGCTATCATCAACGATGGCGTGGTGGAGCAGTGGTTCGAAGAAGAAGGCTATTCCGACAATTGCGATAGCGACCCTTATGGTGTGTCTTCGCCGCAGAATATCCTGGAAAAGCTGAAGGAAAAGCAGGCGGCTTAAGACGACGACTGCTTTTCAACACACCTTCGTAGGCGCGATTAAACACGTCTGCGAGACCAGAAAAACCCGGCTGTGTGCCGGGTTTTTTTGTTTCGGTGATGCGCGGGCCGCTGGTATTTCCGTTACAGCGCCGTCCATCCAACATGGCGCACTAAAGTTCGGTGTATCGCTTTATGCGGTAGCGCCCCTGCCTTTGCCCGGATGATCTGTTTTGGCTGTTCGTGTATTGAAATGATGCGGTGGCCCATACAATCAATCGTTAAAATTCTAGGTATTGATTTAGGAAACGACACACAAAACAGGCCTATCCCAGAGAAAAGCAGAGAAGGGGGCGGCAATTGATTCGAATATTGAACTGGCTTTCGCTGCGCCGAGGATTTGAAGATCTCTCGCAAAGGGGAAACATTTTCAGCTTTGTCATGCATCTGATGTTTTCGTCCGTTTCGCTTGCGCTTGGCTTTCAGATCGTTGCCCTGCCGTTCTGTTGGATGCTGGGTCTGATGCCGATGCCGATCATCGATGCGGTCAAGCTCAGCGTGGCGATGAGCTGGTTGTTGGGCAGTTTCGTGGCGACGATTACCGGTGTCTTCGTGGCGCGTGAAATCCGCAGTCTCGCCATCGCCAAGGCAAAATACGAGCATCTGAGCAGGATTGACGGTCTGTCCGGCCTGCTGAACCGGCGTGCCTTTTCGGAAGCGCTGGACCAGACGGAGGGGAACGCTTCGCTGGCCATCGCCGATCTCGATTGGTTCAAGTCTATCAACGATGCTTACGGCCACAGCGCCGGTGATTTCGTCATTCGGGCCGTGGCAGACATTCTGTGCCATTTCGCCAATGATCCGCATGTCACGGCCAGGCTTGGCGGCGAGGAATTCGGTTTGATCATCCAAGGCGACACGATCCAGCAGCGGTTTGAGCGGATCGACATGATCCGCCGCAGTATTTCCGACCTTCGGCTGCATTTCGACGGTCGGTTGATTTCGACATCCATATCGATCGGCGTTGCGGAAATTTCGCCGGAAAGGCGGCCGGAAGTGGTCTATGCGGCGGCCGACCGCGCGCTTTACCGTGCCAAGGCTAATGGCCGCAACTGTATCGTGCATGAAATGACCCATGGCCCGCAGCCGTTGAAGCAGGTTATCCAGGCCGTATCCTGAGCAGCTCGATCATTGCTTTGATATTTGCGATAACAACGGCACAGGCCCATTTGCCTGTTGCGCCCGGCCTTTGTTTTGCGCAAACTCGGCGTTCGCAATGGCTGGAGCCTCTCCCAAGGTTATCCGCCAAATCCGGTTTAGTGAATCGATATAAGCGTTGCGGAGCCATTGGCGATCCGCAGGGTCATGGAGTGCCGATGCTGCGTGTGATTTCTTATCTTCCGGCCTCAGATGCCCTTGATCCGGCGGTATCGACGGTTGTTCTGGCCCATGACATGCGCCACCTGCGTCGCAAACTGCTGCATCTAGCCGATGGCGAGATGGTGATGCTGGACCTGAAGGAAGCGGTACTTTTTGCCGATGGCGACCGTCTGGTGCTTGATAACGGCGACCAGATCGCGGTGAAGGCCGCCGATGAACGGCTCTACGCGATTGTGCCGCGCGACGGGCAGCATCTGCTGGAACTGGCCTGGCATCTTGGCAACCGTCATCTCCCTGCTCAGATCGAACTGGACCGCATCCTGATCGGCCGTGATCCGGTGATCCGCGCCATGCTGGAGGGCTTGGGCGCGACGGTCAGTGAGGTGGTGGAGCCGTTTCAGCCGGTGCGTGGCGCTTATCACAGCCATGGGTCACATGCCCATCACGCCCATTCCTGATCGACGATGACCATTGCTCTCGACACGCTCGGCCTGATCCGGCTGATGACATGGCTCTCGCCGGCCTTTCCTGTGGGCGGCTTTGCCTATTCGGGCGGGCTGGAAAAGGCGGTCGAGGATGGGTTGATCGATGGTGACGGCACCGCTATCGGGCGCCAAGAGGCGTTGCTGGCCTGGCTGACATCGCTGCTGGACCATGGCGCAGTTTGGAACGATGCGGTGCTTCTGGCTGAGGCCTGGCGGGTCTGGAATATGCCGCAGTTCCTAACCGAGGTGTCGGATCTGGCATTGGCGCTGGCCGGCTCTCGGGAGCGCTATCAGGAAACCACGGCACTTGGCGCGGCGTTTCGTGAAGCGGGCCGCGCCTGGGCGGACCCGCTTTCGGCTCTGTCGCCCGATCCAATCGCCTATCCGGTGGCGGTTGGGGCGGTCGGCGCCAGTCAGGGGATAGGTTGCGAAGCCGTGCTTGCCGCCTATTTGCACGCAGCCCTGTCGCAGCAGGTCTCGGCGGGTATTCGCCTCAGCCTGATCGGCCAGACCGGTGGCCTCGCCATTCTGTCGCGGCTCGAGGCGCCTGTGGCAAGCCTAGCTGCCCGGGCCGTCCAGTCGGGGTTGGACGATCTTGGCAGCGCCACGATTGCCGCAGACATCGTTTCGGCACGCCATGAAGGTCAATCTGTGCGACTGTTCCGGTCGTGATATCGCCAGCTTTAGAAGCTTGGATAAGAACAAGGGGAAAAGCATGAAATCGGCAAATGGTCCGTTGCGGGTCGGAATTGGTGGGCCGGTCGGCTCAGGCAAGACGGCACTGACGGAAAAGCTGTGCAAGGCGATGCGTGACCGCTATTCGGTGGCCGTCGTCACCAATGATATCTACACCCGTGAGGATGCCGACGCTTTGATCCGCATGCAAGCGCTGTCTTCTGACCGGGTGGTGGGCGTTGAGACCGGCGGCTGTCCGCATACGGCGATCCGGGAGGATGCGTCAATCAATCTCCAGGCGATTGCCTCACTGAATGAGCGCATTCCCGATCTCGACGTGATTTTCATCGAATCCGGTGGCGACAATCTGGCCGCGACCTTTTCGCCCGATCTGGCTGATGTGACGATCTATGTAATCTCGGTCTGTCAGGGCGAGGAAATTCCCCGCAAAGGCGGGCCAGGCATTACCCGCTCGGATCTACTGGTCATCAACAAGAAGGATCTGGCACCCTATGTCGAGGTGGATCTCGATGTGATGGATCGCGATGCGGCGCGTATGCGCGAGGCCCGTCCGCATGTGTTTTCCGACCTGAAGCGTGGCGAGGGCGTGGCCGACATCGTTCGCTTCCTTGAAAGCCATGGGGGCCTTTGACATGACGGAAATACGTCGTTTCGGGTGCTATGATGTGACGATCATGGTCGATGGTGTTTTTAGAGCGCCGATTGAACATCTGGATCACGCCAGCAGTGACGTGGTGCGAAATGCGGCGGTCGCGGCGTGGGAGGCACCCACCATTGATATGGACGTCAATTTCTTCGTGCTGTCGAGCGCTGACGGCATTACCCTGGTCGATGCGGGAACAGGCCCTTATTGGGGTCCTGAACTGGGGCTTGGAAGGGCTGCGCTGGAGAGGGCTGGAATAAGCCGCGCCGATGTGCGCCGGGTTCTCCTCACCCATTTGCATGGCGACCATGCGCTGGGCCTTTTTGACGACGCCGGACAATATTTTCCTCAAGCGGAAATCGTCGTCCCGCAAGCAGATCTGGCCTTTTTTACCAATGCCCCGCTGAAGGAGACCATCCCCGTCTATCGGCGTGGTGGCTTCGACATCGCTGCCCGCCTGCTGGAAATCTACCCCGATCGTGTGCGACCCGTCCTGGAAGGGCAAGTACGTCCTGGAATAGAGATGGTTTCCATGCACGGCCACACGCCTGGTCACTCCGGCTATCTGATTGGCGAGGGAGCGGAAAAGCTCGTGCTTTGGGGCGATCTTGTGCATGCGCCCAAACTTCAGCTTGATGACCCCGATTTCTGCTTCATCTACGACGCGGATGCCAGACAGGGCGCCGACAGCCGCCGGACCATCTTCACCCATGCAAGCGAAAAAGGCTGGACTGCCTCAGGCGGCCATGTTTCCGGTTTCGTGCGGGTGGAAAAAGCAGACAAGGGCTGGCATTTCGTCGCTGCCTGATCTTTGAGGAAGGTGGGAAAAGCGAAAGCGACAAAAGCGGATATATGCCCCGTTTTCCACTTGTCCCTTTCACCATTTTCGATCTTCAAAACCTGACATTATATCGGAAAGGCGACAGGAACAGATCTTTTGGAAAATCTCTCGCGACATCTTTCAGCGATACTATGCCTGTCAAATCTGTCGGAGTGTGTTGACATCGTTGATCTGGACCATCCGGCCGCGCACAGTGACGCCGCTGTGCCGCAGGGTGGAAAAGGCGCGTGACAGGGCTTCGGGTGCAAGGCCCAGCTTGCCGGCCAGCAGGCTTTTCTGGAAGGGCAGGCGGATCGACACGGCACCGCCGCTATTGGGGCAATTGTCGATCAGATATTGTGCTACGCGTTGCGGAGCGGTTTGCAGTCGGTCATTGGCGATGCAATCCATGGTGCTGCGCAGATAATTGGAAAGGCAGCGGATCACTGAACGGGCAATGTCGTTTTCCTGCTCTGCAAGCTGGCGTACTTTGGCGAGATCAAATCGCGCTACGGTCACATGCTCCGCCGCCTGGGCGTTATAGTGATAGGTATCGCCCATGGCCAACAGGCTTTCGGCAAAGGTATCACCACCGCCGCTGATGCGGATGTCGGCTTCGCGACCGTCCTTGTTCAGGCGATAGAGGCGGACATAGCCGGTCAGCACGCAATAGAAATAATCGGCAGGGTCGCCCTCGCGAAACAGAATATCGCGCGCCTCGAAGCTCAACACTGTCGCCAGTTCCAGCATCCGGTTTAAAGAACCCGGGCCGAGCGTGGCCATCAGGGGTGATTTTACCAGAATATTGCGATCGCGACTGTTCAAATTCAAAACCTTGTTCACGGCCAGACCGTCCTTTTCCTTCAGCCCTTGCGCAGCAGCGCCCGCCTGATAGCGGTATGGTTCATAAGGGGAATGGGTGGTCGCAACGGCTCGGTCTTGCGCGGGACATATAGCTGTTCCCATTGGTGCAAGACGGCGCCCTCTTTCCCACCATCGGCCCCCCGCCACTGGTCGATGGGGGTAATCTAATGGGAAAATCGCGCCAATGGTTTGATTTCGATCAATAGCCAATTACAATCACAGGTTTGCGTGATTGCAGCTCCGTTCAACGGATTAAGCAGGGGCGTCGGGTGGAAAACCGAACCCGGCACAAGGCCATACGCTATTGCTGCCGTATCGCCTTGTGGGATCTGTCATTTTCAATGGATTTTCGTATCAATCCCGTCCGAACGGTCCCGCTGAGAGGCGCCTTGGCGGATGGGCAGCACCTGCTTCCAGGCCATCCATGCGGGCTTCGAGCGTGGAGATCTGGGCCGAGGTCTGGTCGTGTAAATCGGTGAGGGTGGCGGTATCGAGCGGCTCTCGTTCCTGTTCCTTGGCGCCGACCAGCCTGCCGAAGACGACGCCCAGCAGGCGTGACAGATCGTCCATCACAAGGAAGAAGGAGGGGACGACGACAAGGCTCATCACCGTCGAGACGATGATGCCGCCGATCACGGCGATGGCCATGGGGGAGCGGAACGAGCCGCCTTCGCCAACGCCCAGCGCCGAGGGCAACATGCCCGCCGACATGGCTATCGACGTCATAATGATCGGTCTTGCACGCTTGCGGCCTGCCTCGACCATGGCTTCGACACGTTCCATGCCGTGGCGGCGCATTTCGATGGCAAAGTCGATCAGCAGGATGGCGTTTTTGGTGACGATCCCCATCAGCATCAGGATGCCGATCAGCACGGGCATGGACAGCGCGTTATGAGTAATGATCAACGCCACGGCCACGCCGCCGACGGCCAGCGGCAGCGACAGAAGGATGGTGAAAGGCTGGATGATGTCCTTGAACAGCAGGATCAGCACGATCAGCACCAGCAGCAGGCCCAGGATCATCGCGTTGACAAAGCTCGCCAGCATTTCTTTCTGGACCTTGGTGTCGCCGGTTTCCTTCAGATAGACGCTGGCGGGAATTTTGGCGGAGGCAACCGCCTGCTTGAAGGCTGCCGTCGCCGTATCGAGCGCCACGCCTTGCGGCAGGTCGGCGCCGATCGAGACCACGCGGTCGCGGTGATTGCGTTTGATCGAGCTGATGCCTTGGGTGTAATCGATATCGACCACGGTGGAGAGCGGCACCATGGAACCGGACGCAGACTTGATTTTCAGCGCCCTGATAGCACCAAGGTCGCGACGCTGGCCAAGCGCCGCTTGAACCCGGATCGGGATCAACCGGCCATCCAACGAGATTTTCGGCAATTGCGCGTCGATATCGCCGATGGTTGCGACGCGAAGGGTTTCGGAAACCTGCTGGGCGGTGATGCCCAATCTGGCCATTTCATCGGTTTTCGGACGGATCTGCAATTCCGGGCGCGGCAGCGAGCCATCGGCGCTAACATTGGCCAGCACTGGTACGGTGCGCAATTTCGCCTCCAGAATGCTGACTGCCTCGGTCAGATCCTCTTCGTTCTTGGAGAGGAAGTAGAATGCCATGTCGCGGGCACCGCGATCGTTCATCTTCTGGACGCGCATATCGGGAATGTCGTGCAGCTTGGCAAAGACCTGTTTTTCGATCTGCCATTGCGGGATCGTGCGGCCGACGACGGTCATTTTCGGCAGGTGAGGGCCGATCAGCGGCAGGCCGCCGATCAGTTTGTTGACCACGGTTTTGACCAGCGAATGCTCGATGCGGAAGAGTTGCAGGGTTACGGACGCCCGCCGCAGTTCCAGATCACCACTGGGCGAGGTGCCGCCCTGGACAAAGACCGATTGCACGCCGGCAAGCGGCTTCAAGGTCTCGGTGATCTGCCTGGCCCGGCTTTCGGTTTCATCCAGCGTGGCATTGGGCGGCAGTTCTATTGAAAGCGTGATACGCCCGGCATCTTCTGGCGGCAGGAAGCTGGTCGGAACCTGCATCAGCAGGCCGACAGATACCACCAGAAACACCAGTGCTGCCGCCAGTGTCAGATAGCGGCGATACCATGTGCTGGTGGTCGTCAGAACAAGCCGCGTATAGAGCCGCATGAAGCGGCCTTCCTGCCCTTCGTCCCCGTCATGGCCGTCTTCCGGCCGCATCAGATATGCGGCCATCATCGGGGTGATCAGTCGGGCGACCAGCAGCGAAAACAGCACGGAAAAGGCCACCGTCAGGCCGAACTGGATGAAATATTGACCGGGAATGCCGCCCATGAAGGACACGGGCACGAAGACGGCCACAATGGTGAAGGTGGTGGCGATGACGGCAAGGCCGATTTCGTCGGCTGCCTCGATGGCGGCCCGATAGGGCGTCTTGCCCATCTTGATATGGCGGGCGATGTTTTCGATTTCGACGATGGCGTCGTCCACCAGAATGCCGGTCGCCAGTGTCAGGGCGAGGAAGCTGACGAGATTGAGCGAAAAGCCCATCATCTCGAGGATCCAGAAGGTCGGTATGGCGGAAAGCGGTAGAGCAATGGCCGAAATAAGCGTTGCCCGCCAGTTTTTCAGGAACAGGAACACCACGATGACCGCCAGGATTGCCCCTTCCAGCAGGGTATCGATGGCGGCGGTGTAATTACCATAGGTAAAATAGACGAAATCGCTGATCAGGTTGATGCCGACATCAGGATTTTGGGCCCGCACCTCATCGAGGCTCTTGGCCACCAGTTCGGCGACGGCCACGTCGGAGGCCCCCTTGGAGCGGAACACCGAGAAGGACACCACCGGCTGGTTGTCGAACAGGGCGAAACTTTTCGGCTCCGTATAGCTGTCGATGATCCGGCCAAGATCGGCAAGCTTGACGAAGCGGTCCGAGGAAATGGCAATGGTGGTGGTGGCGAGCGCCTGGACATTACGGGTATCGCCCAGCACGCGGATCGCCTGTTCGGCGCCAGCCACCTGGCCCCGGCCCGAGCCGATATCGACATTGGTGCCGCGCAATTGCTTGTTGACGTCGGCGGCGGTAATGCCCAGTGCATTCAGCCGGTCCGGGTCCAGCTCGATACGGATCTCGCGGTCGGCACCGCCGATCCGGTCGATGCGGCCAATGCCTTTCTGGCCCTGGAGCGCGCGTTTGATTGTGTCATCGACGAACCAGGACAATTCTTCGAGCGTCATGTTCGGGGCGGAGACGGCAAAGGTCTGGATCGCCTGGCCCTCGACATCGACCTTGTTGACGATCGGCTCATCGACGCCAGCGGGCAGATCGTTGCGGATTCGATCCACCGCGTCCTTGACATCCTGAACGGCCTGCTGGGTGGGAATTTCAATGCGGAACACCACCGAGGTGACCGACACGCCGTCATTGACCTTGGACGAGATCTCATCGACGCCGTTGATCGAGGCGACCGCATCCTCGATTTCCTTGGTCACCTGCATTTCCAGTTCCGACGGCGACGCCCCGCTCTGGGTGACACTGATCGACACGACGGCCACATCGATATTCGGAAAGCGGGTAATGGGCAGGCTGTTAAAGGACTGGATGCCCAGCACCATCAGCAGGAAGAAGCCTAGCAGTGGTGCTATCGGATTGCGGATTGACCAGGCGGAGAAATTCATCGTCTTGCCTCGTCAGTTGGATATTGCGCCGGTCTGGCTCACGGTTTCAAGCACCGGCCTGACCTTGTCGCCATCACGCACGAAAGCGCCTGCTTTCAGCACCACCAAATCGCCCGGCTTGACGCCTGATGTCACCAGGATAAAGCCGTTTTCGATAATGCCGGTCTCGATTTTCACTTGGCGGACCACGCCGTTTTCCACGATGCGGGTAAAGCTCCCGGCCTTGCCGCTGTCGATGGCCGACAAGGGCAGGGCAATGCCTGAGGCGGATGTAATGGTAATCAAGGCGCTGGCATACATGCCTTGGCGGGCCGCATCGCTATCATCCAGCAAAATATGGACCTCGCCCAGCCTGGTCGTTGGGCTGATGGCGGGTGAGATCAGCCGCACATGGCCGCTGATCGGCGTTGCCTGTCCAGCAATGGCGATTTCGGCCGGTTGGCCTATTCGCATTTTTTGCATATCGCTTTCGGATACTTCGGCCACCAGCTCGATCTTGCTGTCGCGGATAATGGTGAACAGCGGCTGGCCGGAGCCGGCAGCAATGGCGCCGATGCGGGCATTGCGGGCGGTGATCAACCCGCCGAACGGCGCCTTGATATCGGTGCGGGCCAGTTTCAGGTTGAGATCGGCGACCTGGCTGATCACCACTTTCAATTCGGCCTCGGCAATGGCGATGGACTGGCGGGCGCTGTCCACCTTGTTGCGGGCATTGATGGCGGAGGTTTCGTATTGCTGGACCTGAGCGGTGGAAATCGTGCCGCCCGAGACCAGCGACTGGCCGCGCGCCAATTGCCGTTCCGCTTCGGCTGCGCTGGCCTGCGCATCGATCAACTGGATCTTGTACTGGGCAAGAGAGGCCTCGGCCTTGGCCTGGTTGGCGGCATACTGCGCCTTTTGCAGGATCAGGCTGTCGCCATCCAGCGTTGCCAGAACTTGACCGGCCTTCACCTTGTCGCCGACATCGGCCAGAAGATTGCGAATGGCTATTCCATCCACTTCAGGCTGGACGTAAATTTCCTCCACAGCCTTGACGCTTCCGGTGCCGATCACCTTGTCGGTCAGGCTCTGGGTGCTGGCTTTCGCAACGACGATGGCCGGGAGCTGGGCATCGGTGCTGGCTGCGGGCTCAGGAGATTGCGCGTTCGCAGACGGTATGAAACAGCCCTGGCTGACCGAAAGAAGCAGTGCCAGAACGAGGATGATTGGCCTGACGCCCGAAGTTCCAACCCGACTTTCCATCACCCCTGGTATCCTCCCAATGCCTGATTTATCACGCCGGATCGCGGCCTTGCGGACGAAGGCAGAGTGGGCGCGAGCCTTTTTCCCGGGGCGCGCTGTGACCAGGGACGATACGATTTCAAACATGTCTATTCAAATCCCTGGGGATCTATGGAAAACCCACAATACGCTAATATTATCGAAATGGCTTTAAATACAATGTCAGGTTTGCCGATCAACGGAAAACCCGGGTTTTTAATAGGGTTACGTTACGACAGGGGCCGTTGCAGCGCAATCCCGCCGCAGACAGAGCCGGTGCAGCGAAGAGGTTGCATTGTAATAATAGTTAAAGGAAAGCGCGTGGCTTCGACCTGATCGCGGATCGGCTTGTGTGGTAAACCCGGTTTTGCCCGCACGCGGTAGTCGGGCCTGTGCCAATATGAAAATCCCATGAAATGAAAGGGTTAGGGCAAGCTCAGCGCTGCCGCTCAGTCAGCCTCTGGGAACCCCGCCGCCAGGGAACGGGATGAGGACCCTGGCGGCGAATACACGATAAAATTGAAAGTTGGATCTGCTATTTCAGCGCGGCATCGGTAATTTCATGGGTATAGGCACCCACAGGTTCTTTGCTGATCACCGGATCAGAGCCGCCGCCGAGCAGGGTGGCCACGGTGCGCTTGTAATCGGCCTCGTCCAGTGCGCCCTTTGAGCCTTCGGTCAGCTTGGCCACTTCGCTCATCATCCGCTTCTGATGCTTTTCGGTCTGGGCTCCGGAGGCGTCGTTGTCCAGCACGATACCGGCTGCCTCGTCCGGGTTCTTTTCAGCCCATTTCCATCCCTTCATCGAGGCACGGACGAACTTGACCATCTTTTCCTTGAAGGCCGGATCTTTCAGCTTTGGCTCCAGCACATAAAGGCCGTCTTCCAGCGTGGCAACGCCTTCCTTCTCATAGGGGAAGGTGATCAGCTGATCTGGCTTGATGCCAGCATCGATGACCTGCCAATATTCATTATAGGTCATGGTGGAAATGCAAGCGGCCTGCTTTTGCAACAGCGGATCAACGTTAAAGCCCTGTTTCAGCACCTTCACGCCATCAGCACTGCCATCGGTTTTGATGCCCAGATGCGCCATCCATGACAGGAACGGGTATTCATTGCCGAAGAACCACACGCCCAGCGTCTTGCCCTTGAAATCGGCAGGCGTTTTGACACCGCTTTCCTTCAGACAGGTCAGCATCATGCCCGAATGCTTGAACGGCTGGGCGATATTGACCAGCGGCACGCCTTTTTCGCGGGTGGCAAGGGCTGATGGCAACCAATCGACAATCACATCGGCACCGCCACCGGCCAGCACTTGTGCGGGCGCAATGTCCGGGCCACCGGGCTTGATGTCGACGTCAAGGCCTTCTTCTTTGTAATAGCCCTTGTCTTTGGCCACGTAATATCCGGCAAACTGCGCCTGTGTGACCCATTTTAATTGCAGGGTCAGCTTGTCTGCCGCATGGGCCTGCACGGCCAGCATGGAAATGCCAGCAGTCATAAGCAGTGTGGTGATTTTGCTTTTCATGATCGTTCCCTCTCTTGTTATCTCATGTTTTATCGAGTCTGGCCACCACGGACAGACGGATGCCAGAAGGTGACGGCTTTTTCAGCCAGCGCCACCAAACCATAGAAAACCGAACCTGCCAGTGCCGCCACCGCAATTTCCGCCCAGACCATATCGACATTGCTGCGGCCCACCTCGGTGGAAATGCGAAAGCCCATGCCGACGATGGGGGTGCCGAAAAACTCGGCGACAATCGCCCCAATCAGCGCCAGCGTGGAATTGATTTTCAAGGCGTTGAAGATAAACGGCCATGCGGCGGGAAGCCGCAGCTTGATCAGCGTTTGCCACCAGCTGGCGGCATAGGTGCGCATCAAATCGCGCTCCATGGTGCTTGCCGCAGATAGGCCCTGCACGGTGTTTACCAGCATGGGGAAGAAGGTCATGATCACCACGACGGCGACTTTTGATGGCCAATCAAACCCGAACCACATCACCATGATCGGGGCCACGCCGACCACGGGCAGGGCCGAGACGAAATTGCCAATCGGCAACAGGCCTTGTTTCAGAAACGGTGAGCGATCAATCAGCACGGCCACGATAAAGCCAAGGCCGCAGCCTGCGACATAGCCTGTCAGCACCGATTTCAAAAACGTCTGCTGGAAATCGGCCCAGAGGATGGGCAGGGAGTGGATCAGCCGCGTCCAGATCATGCTGGGGGCGGGCAGCAGAATGGAGGGGATATCGAAGCCGCGCACCACGCATTCCCAGATCACCAGCAACGTGATGCCAAACAGCAGCGGAACAGTGATATTGGCGGCGCGCTGGGCGGGCAGGGCGGCAAAGCGCTGGCGCACCAGCCATTCATTCACACCCCATGTGACAAGCCAGAATATCAGCGCAAACAGCAGATACCCACTCATGCCCGCTCTCCCATACGTTTCAGAACCGCAGTGTGGGCAAGCCCGACGATAGCCACCAACAGCGCCGCCAACCCCGCCGCCATAAACAGCGCTGCCCAGATTTGCACCGTCTGACCATAGTAAGAGCCAGACAGCAGCCGTGCGCCAAGGCCCGCGACGGCTCCGGTTGGCAATTCCCCCACAATCGCACCCACCAGTGAGATGGCAATGGCCACTTTCAGCGAAGTGAACAGATAGGGCATGGCGGCGGGCATGCGCAGTTTCCAAAATGTCTGGGTGTTGCTGGCGTAATAGGTGCGCATCAGGTCGATCAGAATGGCGTCGGGACTGCGCAGGCCTTTGACCATGCCCACCACCACCGGAAAGAAGGACAGGTAGGTGGAAATCAGCGCTTTCGGCATCAGGCCTGAAATGCCGATGGCGTTCAGCACCACAATAATCATCGGGGCCACGGCAATGATGGGAATGGTCTGGCTGGCGATCACCCACGGCATCAGCGATTTATCGACGGCGCGATTATGCACAATGGCAATGGCCAGCAAAATGCCAAGGGCAGTGCCCATTCCAAAGCCCATGAGCGTGGCCGAAAGGGTGATCCATGCGTGATACACAAGGCTGCGCTTGGAGGTAATTGGCTTATCGATCACCGTATCCCACAGCTCGGCAATGATCTGGTGCGGGGCGGGAAGGACGGGGCGTTCCTGATTGAAGGTTTGCTCAATCACTTGCGCGGTGGTGATGGTTTCACCCGCTCTTGCTGCCTGATCGCGCACAAAGGGCGCGTTGAGAATGACCACGAAGACATGCCAGATGATCAATATGGCAAGGATGACGGTGAGGATGGGGAGAAGTCTATTCCTCATAACTATGCCCCGCCCGCAAACCTTCGCGCACACGATGGGCAATGGCCAGAAACTCCGGGCTTTCGCGAATATCCAGCGGTCGCTCCCGTGGCAGGGTCGATTCAATCACATCGGTCACGCGCCCGGGCCGGGGGCTCATCACCACGATTTTGGTGGAGAGATAAACCGCCTCTGGAATCGAGTGGGTGACAAAACAGATGGTCTTGTTGGTGCGATCCCAGAGTTTCAGCAATTGCTCGTTCAAATGATCGCGGACAATTTCATCCAGCGCGCCAAAGGGTTCATCCATCAACAACAGATCGGCATCAAAGGCCAGCGCGCGGGCAATAGAGGCGCGCTGCTGCATGCCGCCGGAGAGCTGCCAGGGGAATTTTTTGCCAAAGCCTGCGAGATTGACCAGTTCTAGTGTTTGCTCAATCCGCTTTTTCCTCTCATCCGGGCTATAGGCCATAATCTCCAGCGGCAGGGCAATGTTTTGCTCAATGGTGCGCCATGGATAGAGCGCTGCCGCCTGAAACACATAGCCGTAGGAACGTTCCTTGCGGGCATTCTCCGGCGTCATGCCATTGACGGTAATGGTGCCGGATGTGTGCTTTTCCAGATCAGCAATGACGCGCAAAAACGTGGTTTTGCCACAGCCGGATGGGCCGATGAAGGAAACGAAATCGCCCTTTTTTACCTCCAGATCCACGTTGGACAGCGCGTGTACTGGTCCATCATTGGTCTGGAAGGTGAGACAGAGGTCTTTGGCGGAGACGACGGAGTAGGGGGAGGCTGACATTACGATCTTCCATGTCTCATGATTTCACCTGAAGAGCGGGTTTGGATGGAGAGGCCTTCGGTCTCAGCCCCAGACGCCAGAAAACCGATCCGGCGACGGCACCGCTTGGGATCAATGCGGCACCTACGATCAGAGCCGGTAACATATAGTCGTTAAATCGGTTGCTTTCAGGATCAGGTGGTGACGTCGTCGGCATGATAAACAGCATGGTGAAAAATGCTGTCGATACTAGTGGGCACAACGCACCTAGAATAATAGAATTCCTATGCGTTGCGTTCCATGCAATTCCGATAAGGGAAATGCATATTAAAGTAAAAGGTGCGGCTATGATGAAGGATATTGGAAGACCATATCCAAGAAACATAAGAATTAATATAAATGAGCCGACTGATCCGTTTAAAAACGCATCGGTTGAGAATTTTGTTTCACTTGACGTCATCAAAGGTAAGAGAAATATTGGCAGCATGACGAGAGCGAAAACCATTAGCCCTGTGATTACAGCGCCCAGATAAGCCCTCACCATCCTGAGCTTGCTCATCCTCACACCCCGCTGGCCGGAATGCCCGTACGCTCGACTTTGCGCGGCGACACCAGTTCCTTCCACGTAGACAGCGCCTTGCTCACCGCCGGATAAGGCTCGCGCTTGACAAACTTGCCGTGGCCTTCCTGCGTTTTCACAGTGCTTTCCTCAATCGCCACCACACCACGGGTCAGGGTAAAGCGCGGCAGGCCAGTGACGGTTTTGCCCTCGAACACGTTGTAATCAATGGCCGATTGCTGGTTGTTGGCCGAGATTGTTTTGGAGCGTTTCGGGTCCCACACCACAATATCGGCATCGGCCCTCACAAGGATTGCGCCCTTCTTCGGATAGATATTGAGGATTTTGGCGATGTTGGTGGAAGTGACAGCCACGAATTCGTTCATGGTCAGGCGGCCCGTGGCCACGCCATAGGTCCACAGCATGGGCAGGCGATCTTCCAAGCCGCCGGTGCCATTGGGGATTTTGGTGAAATTGCCAACGCCAAACCGCTTTTGCTCGGTGGTAAAGGCGCAATGGTCGGTGGCAACGCAAGAGAGTGAGCCGGATTGCAGGCCAGCCCAGAGACTATCCTGATGCTGCTTGTTGCGGAACGGTGGCGACATCACCCGGCGGGCGGCGTGGTCCCAATCCTTGTCGAAATATTCGCTCTCATCCAGTGTCAGATGCTGAATCAGCGGCTCGCCATAGACGCGCATGCCCTTTTGCCGGGCGCGGCGGATGGCCTCATGGGCCTGCTCACAAGAGGTATGCACCACATAGAGCGGAACTCCCGCCATATCGGCCAGCATAATGGCGCGGTTGGTGGCTTCGCCCTCGACCTCGGCAGGGCGGGAATAGGCGTGCGCTTCCGGCCCATCATTGCCGTCAGCGAGTAGCTTGGCCGACATGGCTGCCACCACATCACCATTTTCGGCATGCACCAGCGGCAGCGCGCCCAGTTCGGCGCAGCGCGAGAAGGAGGCGAACATCTCATCATCATTCACCATCAAGGCCCCCTTATAGGCCATGAAGTGTTTGAATGTGTTGATGCCCTTGTCCTGCACAATGGTCTGCATCTCGTTGAAAATGCGCTCATCCCAGGAGGTGATGGCCATGTGGAAGGAATAATCGCAATTGGCGCGGGTGGATTTATTGTCCCAGCGGGTCAGCGCTTCCAGCAGCGATTGGCCGGGATCGGGCAGACAGAAATCCACCACCATGGTGGTGCCGCCAGCCAGACCCGCACGGGTGCCGCTTTCAAAATCATCGGCGGAATAGGTGCCCATGAACGGCATTTCCAGATGCACATGTGGATCAATGCCACCCGGCATGATGTAACAGCCGGAGGCATCCAGCACGGTATCGGCGGAAAGATCGGGGCCGATTTCGGTGATGATCCCGCCCTCGATTTTTACATCTGCCTTGTAGGTGAGATCGGCTGTGACGACGGTGCCGCCTTTGATGACTGTGCTCATGTGTGTTCACCCGTGTTTGTTCTCGTTGTCGTTTGGTGGCCTTCGGCCCCCCTCATCCGCCTGCCGACACCTTCTCCCCGCGGGGGAGAAGAGACCCGGACGCAGCCGCTTCGTCTATTGGAAAGCACAAAGGGCGCGGCACACTCCCTCTTCTCCCCAGCGGGGAGAAGGTGGCTCGAAGAGCCGGATGAGGGGGTGGCCGAAGGCCCCTAGGCTTGCTCATTCCTGTCCTCGTTTCCCCGGATAGAACCGTAATGTGCCACAACGCTCGGTGATCTTGCCTTCCAGAACGGCAAGGATTGTTTCAAGAACATCGCGTCTCTCCGAGAGAACCTCGCCGTTCCAAAACCGAAGCACATCATAACCCTGGTCATTCAGCCACGCTGTTCGCATCTCGTCTGAAGCGCTTTCGGCATGTTGGCATCCATCCAGTTCAACAATCAAGCAGCGTTCACGGCAAACGAAATCAGCAATATAGGCACCGAGAGGCACCTGACGTGAGAATTTATGACCGTTGAGCAACCTGTTGCGAAGATCGCCCCACAGTCGATATTCAGCATCGGTTTCATTCTGACGAAGCTGTCTTGCCTGTCCAGTTTTGCCGGGGCGGCGTTTGGTAATGTCCGTCATGCCTTCGGCCCCCTCATCCGCCTGCCGGCACCTTCTCCCCGCTGGGGAGAAGAGACCAAGACGCAGCCGACTCATCTTCATCTGATGTTGTTGTGTAGCGCAAAGGGTGCCGCACACTCCGTCTCTCACCCCACAACCTCCGCCGTTTCCAACACCGCATGCAACAACACGTCACACCCAGCACTCGCCCAATCCTTGGAAATCTCCTCGGCCTCATTATGCGAAAGCCCACCAACACACGGACACATAATCATCGTTGATGGAGCAACCCGTGCCGCCCAGCAGGCATCGTGGCCAGCGCCGGAAATGATGTTCATGTGGCTGTAACCCAACCGTTCAGCGGCATCGCGCACGCGGCCTACCAGCGTGGGATCGAAGGTAACGGGGTCGAAATGGCCGACGGCTTCCACCGAGCAGCCAACGCCCAGCGCTTCGCAAATCGTTGCGGCTTCGGCTTCAATCTTCGCCCGCATCCGGTCGAGTTTGTCTTGGGAGGGCGTGCGAATATCCACCGTGAACACCACCTTGCCCGGCAGCACATTGCGCGAGTTGGGTGAGAAGAACACTTGGCCGACGCCGCCAACAGCACCCGGCTGTTCGCTCATCGCCACATCCTGCACCATCTCGATAATCCGGCTCATGGCCAGACCAGCGTTGACGCGAAGGTTCATCGGGGTCGAGCCAGTATGAGCTTCACGGCCTGTCAGTGTAAATTCCAGCCACCACAGGCCCTGACAGTGGGTCACAACGCCAATCTGCTTGTTCTCGGCCTCCAGAATCGGCCCTTGCTCAATGTGATATTCGAAATAGGCGTGCATTTTGCGCGCACCCACCTCTTCCTCGCCCAGCCAGCCAATGCGCTTCAGCTCATCGCCATAGGTCTTGCCATCAGGGTCTTTGCGGGAATAGGCGTAATCCAGCGTATGCATGCCCGCAAATACGCCAGACGCCAGCATGGCCGGGGCAAAGCGCGCGCCTTCCTCATTGGCCCAGTTGGTCACAACAATCGGATGTTTGGTTTTAACGCCAAGGTCGTTCATCGAACGCACCACTTCCAGCGCGGCCAGCACGCCCAGCACGCCATCATATTTTCCGCCGGTGGGCTGGGTGTCGAGGTGGGAGCCGACATAGACGGGCAGGGCATCCGGGTCGGTGCCGGCGCGGGTGGCGAACATCGTGCCCATCTGGTCCACGCCCATGGTCATGCCTGCCGCTTCGCACCATGTCTGGAACAGGGCGCGGCCTTCGGCGTCTTCGTCGGTCAAGGTTTGGCGGTTGTTGCCGCCAGCAATGCCGGGGCCAATCTTGGCCATGTCCATCAGGCTGTCCCACAGCCGGTCAGCATTTACGCGCAGGTTCGCACCGGGGTGAGCCGTCATCTTATCAATCCTAATTTGTGCAGGGATTTCGATGCCCATCGAAAACCGCTGTTCCCATCATTTTTAGCTCTTGTTATTTTTGAGCCTTTGTTTCGGTCTCAACCATTGCCTTTCTCAGGGCAGTGATTGATATTTGACCGATTGGTAAACATTACAACTTCCGGCGTCGCACTCAAGCCGAAAAACGCGAAAAATTCGGTCAAAGCTTTCGCCCGGTTTTTGTGGCGCGTTTGCTGGCTTCCGGGGCAGGGTTGGAAGCAGCAAGGCGCAGGCAGGCATGGGGAAGACAGGGAGAGGGCATGGCAATAGCCAGGGCATCGAAGACGCAGAGGCGAACCCGGATACAGGAGGAAAAGGAGGAGGTCATCCTGCAAGCGGCGCTGGACGTGTTTTCCATGCGCGGCTTTCGCGGCTCGACCATCGACCAGATCGCCGAGGTGGCGGGCATGTCGAAACCCAATCTGCTCTATTATTTCCGCACTAAGGAGGCGATGCACCGGGTGCTGATGGACCGGCTGCTGGCCAATTGGCTTGAGCCGCTGCGCGCCTTTGATGCCGAGGGCGATCCGCAGGAGGAAATCCGCAGCTATATCCGCCGCAAGCTGGAAATGGCCCGTGATTTTCCGCGCGAAAGCCGGCTGTTTGCCAATGAAGTCCTCCAGGGCGCGCCCATTATCGAGGATGTGCTGAAAGGACCGCTGAAAGACCTGGTCGATGAGAAGGCCGAGGTGATCCGCAGTTGGATCATGGCGGGCAAACTTGCCGCCTGCGATCCCTATCACCTGATTTTTTCGATCTGGTCCACCACCCAGCATTACGCTGATTTCGACGTGCAGGTGCGTGCCGTGCTGGGTGCGGGGAGGGCGGAAGACGACCGGTTCGAAAATGCCGCGCGGTTTCTGGAAGGGCTTTTCCTGCGAGGTCTTCAGCCGGGAATGTGAAGGCGGGACGGGATCAGTCTGGCAGCATGGCCATAGCCAGAAGTCCGGCGGCGGTGATCAATGCTCCGGCAAACACTGCGATAGGCGCCCAGCCATGGCCCATGGCGCCTTCCAGCAGAATGATGAAGCTCGGCGTCAGGTAGCTATAGGCCAGCACCTTGGGGGCGGGCAGGCGCTGCGAGGCATATTGCAGCAGCAGGAAGGTGATCAGCGTCGTCACCACGGCCAGATAGAGCACCAGACCCCAGCCAAGCCAGGAGATCGAGGCGTAATCGAGGGCGATCAGCCGGGGCAGGCCTGGCACCAGAATGAAGGCCAGCGTCCCCACCGCCGACCACAGCATGAAGATCAGTGCCGGTTCGTTCTCGTTGAATTTGCGCAGCAGCGGTACGTAAATCGCATGGGCGGTGACCCCAACGAGGTAGATCAGTTCACCCTTACCGATGTCAAAATGGATCAGCGCCTGCACATCGCCGCGAAAAATCACCCAGATCGCGCCGATGGCGGCAATCACCAGGCTGACCATCACTCGGCCACGGGTTTTCTGGCGCATCAATAGCCAGGCGAAGCCTGCGCTCATCAGCGGCATCATCGTGAAGATCGCCCCGGTCGCCACAGGGGCGGTAAATTGCAGGGCGATGAACATGCTGATCATATAGGTCGCCATCAGCGCGCCGATAATCACGAAGCGGACCGGGCGACGCGGCGCTTTGAGCGGATAGCGCTTGACGCGGAAGCACAGGAACGCGGTCAGCGCGATGGTAACGATATAGCGCAGGGCCTGGACCGCAATCGGATCGATCATGTGGGTCGCCATGCCACCAAAGGAAAAGGAGGTGGCGAGCAATACGGCAAACAGCAGAACGGCCAGATGGGCTTTCAGTTTCTCGCGGCCACGGGCATGGCTGTTGTGCCTGTCTTTTATCTTGTCTTTTTCAGGCACAGGGGAAATCGTTGATGCTGTCACGGAATGATCTTTGTGCAATTATAGGTGGATGGCGGCCACGCATGTCACGCCAAGGCTTTCTATACGATGCAGGGCAAAGCGAGGCGACCCCTTTTCGTTCAAAAGTAAGGCATTTCAAAAAAGCATCAGAGCGCGATGGCATCCTGTTTGCGGTCGAGAGATCGGCGCTTCAAAAGCGCGAACAGGTCGTCGCCGTTCATGGGGCGGGCCAGGCCGTAGCCCTGCAAGGTATGACAGCCGAGATCCCGCAGAATGTCGGCGTGCTGCATGGTCTCCACACCTTCCGCGATGATTTCAATGCCAAGCGACCGACCGATTTCGACGATAGAGCCGATCAACCGTCGCTGTTGCTTGCTCTCGATGATCGGCTGGGTCAATTGCCTGTCGATTTTCAGCCGTCGGGGTGAGAGCTTCAAAAGGCTGAGGATCGAGGAATATCCGGTGCCGAAATCATCGATCTCGATATCGATGCCGAGGATTTTGATCTGGCTGATGGCGGTTGCCGCGGCTTCCGCCTTGTCGTCGAAAGAGATCGATTCCAGCAATTCGAAGGCAAGGCCGCCAGCGGGAAGCGGTGTATCGCGCAGATGGGCGACAAGCCCTTCGTCGAACAATCTCTGGGCAGAGATATTGACGGAGACATGCGGCGTATCCAGCCCATGCTCCTGCCAGCGCCGGGCCTCGGCAAGCGATTGTTCGAGAATGCTGTTGTCGATGGCGGCCACGACATTCAGGCTTTCGGCCACCGACAGGAAGGCAATCGGCGGCAACAGACCAAGCTGCGGATGTTGCCAGCGCGCGAGCGCCTCGACGCCAGTAATCTGCATGGTGTGCGCGTCAAATTGCGGCTGGAAATAGGGAATGAAATCGTGATCGGCCAGCGAGCGTAGAATGGCGTCGGCGGTGCGCTTGGTGGAAAGGGTCGCTTCCTTCAACGTGTCGGAAAAGAATTCCAGCCGGTTCTTGCCGCGCCGTTTTGCCTCGTAAAGCGCGATATCGGCATTGATCAATGCCTGTTCCAGATGCGGGTGGTGGTTGCAGGACTGGGCGATGCCGATGCTGGCGCTAACACGGCATTCCTGGCCCTCCCAATTGATCGGCTGGTTGATGGCATCAATCAGGGTTTCGCCAAGGATGCGGGCTGCGGCCTGGCTGCTCTCGTCGTGCTTGACCACCACGAATTCGTCGCCGCCGATGCGCGCGGCAAAATCGCCCGGCGACATATGGGCGTTGATCTGGCTGGCGGCATGGCGCAGCATGGCATCACCCGCCGCGTGGCCCAGCGTGTCATTGATCTCCTTGAACCGGTCGAGATCGATATGCAGCAGAGCGACAGATTTGCCGTTACCCCTGAGGCCTTCGATCTCTGCCAGATGCCGGTCGAGGAAGCGTCGGTTTGCAAGTCCGGTGAGGGGATCATGCAGGGACGTATGTTCCATGATCTGCCGGGCGTTTTCCAGTTCCTGGTTCTGGGCCTCGAGCGCGGTTTTGGCATCGTGCAGGGCTTCATGCAGTTTGACATCCGCGGTAATGTTCCAGTTCACGCCGACGATCTTCTTGCGAAAATCGGCATCGCGATAGATCGAGCCGAAGGAGCGGATATGGCGTATCTGGCCGCTGCGATCCAGAATACGGAACTCTGTCGAATAATTGGAGCCGGTGCGGATAGCTGAGGCCAGAGCGTGAGTGGCACTTTCCCGGTCCTCTGGATGGAGGCAGTTGCTCCAGTCTTCGCGAGTATCAATCGGACGGGCCGGATCACAGTCGTAAAGCTGGCGCATACGATTGTCCCAGGTCAGGGCCAGGCTACCGATATCCATTTCCCACACACCGATTTGCGAGGCGTCGAGCGCAATTTGCAATCTTTGCGACAGAGTGCGCAGTTCTCGCTCTTGCTCGTTAAGCTCGGCAATATTGGCCTGCCGTTCCATCAGCAGATGCGCGACCCACAGGAAAGGCGTGATGATCGTCAGCGCCAGGATGAACATTACCAGCTGGCGAAACCAGATTTCGTTGGCAGGTTGTTGCCAGCCACCCTTGGGCGCTGCCGCCAATATCCAGGTCTGTGCGCCGATACTGACCTCCATGCGCACTGCGCTGGCGCCGATCAATGCGGGATCGCCGAAAAACGCCGTGCTGACTGCGTTCTGCGTATCGGAACCGGCGTAAAGCGCGACATTCAGATCGAGGTCGTAGAGGCCACTTTCGCGAAACAGCCGCTCCACATCGACGGTGCCGCGCAGCAGGCCATGACTGAAGGGCTTATCCTGAGGGGACGTCTGGTCCGGCAAGTCCGGTGACGTGCTGGCCGGTTCGTTCAGGCTCGATGACGCGATGGGGTAAAAGATAACGAGACTATTGCCTGTTGTCGGCAGGTTCATCGGCTCTGTGATGACATAGATATTGCTGTTCTCGGCCTGGACGGCGGCTTTTTGCTCTTGCGGGTTGGTGGTAAAGTCATGCCCAACCTGGTTGAGAATGAACGGATAGGTCAGTCTTGTCCGCATGTCGTAGGAAAGACTGATTGAGCGCAACCGGACTGGCCTGGAGAAAAATCGCCGGCCAATGGCGGAAAACCGGGCCTGGCTCATGTCCGGCTCGGTTTCAAGTACGGCAAGCAGGCCCTGAAGCATCTTGATGTCAGCCTTGATATTGCCTTCCAGCCGGGCGCGGACGGGGCTGAGCTTGTCGGAAATCGCGGCCTTCCTGTCTTCCATATAGGCTTTGCGATTTTGACTTTCGATTGCAAAAATAGTGACGAAAACCGCAGTGCAAACAATCAAAGCGGGCCAGTAGAAGCTGGCAAGCTTCCTGACACGTCCCACAATGTTACCGGCCCAGGCAGAAATGATCATCATCAAACTCTTCAACGTGCAGATATATCGATGTTACGGTTCTGCTCTTTAGAGTCTGTCAGGCTCCTACGTCACCTGACGGACTTTCGATCTTGTTGTTTTCGCCTCGGATTTTTCCGAGAATCGATCTAAATTCCCGGTCAGATCCTGTCGCCCTTGGTAGAGCGTAAGATGCAGTATTCATTTCGAAGATTGAACCCAATCGCTTCACCCATTTTGGATGATCTGGATAGATCTCTCTTCTTATTCAAATATACTTATGCAGGCGTGATCATTTCAATGCAAAGTAATTCTCTAAAATTTCCTTTTTTGTGTAAAAAAAATTGATGCAGAAATTTATCCAATTCCCAATTGATCCCATTGATATTTATTGAATAAAAGAAAATTTCTAAAAAATTTAAATTTATGATTTTATTGAATTTCCTCTCAAATATTCTGGGTTTTTTGAGAGAAATTCTCCAATGATCCATAGATAAAAATAGGGTTGCATGCGATATAGTCGATGCATTGTATTGTCATGTTATCTGGATGAAGCGCGCTCCACGATAGGGGTGCAATGCGCTGCACGGATATTGTCGTCAAGCATGCGATAAAGTAACGACTGCATCAGTTCATGAAAAAATTGAGAATTCCTGAATTTTCTCACCAAGTTTCGCAGGTTTGTTTTTAGTTTTATATTTCTAATATTTAAAAAAAGAATGCAATTCACGCCGATCCCTATCATTTTTGTTCGTGACGCGTGGAATGCCCTTACGGTGAGGATGGGTAATCATCTTCGAGCTTTGGTATAAAATTTGCCAAGGGAAAGTGGTCACCGGGTTTCCCGAGATGACAAACAAAAAAACTGAGAATCTGTCTGGTTCAATCTGAACCCGAAAGACTCTCAGTTGCTGCCAATTTAAGGCTTTGAGATACTCACAAACGGAAATCCAACATCACGGCAATGACGGTTGGACTTATTCCGCTGCCTGCACCGCCATCGGATTATTGGGATGAGTTGTCCAGTTGGCATAGTTCGGATCAACCGGCTTGCCAGTGCGCTGGTCCAGCATGCCGGGCTCCAGCCCAACCATGGTGATGCAGTTTTCGACCGGACAGACATTGACGCAGAGATTGCAGCCGACGCATTCGTCTTCCATCACCTCGAACTTGCGCGCACCATCAACAATGCTGGTGATTGCCTGGTGGGACGTGTCCTCGCAGGCGATGTGACAGCGGCCACATTTGATGCAGGCATCCTGGTCGATCTGCGCCTTGGCGATATAGTTGAGGTTGAGATATTGCCAGTCGGTGACATTCGGTACGGCGCGGCCGCAGATGTCATCCAGCGATGCGTGGCCCTTGGCATCCATCCAGTCGGACAGGCCTGATATCATTTCCTCAACGATCTTGAAGCCGTAAGTCATGGCGGCGGTGCAGACCTGTACATTGCCAGCGCCGAGCGCCAGGAATTCCGCTGCATCGCGCCAGGTGGTGATGCCGCCAATGCCTGAGATCGGCAGGCCGTAGGTTTCCGGGGCGCGGGCGATTTCGGCCACCATGTTCAGCGCAATCGGCTTGACCGCCGGGCCGCAATAGCCGCCATGGCTGCCCTTGCCGCCAACGCTGGGGTTGGGGGCGAAGCTGTCGAGATCGACCGAGACGATGGAATTGATGGTGTTGATCAAGGAGACCGCATCGGTGCCGCCTGCCTTGGCGGCGCGGGCCGGTTTGCGGATGTCGGTGATATTCGGCGTCAGCTTGGTAATGACGGGCATGCGGCTATATTGCTTGCACCAGCGCACCACCATTTCGATATATTCCGGCACCTGACCGACGGCGGCCCCCATGCCGCGTTCCGACATGCCGTGCGGACAGCCGAAATTCAGCTCAATGCCGTCAGCCCCGGTTTCTTCAACCAGCGGCAGGATCGCCCTCCACTCTTCCTCCTCGCAGGGCACCATGATCGAGGCGATCAGGGCGCGGTCCGGCCAGTTCATCTTGACCATCTTCATTTCCTGAAGATTGACCTGCAAGGGCCGGTCGGTGATCAGCTCGATATTGTTGAGACCCAGCAGGCGGCGGTCCGCCCCCCAGATGGCCCCGTAGCGCGGACCATTGACATTGACGACCGGCGGCCCTTCCGAGCCGAGGGTTTTCCACACCACGCCGCCCCAGCCCGCCTTGAAGGCGCGCTCGACGTTGTAAGCCTTGTCGGTGGGTGGCGCAGAGGCCAGCCAAAAGGGGTTGGGTGATTTGATGCCGACGAAATTATTTCTGATATCAGCCATGGTTCAATCCCTCCGGCTCAGGCGACGGCGCTGACGCCGGAGGCGTTCGCAGCAAGCGTCAGGTTGATGCTTTCAGCCGCGTCGCGGCCCATGGCAACGGCAGAGACCGTCAGGTCCTGGCCGCCGAAGGCGCAGTCACCGCCCGCCCAGACACCGGCAAGCGAGGTGCGCCCTTCTGCATCCACGGCGATCTTGCCGCCCTGCATCGCTAGGCTTTCCTGGCCTTCCGGGTCGAGCTTCTGGCCGATGGCGACGAGGATCTGGTCGGCCTTGATCTCGGTGATGTGGCCGGTGCCCTTCATCAGCCCGTTTTCCAGATGGGTATATTCAAAGCTGATCGAGGCGACATGGCCGCCGTGATGGGCAACTTCTTTCGGCTGGAGCCAATGGCGGATCTGCACGCCCTTGGAGGCGGCAAGATCCTGCTCATAATCCGAGGCATTCATATGTTCCTTGCCCCGGCGGTAGCAGATGGTGACGTTTTCCGCACCCAGCAGCTTGGCCTGCACGCCCGCATCGATGGCGGTCATGCCGCCGCCAATGACGACGACATCGCGTCCAACCGGTACATCGCTTTTGGCGTCTGCCTGGCGAAGATGAGCAATGAACTCCACCGCATCCATCACGCCATTGCTGTCGGCGCCGGGAATGGTCAGCATGTTGACATTGCCAAGGCCGGTGCCGAGAAACACCGCATCGAACTTGGCCTTGAGGTCGGCGAGCGTGAAGTCGCGGCCCAGCATCTGGCCATGCAGCACGTCGATATTGCCGATGGACAGGATGTAATCCACTTCCGCCTGGGCAAAGCCCTCAGGGGTTTTGTAGGCGGCGATGCCATATTCGTTCAGCCCGCCTGCCTTGGGGCGGGTATCGTAGATGGTGACGGAATGGCCATGCATGGCCAGCCGATGCGCACAGGCCAGACCGGCTGGACCGGCACCGACCACGGCAATGGTCTTTCCGGTTGAGGCGGCGGCTGTGTAGAACTGGTGGCCATGTTCAATGGCCAGATCTGTCGCATAACGCTGCAAGCGACCGATTTCCACCGGGCGTTCTTCGGCTGTGTTGCGCACACAGGCCTCTTCGCAGAGCTGTTCGGTGGGACAGACGCGGGCGCACATGCCGCCAAGGATGTTCTGATCGAAAATCGTCTTGGCCGAGCCGGTCGGATTGCCCGTCGAGATCTGCCGGATGAACAGCGGAATGTCGATTGAGGTCGGACAGGCCGTCATGCAGGGCGCGTCATAACAGAAATAGCAGCGGTCAGAGGCGACAAGCGCTTCATGGTCGCCCAGGCGCGGATGCAGGTCGGAGAAGTTTTTCACATAATCGGCAGCGTCAAGCCGCCCGGCCTTCAGGCCCGGTTCCAGTTTTCGCATCGCAGTTCCCTCTTTTTTGTTCGAAGCGATTGGGAAAATCGTAACGCAGGATAAAAAATTTATCAAACGGTAAAAATTGGAATATGCCGCAATGCGGAAAATCGTTCAAATGACTGATATTCAAAGATTTTATCAAGTTTTTGATGCCGAACCTCGGCCGTCATGTCCTGCGATAAAACATGATGAAAATCCTCCACTATATACTTTACTCTTTTACTCATGTTTTGTAGGGTGGTTGCAACAGACACGAGGATGGCAAGACGCCGCCGCCATACACAGGAGACGGTCCATGGCAAAACACAATGCGCCGAAAAAGAAGAAGCAGACGGATAAGCGGGCTGTAACGGCTGCCCCGGTTGATGACAAAGGCGGCCAGGCAGATATCAAGAGCTTCCTCTATGTCGGCGGGCGCGATTGCCAGGTGGCGCATCTGCGCCAGATCGCCACGAATTTCGGCGCTGAACTGATCCATCACGATGGCGGATTGCGGGAAGCCGTTTCGCGCATCGACACTGTGCTGCCTTCAGTGGACTGCGTGTTCTGCCCGATCGACTGTATTAGCCATGATGCGTGTCTGCGGGTGAAGAGCGGCTGCAAGAAATTCGGCAAGACCTTCATCCCGCTGCGCAACGGCTCGAAATCCAGCCTGGAACGGGCGCTTCAGACGTTGAACGACCGCTCTGACAGCAATTAAGGGACAGATTTATGCATGACGGGAATGACGGCACCCTGATAATCGAGCTGCACAAGCTTGGCGATCAGGCGGGCGAGGGGCTGATTGGCGCGCTCTACGAGCGGCAGCAGGATGGCCGGGAACGGCAGGCGGCGATGGCTGACATTATCCGGCTGCCGGGCCTGCATGAGCGGCCCGTGTCGCGCACCCAGCATTTGGCTCATGGGTTGCGGCGGGAAGCCATTTCAGCCGAGGTCATCGATTTTCCGCCGCCGCAATGGCACCGCAACGCGGCGCGCCGCAGCAGCTGATCAGCTGCGCGGTAAAAACGCGCCGAGCGCCAGCAGCGCCCAACCCACCATCATCGCAATACCACCGGTCGGAGCCGCCATGGGAAACAGGCTCTGGCCAGTCCATTGCTTGACTGCCAGATCACCGGCAAACAGCAGCACGCCGAGGCCGATCACCAGGCCGGATAGCGTGGCGGTGCGAATCCTGTCACCAGCCAGATAAAGCCCCAGCAAGGCGGGGGCATGGGTGAGCGCAATCGAGGAGGCGGGGCCAAGCAGATTGCCAGCCCCCGTCACATGCGCCGCCGCTGCCGCCAGCCCGACGCCGCAGGCACCGAACAGGCCGGATAACACCAGCAGGAGAGGTCTCAATGCGCGCAGGCTCATGGCGCTATTCCTTGTTCTGCATATGATGGGCAAGCTTTTCGATGGGCGTCCAGATGATCTCGCGCAGCTTCTCGTGGGCAATGGTCTCGTCCATGGCGCGGCGAAAGCATAACAGCCATTCATCGCGCTCCTGTGGCCCGATCTCCGCCACAAAATGACGACGCCGCAACATGGGATGGCCGCGCTTTTGCATATAGACCGGCGGCCCGCCGAGATAGCCGGTGATATAATCGTAAAACTTCTCTTCGCTTTCGGTGAGATCAGCCGGATGAACAGCCCGGCAGCGCGCCGCTTCCGGCAGCGTGTCCATCAACTGGTAAAACCGGGCAACCAGCGCCTTCACCGTCGCATCGCCGCCGATCGCTTCATAAAGCGTGATGGTCTTCTCGTCACTCACATCCTGCCCTCGACTGTCATTGCCTCTTTTGCCGGGTTTGGCGGCGGGAGGCAACGGGTGAGGGGAGGATGTGGCGATGAGGCGCAGGGCTTGGCCGTTATCTGCTCGGGTGATAGAAATGGCGGCGTGTGTGCGTGGGTGACCGACGTTTGCAGAAAGCCGCCGCAAATATGGAGCGTCAGCACGGCGTTGGTCATAAAAAGGCATTTTCAGATTGGCATGATCCAATCTTTCTTCCGCATACCGGTGGTGGATGGCAAACGGTCGTTCTGTTACAGGCGGGGTTGTGTGATTCGGCGGCTATTACCGCCGAACCTTGCTCGGCCGGCACATCTACGAATGAGCGACTGGTTCGTCCGTACGCCTGTGGATCAGGCGCGGGCTGGTCCTCCTCGGCTATCCGACGATTGGGACATTGGTGATTTCCAAGATGTCCCCATTTCTCGAGACGATATACATGATATTGTCCTGCGGGTCGTCGATGATGATCGGCTCGAAGCCATTGGCTGTGATAGTGATGGATTCGGGAGAGATACCCGTTACGTAAGGGTCGAGGGCAACGGCTGCCGGTGCCGCAGCATTTGCAAAGGCATTGACGATGACATTGGCGAGACTGTCGTCTTTTTGGACATGGATCATAATGACTCCTGAGGAATAAGTGGCGGAGTGCGGACGCTTGCGTCCGGTGGGTTCCGGCATGAGTTGAAGCAGGGCAGTGAATATTTCGATCAACCGGCGGTCAGCACGCAGGGGTGGGGATGCTGACCGCCGAAGCTCAGCCGCAAAGGGTAACGCCTTGGTGGGAAGGCGTCGGCTCTGCGGCTCAACGTGTCTCAGATCACGCCTGGCCGAACAGGCCGTGGATCGGATCGTATTTCAGGGAGATTTCGGAGACGCTGCCGCCGAACTTGGCAATGCTGGGCGTGCCGGCGATCTCGGTGATGATCGTCTGGCTTTCGAATTCGGCCTGCAACCAGACGTAGACATAGGTGAAGGGCGTCATGCGGATCGACTGGGTGGCGAGCACGGTCTGGGCCGAGATCGGCTTACGCTCATGCAGCTTCCTGTTGACGAGAGCGTCCTGGGCAAGACCGAAGGTCAGGGCCGGATAGCGATCGAAATCCATGTTGTTGATTGCAGCATAGGTGCCGGTATTTACCGGCAGCGCGCTGCTGTTTTTTCGGAAGGGGGCGAAGATGTTGTTGTTGGTGAATTCGTAGTATCCGCCGTCGAGCGCTGGGTCTCTCGAGGCTTCGCTCAGCTTATTGATAGATACGCCATGTTCTACGCTGTCGGTCGAAGCATAGATCCAGTAATTCTCCTCCCATTCGATGGTCGTGACCTGAAAGGGGTCGATATCGACCCAAATCACGTTCGGAGCGCCATTGCCGACCGGCTTGGCAACCGCCACACGCTGGCCGGCTTCCTTGATGAGGCCCAAGACATCGGTGTCGAATTCGAGAGACAGGGAATATTTCATATTTTCCAGATCCTTAAGTTGGGGTCATGTGATGCTCTCGGACGTTTTCTCCGTCTCGAAAGCGTTCCCATTTGCAATCCGATACATAAAAAATACAACCCAGGGATATTTTAACATTATATACAACTAAATAGAGAATTGTTTGCGTTCTACTTGTAATGCTCAACTCTCCGCTGTTGCTTGCCAGAAAAAAAACACCAAAAATGAGCACTTTAAGGTCGTTTTTTAGGTTGAACGCGCTCTCTGGTTGTGATTAAAAGGGAACCATTATGATACACTTATTGTTGATCTCAACTTTGAGACTTTAAATTTCATCTATTATGAGTGTTTTTGACTGATGCGTATTGGTTATGCTCGCGTTTCCACCAGTGATCAGAATCTTGATCTTCAACTCTCGGCGTTGGCGCAGGTCGGATGTGAGAGGATTTTTTCGGATCAGGGGCTCTCCGGCGCCACGCGGCAAAGGCCGGGTTTGATGGAGGCGCTTGCTGCGCTCAAACCAGGCGATACGCTGGTGATCTGGCGCCTTGACCGATTGGGGCGCTCTTTGTCGCATCTGATCGAGATGGTCACGGAACTTGGAGAGCGGAAAATTGGCCTCTATTCCGTCAACGAATGTATCGATACGGCTTCAGCTGGCGGCGTTCTGATTTTCCACATCATGGGCGCCCTCGCACAGTTCGAGCGCAGTTTGATTTCCGAGCGAACGCGGGCGGGCATGTCAGCCGCGCGGCAGCGCGGCAGCGCCATAGGGCGGCCCGTCAAGCTGACGACGCAGGATGTGGAGGTGGCGCGTGGTGCCATTCATGGTGGATCTGTCACCGTCCAGGGAGCGGCGCGCGACATGGGCATCAGCCGCGCCACGCTCTATCGCGCACTTAGACGCAAGAGCGCCTTTCAGTGAAGGCGGATGTTGCGGGTTGAGCCCGCGGCACAATTTCCTCTTACACCGCTTCCGGTCTATAGACTTGCGCAACAGGCGCTCACGCCGCGACCTGATGGAAGAACTGCATGCTGGCTTCCACCGCATGGGGGATTTCGCTGGTGTGATTGCCTTCCACCTCTTGCGACGAGATGATGGCGTTGGCGGCCCTTGCACGCTTTATCAACAGGGCGGCATTATCCTCGAAGCTGGTTTCGGTTTCGGCATGCAGCAGTTTGACCGGGCATTTGAAGCTATGGGCATAGCAGACAGCACTGCGCACTTCGAATTCATGCGGGCGGCTGTCGTCGAAGCGAATGTCTTCTGGATAGCGATTGAAAAAACGGAAGGCATTCGGATTGCCTGATATCGGCACGCTGGCGCGGAAGCGGTGGGTGCTCATCGCGGCCAGCATGGCAAGCGTGCCACCAATGCTGTGACCGGCCAGAAATACCCGCTCGCGGTCAACGCCGGGCAGGTGGGAGAGCCGGTCGGCTGCCGCCAGCACGTCATCCACTTCGTCGTAAAAACCGGAAAAAATCCCCATCTGGCCGTTTTCACCGCGCATGGAGGGCATCATCACCACATAGCCAGCGTCCGCATAGCCTTTCAGCGGCTCCCACTGGCCAGCACCCATGGCATTGCCGCCATGCAAGAACAGCACGGCGGGCTTCAGTTTACGCTCGCGTTTATAGGTGGATACCCAGGCCGCCAGGGTCAGTTCACCGCCACGCCCTGAGCGGTAGAAAATCCGGTTGGCGCCCGCAGGTGCGGTCAAGGGCTCATATTTGTCGGGGGCGGGGCCTTTTTGCAGCAGCCGGGTGCGAAAGCGCTCGCGCATTTTCATATAGTCATGATGCAGTAGGCGCGGCTCAGCGGGAACGTCAAAAGCATGTGCGAAAGACGGTGCGGCCAGTGTGGCTGCAATGCCGCCAAGCAGTCCGCGCCGCGTCAGTATTGCTTGTTTGCCTAACGCGTCGTCATATCCCATGCCGAATTCCTTCATTACCATTTATGCCCCTGCCGTTTTCATCCATGCAATGCGCACCTGTCTTTTATATGTCGGACCTGTTACGCAAGTCTTCAAATTCCGCAGCGGCTATGACCTTAACAACCGTTTCTGAATGCATCCTGTCTGCGACATGCGCGGGATAGCGTATCGATGTTTCCAGAACACGATAGGTCGTGATTCGAATATTCCTGACGCTAGCGCATAAACGGTCAAACCGGAATCGGTTCAACACGACAATTATGTGCATCTACAATGGCAAATCAGCAATTCGGCTCTCTGGCTTGGTGGCGATGGCTTATCGTGTTTGTATACAGCTTTTTCGCCAAGACAACTTTTGTTGACCTGAAGATAGAGCAGCCGTTAGCCCGGAAAAGGGGCGGCATCACGGCATTCATCAAGCCTGATTTGAGGCGAGGGTGGCGCGCCAGCCCCTCTATCGTTTTCTCTGTTGCCGATGGTTTCAACATTCAGACATGGTGGTGGGGAAACCTGAAGGAGCTGCTTATAAATCTCGCAGTTGCATCGAATTTATGCGTGCTGTTGCCAGCGCCTAAAGCGAGGTTGGTCACAGCGCTGGCGAACGCCCAGTTTTTTGGCTGTTTTCGCGGGATTTTGGCGGATCGAAATATTTCATTCAAATTGAGCACGCTTCTTGCATTGTAAAAGGCACTGTATTCATATGGCTAAAACAAACGGGGATAGCGCCATTGGCATTTGATGAAATGATTACGGCGGACGGCAGCCCGCGCGGACCGTACCAGAAATATTTCGACTGGTATTCGAGCCAGGACCCCAAGCATCTGATCGCAAAATCGCGGGATGCGGAAACCATCTTCAGAAAGACCGGCATTACATTCGCCGTTTATGGTCACGAGGATTCCTCGGAAAAATTGATTCCCTTCGATCTCATTCCCCGGATCATTTCCGGCCAGGAATGGCGAAAGCTTGCCCAGGGTATCGAGCAGCGCGTGTTAGCGCTCAATGCCTTTCTGGACGACATCTATCATAAGCAGGAAATCATCAAGGCTGGCCGCATCCCCCGCGAGCTGATCGAGAACAATGTCGCCTTCCTGCCGGAAATGATCGGCTTCCGTCCGCCGGGTGGCGTTTATACCCATATCGTCGGCACCGACATCGTGCGCACCGGCGAGGGCGAATTCTATGTGCTGGAGGATAATGCCCGCACGCCGTCCGGTGTCAGCTATATGCTGGAAAACCGCGAAACCATGATGCAGATGTTTCCCGAACTGTTCCAGCTGAACAAGGTGCAACGGGTCGAGGACTATCCTTATCTGCTGCGCCAGTCGCTGGCTTCACTGGCACCCCCCGGCTGCAAAGGTAAGCCGCGCGTTGCGGTGCTGACGCCGGGCATCTACAATTCCGCCTATTACGAACATTCCTTCCTGGCCGACATGATGGGTGTGGAACTGGTGGAAGGCTCCGACCTGCGCGTCATCGACGGCAAGGTGAAGATGCGCACCACCCGTGGCTATGAAGCGATCGATGTGCTTTACCGCCGTGTCGATGACGATTTCCTCGATCCGCTGACCTTCCGCCCGGATTCGGCGCTGGGCGTGCCTGGCATTATGGATGTCTACCGCGCTGGCAATATCACCATCGCCAATGCGCCCGGCACCGGTATTTCCGACGATAAGGCGATCTATTCCTACATGCCTGAAATCGTCGAGTTTTATACGGGACGCAAGGCGATCCTGGAAAACGTGCCGACCTGGCGCTGTTCGGAAGCCGGTAGTCTGGCCTATGTGCTCGAACATCTGGAAGAACTGGTGGTCAAGGAAGTGCATGGCTCCGGCGGCTACGGCATGCTGGTCGGGCCGACCGCCAGCAAGAAGGAGCGGGCTCTGTTTGCCGAAAAGCTGAAGACCCGTCCCAGCAACTACATTGCCCAGCCGACCCTGTCGCTCTCGACCGTGCCGATTCTGGTCAACAAGGGCATCGCGCCCCGGCATGTCGATCTTCGTCCCTATGTGCTTGTCTCCGACAAGGTGCAGATCATTCCCGGCGGTTTGACCCGCGTGGCCCTGAAGCAGGGCTCGCTGGTGGTCAATTCCAGCCAGGGCGGCGGCACCAAGGATACATGGGTATTGGAGGACTGATGGTCATGCTGGGAAGAACTGCAAACGGCCTCTTCTGGATGTTCCGGTATATCGAGCGGGCTGAAAACATCGCACGTCTGGTGGATGCGGGGCTGCGCGTCTCGCTGACCCGGTCCGGTGCCACCGACGACGACTGGACTGGCGTGCTGCAAAGTGCCGACGTTCTGGATATTTTCCTGGAAGCGCATCCGAAAGTAACGGCGGCGGATGCCATCGACTTTCTGCTGCGCGACACGGCCAATCCGTCCAGCGTGATGTCCTGCATCGACAGCGCCCGCAACAATGCCCGCATGGTGCGCACCGCGCTGACCCGGGAAACCTGGGAAGCCACCAACGAATGCTGGATCGAGCTGAAACAGCTTCTGGCGCGCAAGCTGAAATCCGCCGACCTGCCGGAAACCATCGATACGGTGAAGCGGCGGGCCGGGCTGATCCGCGGTGCGTTCCACGGTTCCATGCTGCGCAATGAGATCTATAATTTTGCCCGGATCGGCACATTCATCGAGCGAGCAGATAATACCAGCCGCATCCTCGATGTGAAATATTATGTGCTGCTGCCCTCGATAAACCAGGTCGGTTCATCGCTGGACAATATCCAGTGGGAATCGATCCTGCGTTCGGTGTCGGCGCATCGGTCTTATCGCTGGGTCTATGACGGCGATTATCTTGCCGCCAATATTGCCGATTTCCTGATCCTCAATGGACAGATGCCACGGTCTCTGGCCTATTGCTATGAGAAGATCGTCAGTAATCTTGCCTATATCGGCAAGGAATATGGTGAGCGGCTGCCCGCCCATGAAACAGCCGACAGCATCCGTGCGTCGCTGCGCTCCAGCAATATTACCCGGATCATGGATCAGGGCCTGCACGAGTTTCTCGATAATTTCATTTCCCGCAACAACCGGTTGGGGCATGAGATTAACGAGGGCTACCGATTCTACAGTTGAGCGGGGCACAAGCGATGCGTCTGAAAATCAATCATGTGACGGAATATAGCTATGATGAGCCGGTGCAGTTCTCGCTCCAGCGGCTCAGGCTGACCCCGATCGAAAACCCTGGCCTGCACGTGCTGTCCTGGACGATCGTGGTGGATGGTGCCAATGTCGAGGCCGGGTTCAACGACCAGTTCGGCAATCATACTCATCTGGTGTCCTTTGAGGGGGATGCCAAATCCGTGCGGATCGTTGCATCGGGAGAGGTGAAGACCGAGGATCGCGCTGGTGTGTTCGGCGCCCATACCGGCTATGTGCCGCTTTGGCTTTATCTGCGCGATACGCCGCGCACCAAGGCCGGAAAGCTGGTGCGCGATCTGGTCAAAAGCCTGGCGGGCGACAACGAACTGGCCAGGATGCACGACCTGATGGCCCGTGTGCATGAACAGGTGCGCTATGAGACGGGGACGACCACCACCGAGACGAACGCCGAACAGGCGCTGGAGGCGGGGATCGGCGTGTGCCAGGATCATGCGCATATCATGATCTCGGCCGCCCGGCTGATGAACATGCCAGCCCGTTATATTTCCGGCTATCTGATGATGGAAGGGATCGAAGAGCAGACGGCAACCCATGCCTGGGCCGAAATACACCTTCCATCACTCGGCTGGGTCGGCTTCGATGCCGCCAATAATGTCTGCCCGGACGCCCGCTATGTGCGGCTTGCCTCTGGCCTGTCCTACGCCGACGCAGCACCAGTTTCCGGCATGCGCATCGGCCTGGCGGGGGAGGATATGTCCGTAACGGTCAGCGTCGCGGAAACCGGTCAAAGCCAGTCGCAGAGCCAGGGGTGAAGGCAGGAGTTGCCGCTGCTTGCGGTGGGAGACTTTCTTTGCAGCGCCGTCGTTTTATAAACGTGCGGCGCTGTAATACTTTAAGTCTGCTGGATAATTACCATTCCGTTTTCGAATGTCTCAAGCCTCTGATGCCTTTGGCAATTCGAGATCTTGCGTGGCGGTGAGTATGCCGATCAGGAAATCCAGCACGACCCGCACCCGTGGTGCGTGGCGAATATCGTCATGTACCACCATCCATAATTCGCGCCGTGGCGGCGTGAGCCGGCTCGGGCATTTCCTGAGACGGGTATCATTATATCCAAGATAGTCCGGCAACAGCGCCACGCCGAGGCCGGCGGCGGCCGCTTGAACCTGGCTCGCGGCATCACTGCATCGCAACGCAATGGTTCTCGACCCGATGTGCTGCATCAACCAGCTCTGTTGCGGCAAAATATCGTCCGCCTGAAGATAGGTGATAAATTCCCAGTCATCCTCCGCGATGTCATAGGTGTGGCTTGCGAAAAAGAAGAATGGGATATCGCGGAGTTTGCGGGTGACAAGTCCGTTCGAGAGTGGGCGCGACAATCGTAGTGCAATATCCGCTTCGCGCCGATTGAGATTTGCAAAATCCTTGTCACTCGACATCGTGATTTCGATTTCGGGGTACTGGCGATGCAGGGAAACTAGTTTCGGTGCCAGCAAGAGCGATGCCAGCCCGGGTGGCGCGGAAATATGCACAGCTCCCGCCAATGCTGCACCGCCGCCTGCTGCCGCCCGTTCCACGCTGGCCATTGCTTCTTCGACGGGTAGTCCCAGGGTCGCCAGTTCATGACCCTCTGCTGTCAGTCGGACTTCTCTCGCCAGCCGCTCCAGCAGCTTTATACCGAGTTCCACCTCCAATGCCGCAACCCTCCGGCCAACAGTGGTGTGATCGACGTGAAGCAGGCGTGCTGCCCGTGAGAAGCTACCCGTTTTGGCGAGGGTCAGGAAGCACCGATAATCATCCCAGTTCACTTGTGCGTTTCTCCACATGTACTGTGCGGAAATATGCACTATCACACATGAGCCTGCCAGATATACCAATGCACAAAGATGCAAATGCACCTCGCCTCGAGATGTCTGAAAATGGAATACCAAAATGCTTGGCAAGAAGCCTTGGTATGACAGCGAGGGTGCGACACACAGGGAGTGAGCCGATGACTTTGGTCATGGAATTTCAATATCCTGGCGCAGCGGATGTTTTGCAGCCGGTTTCGCGTGACATCGTCTCTCTCAAGTCAGGTGAAATTCGCCTGCGGCAGACGGTGGTCGGTGTCAATTATATCGACATCTATCACCGGAGCGGCGCCTATCCTTTGCCCTTGCCGGCGGTGCCGGGTGTGGAAGCCTTGGGCGTGGTTGAAGAGGTGGCCGATGACGTTACCGATTTCCAGGTTGGCGACCGGGTGGCCTATGCAGGATTGCCAGCTGGCAGCTATGCGGCCAGCAGGATCATTCCGGCCTTCATGGCGGTAAAGCCGCCTGCGGAGCTTGATGACGAGCTTCTCGGCGGATCGTTTCTGCGTGGATTGACCGCGCATATGCTGCTTGAAACCGTGGGCCATGTGTCGCCGGGGCAGGTGGTTCTGGTTCATGCTGCGGCCGGCGGGCTTGGCCTGATCCTGACGCAATGGGCGAAGAAGAAGGGCGCAAAAGTCATCGGCACCGTAGGATCGCAGGTAAAGGCCGATCTCGCGACACAACACGGCCTCGACCATGCTATCCTTTACAAACAAAGCGATTTTGTCGATGTGACGTTGGGACTGACGAAGGGCCGGGGCGTTGATCTGGTCATCGATGGTGTGGGTGGCGATACCCTTGCAGGAAGCCTGCGCGCCGTGCGTGTTTTCGGACTGGTGGCATCGATCGGGCAAACCGCAGGCGCCTTGCCACTCATCGATCCCATGAGCCTTGTCAATCGATCGCTCATTCGGGCGAGCATTATTTCTCTCCTTGCCGATCGGGATGCATACCGGCGAGCAGCTGAAGCGTGGTTCGAGGTGCTGAAAGCTGGCTTCAGCCTGCCGGAAGGCGCACGCTATTCCTTGGCGCAAGCGGCGCAGGCCCATGCCGACCTGGAGGAAGGACGAACCTCCGGCTCCGTCAGGCTGATTGTTTAGCTCATATCGCTGATGCCGTGCCGCTCTTGGAAACTAATTCCGGTTCTGTCCGTTGTGCTGTAGAGTTCTTGGCAAATCAGGACAGGCGCGATGTTGTTTGGACAATCGATCTTTCAATCCGTCGTCGAGCGGCTTTCCAACGAAGAGGCGGAAAAGGCCGAACGTGAGGGTGAGGTCAATCACTACCGCGTCTCTGGATTGAATACCGGCTTCGTTCAGGAAAACAGCCACGTGCCACAAGCCGCTGCGGCGTGGGCGCAAGAGCAATATCTCGAGCTGATGCCTGATGAAGAGCCTGTTTCCGAGGCAGAATTGGTCGAGGAGGAGGTGGCTCCCCCGGAAATGCCCGCTTACCTCGCGCGTCTTGCGCCGGAGGAAGTCGCGGAGGATCTGGGTATTGCTGATAATGACGAGACTTCAAGCTTGAAAGCGAAGCGGAGAGCGTTTGCGCAGCTCAATCACCCGGACCTGGTTCATCCGTTATTTGCGGATGCGGCTCATACCCGGATGACCATTGCCAATCAACTGATAGACCAGGCCCTGAAGACAAGATCTTGAAAACCCAACAGTCAGGGAAAAGCTCTTGTTTGTCGGGCCGGGTAGGCGATAGCTGAAATTTTCACGGAAAATGAAGCAGCCTTTCAATGCGATAACTCAGGTCCGGATATGAGTTCGGACCTGAGTCTGATTGACCATTACTCAGAAATCGACTTCAGCAATTCAATCAGTTGATCGCGTTTTTCCGATCCGCCAAGCCGGCCAATGAATTTTTCCTCATGCTCGCGCCACTTTGGCAAAAGCTCTTCGAGAAATGCCGAACCCTTGGACGTCAGGTGAAGAAAATAGACGCGGCGATCCGTATCCGAGCGACGGCGCTCAATAAGGCCCTTGTCTTCCAATCCATCGACGATTGCAACGAAATTGGCCCGCTGGATTGCCAGCGTCGAGGCGACGTCGCTTTGCTTCATTCCGGAATTACCGGCAATGATCGACAGAACGGAAAAATCAGCTGGCCGGATATCATGACCGCCGAGAACATCCTGAAAGTCCTGTAAAATGGCCAGTTGTGCGCGCCTGACGCGAAAGCCGAGTGAATAGGCTAGCCCGGAATAATCGACAACCCCTTGTCGAATGCCGGCGCCCTCACCAATAAAATGTTGATTGCTCATGCCCCTAGACTACAAACCTCCCGTGACCAATGCCCGATCCCACAATCCGGCATGTTCCGACTCTTAATAACGATCCATCTTTACCCTTCTTAACATAAGGGTACAAGATAATTCTTTAATTGAACGATTTCCCCCTGAAACAATATAGGGGTAAAACAGCTGTATCCGCAATTTCTTATTTTAGAGGTGCCTTTTTCGGCAGACAGGCTTCTGTGGATCGAACGCAAATTCACCATTGATGCGGCCACCAGACTAGGCTATGTACCGCTTCGCACCACAAGTGCTCATCTGAACGCACCCGTAGCTCAGCTGGATAGAGTGTTGGATTCCGATTCCAAAGGTCACAGGTTCGAATCCTGTCGGGTGCGCCACAAAATCTCATTTTAAATGATTGTCGTGGAAATTTTAATAAGTGAAATCAATTGCTTATGTGATGAGGCGCCGTTAGTCGTTGTCGATTGATCGGATTTTGCGTAACAAACTGCGCAACAATCTGGGAGACAATGGGTCTTGAATGGCGCGGAACAAATCAGCCTCTGATCGCATCACGCAGCGCGACGGAATTTTTTATTATGTTCGACGTGTGCCGATTGCTCTGGCTCACCTCGATGAAAGAGGCATTGTCCGGCTCAGTCTGCGCACGGATAGCTGGGTGGCGGCTGTGAATGCAGCGGTCGACGCGGAGCGGAACCTTGAGGCTCTTTGGGCGGCGCTGGCGAAGGGTGAAAGCCAGTCGGCCTGGGATCGATACAAGGCGGCGATCAGTCGAGCACAGCTTGAGGGTTTCGTTTATCGCTCGGCCGCAGAGCTGCACGACGGGCCGCTTGTGGATCTGGTAAAGCAATCAAAGGCGGTCGTCGGTCGCGGATCGGATAAGAGTGCGCGTCGAGCGCTGCTTGGGGCCGAGACGCCGCCGGCCGTAACGCTGTCTGATTTGTTCGCTGCCTATGAGCAGGTGACTGTGCCTGGTCAGGTGCAAAAGCGAGAAGATCAGAAGAGGCGGTGGAAGGTTGCGCGGGAACAGGCGTGGCGAGAGTTTGTCGATTGCGTGGGAGGGGAGATAGAATTTGCCGATCTAACTCGCATTCACTCTCGGAAATACAGGGATTGGCTCGCCGCTCGGGTCGTCGGTGGTCACATCACACCCGAAACCGCCAATAAGCACATGATGCTGGTGAGCAGCATCATTTCGACCATGGCGACGGAATACAGCCTGGATCTGCCATCACTTTTTTCCAAGCTGAAGTTGCAATCAATTCAGCGCCGCCGACCGTCGTTTACGCGCGAACATGTCGAAACGGTCCTGCTGGGGGCGGGGGCGCTGTCGGGACTGAATAAGACGGCGCGTATGGCTGTTTATCTTGCCGTGGAAACAGGCATGGGCGCGGAAGAGCTATGCGCCTTGCGGCAAGAAGATATCCGCCTGGATAGCCTTGTGCCGCATGTGCGTCTTACCCCGCGCACCGGGGCAACTTTGAAGACTGAATTTCGTGAGAGAACGATTCCGCTGGTTGGCGTGTCGCTACTGGCGGCAAAGCAGGTTCCGGCCGGGCTCGAACGGTACTTCGACAAAGCCGCCTCGATGTCGACCGCGATTAACAAATATCTGCGGAGCAAAGGGCTTTTGCCAACTGATAAGCACAGCTTGTATTCGCTGCGCCATAGCTTTCAGGACCGGTTAAATGAGGAGAAAGCGCCTGAGCGGATGCAGGCCGACTTGATGGGCCATGCGTTCAGCCGTGAGACCTATGGAGACGGGCATCCCGTCGCGCAGGTGCGCGATGTCCTCGCAGCCATGGCCTATCGTTTCGACCCGGCCGCGATTGACTTAGGCTGATTGGCGATCAATTGTCGCGCGCGGCTGATCGTGTCGCGGCGATTGACCCGCGCGGTGATTTCGTTGTCTAGGCGCTCGAAAAGCGGCGCGTAGATTGCCGCTTCTTCATGTTCGCCCTCGTTTTCGCAGGCGGCAATTGCCTCGGCAACGCCTTGGCGCGCGAGCAACAGATCCTCCATTGTGATCATGGAATAATCCCGCTCTGTGCGCGCTCGGTGATAGCTTGTTTGAACTTAGCGCGGCTCATTTTCCAAGCTCGCTAAATTCTTCGGCATCTTGCGAGGCTTGTGATCGTCTCATGCAGCCGCTCGTTTTCGGCTATGAGTGCGGCGATGCTTTCCCAGGCGGCAAAAGGGTCGCCCGGCTCGCCAACCTCGGCTGCGATTTTGAGCAGCTCGTCACGATAGCCGATGAGGCTGGCATATTTCCGAGAGAAATGCAGTACCATCCCGTTCAACCGCTCGATTTCGGCGTCACGGTCCTCGATGTCATCAAGGGCGATGGTCAATGCATTGGCTGTGGCGATGAACAGCATGGAGTTGTCGCATGCGCCTGCGAAGATCTTGGCGAGTGCCCGTTGTTTACCCGGAAGCCAGTTGGGCCAAATCTTCTCCTGGAGGATGGCGGCAATGGCGCGGGCCGGCTGGATTGCGTCTTCTCGGAGCGGGATTGCGCCCTTGATTGCTTCGGTCTCACGCATCCCGTTTTCCCTTGATAATGCGAATTGTCTCGATGAAGCCGGGCCGGGTGCGCAGAGCCTTTTGCTCTGCCTTAAGACTGTTGTCGGCTGTGGTGATTACGGTATGGCCATCGCGGAAGCGGACGCTGAAGAGCGGCTTGCGGGCTGTTTGTGGGGATTGGGTTGTCATGCCGGCACCTTCGGGTATTGGGCGGAATACGGCCTGGTCGCCTCATATGGAACGGGAGAAGGTGGCCGTCGGGCTACGTGGAAGAGCAAAATCAGATGTTCAGGCGACTTCGGTAAGACGGATACGCTCGGCGACGGCTGGCGCGTTGCGCAACTGGCTATCCTTGCAGATACCGGCGCTCAAAAGGTCATTCTCGGTCTGCGGGCCGCGCTCCTGATAGAGCTGAAACATCGTTTCGCGGTCACGCTTGTCTTCGGCGGTGACGGTGGACGTCTGCTGCATGATTTCCATCCTTGGCTTGAGGATGCGACGATCCTCTATTCGTTTGGTTGACGCCGCCGGATGGGTAGGGTTTGTGGGGGTGGGGGTGTCATCCGGCGGCGTCTTTCGGTATCCACCGGTGCGAGGTGGATGGTGGTAATGTTTCATATTATGCAACTTTCTGCAAGAGTAAAGTTTCATAAAGTGACACAATGGCGAGCTGAGCGAATGAAGCGCCTGTGTTGATGTAGGCGCGCAAAAGCCTTCTAGGTTGGATTTCGACCGAGAAGGCAATGAATAGATTGGGCTATTTGTTCACGCTGGTGAAAATTGCGAGATCATCAAAGATTATAGAGGACCACTTAAAAACTATCTATCCGAGATTTCTGGCGTGGACATTCTTCGGTCATCCGTGATGCATCTCGTTCTATCGGGAATGCCTAAGCCAAGCGAATTCGCAGCTACGCAAACTCCCTGTGCGGGAATTTATCCGCATGGTCACTTAAAATTTTGATTTACTTTGATTTTCCTGATCATCGAACATGATCTTGAGCATGGAAATAGCTTTTTCTTTCTGCTCTTCTGTCTTGTCTAAAAAGAACCTGGACAGCCAGTCATCATCAGGGTGACGAAACAGCCCGGAAACGTCAGTGCTGAAAAGCGCTGCGAGGCTCTCTAAGTATTCGGGGTTCGGCAATACGCCCTTAAACCATTTAGAAACGAGACCCTTATCAGCCCCAACCTCTCTCACGATGTCAACCTGCCTTAGATTACGCTTCTCCGCCCATTCCGGGATGAAGTGCAATCTGTGGGGCGTTTTGCCGCTGTGAATTTTTGAGATGTTGCTCATTGTGCAACAATATTCCTGTTGATGCAGCAAGGCGTTAGCTCCGTGTGACACAAATCTTCTTGCCTAAAGTGTCACTATGTGAAACTTTGGCGACATGGAGCACCCGATTGCAAAGTACCGACGTGAGAAAAACCTGACGCAAGATGCATTCGGGGAGCTCGTTGGCGCGACAAAAGGGATGGTTTCAAAATGGGAGGCGGGCAGAATTTTGCCTCGCCCTCATTCGATTGTTCGGATTGAAGACGTGACGGGCATGTCGGTGTCCGCAAGTGACATTGTCAGGACGTTCTACCATTTCTCTCAAGGGAACGAGGTCGCTCAATGATGATGCGCCCCTTTCTTCCATACGATTCGCGCTGGCTCTCCTCCCAGCTGCGCGCAGCCCGCACCAGGTTGTTTGGCGTCCGATCTGGTGCGGGCAAGTTTCGGTTTGCATGCGGTCCTCCCTGAGTATCTGACGGCCCATTTCTCACATTTTTGATCAATTCCCACCACGGGAAAAACGCCGGAGATTTCCCGGCGCGGGAAAGGTTTTGTCTTATGCACACAAGCGCTTGGTTTCATCGCATCAAAGCGGCGCAACGCGACCTGATTAGGCTGGTTGGCGGTATCGAACGGGCATCGGAGATCTCTTCGGTGTCTGCCAGCCATATCGGACGGATGAACAATCCGCGTGATACGGACCTGATGCCGATTTCGGTTGTCTATGCCCTGGAGAGCGAATGCGGGGTGCCGGTCGTGACCTCGGCCATGGCCGAGTTGAGCGGTCGCCGGTTGACCGATCCGGCGGGCGAACGCGCCGTAGAGCAGGGCGTTGTCGTTGCCTATTCGGAAATGGTGCGCCGGGCTGGCGATCTGATTTCCGGTGGCGCGGTGGCGATCTCCGACATGGTGGTGACACCTGCGGAAGCCACCAAGATGGACCGGGATGCGGCGGAATTGGAAGTCGGTCTTGCAGCACTTCGCAAGGCGCTGGCCGGTGTGAAGGCGAGGGGCGGCGATAAGCTTGGCCTGCGGATTGTGGGAGAGCAGCCATGATCGACGCAACCCTGACCCCACTGTTCGAGCGGCCCTTGAGTGCGCGGGCACGGGCCTTCCTGCGCAAGCTCAAAATCCATGGTGGTCAGCTGATTGTCCCTCATGGCCCTGACCGGCAGTTGGCGAATGACTGCCGTGCCTGCGGCTATGTGCTGATCCGCGAGGATCACAAGACGGTGCTGCTGACCGGTCTGGGTCAGGCCTATCTTGATCGTCTGATGAGGGCGAACTGATGGCCGGTTATGCGTCAGTCAAGTATCCCAAGCCCGGTTCCGCCGGGCTTTCCCTTATTCTCATAGCGATTCGCGACGGCGAGGTGGTCACCAAGGACGTGGCGCAAGTGATTGCCGCCAACAAGGTGGCAGCCGAAGGCTGCGGCTATCTGATCCGCGATCAGAAGGACGGCAATCGCTGGTATCCGACAGATCGGGCGCGTGAGATGCTGGTGGCGCTGAGCCTCAGTGACGTTGCACCGGTTATCCAGCCCAAAACCAAGGTGGCAACGGAACGGCGGATTGACAGCATCCGCGCCGAACACCGGCTGCGGACCCTGAATGAGACGACCGTTCTGGCGCTGATGGACAACATCCGCGACTACGGGCTGGAAACGCCGATCACCGTCTATGGCGATGTTGACGACGCTGAGGTGGATCTCGGCGCCGGCGGTCACCGCCTGGAGGCCTGCAAGCGGTTGGGGCTAGAGTTCATTCTGTGCTTCCACAAGCGGGGCGACGATCTCGACCGTCAGCTCTGCGAGATCGACGAGAACCTGATCAGGGCCGATCTGACGCCATCCGACCGGGCGCTGTTTCTGCATCGTCGCAAGGAAATCTATCTGGTCAAGTTTCCCGATACGGCGCGTGAGGCCAGTCTGAAGCGGGGCGATGTTTCCCCGTCTCGCCAAATTGGCGAAACGGGAAAGCGCTTCACCGCTGCCACGGCGCAAGCAACCGGGCAGAAAGAGCGCACCATTCAGCGCGATGTCGAGCGCGGAGAGAAGATTTCCCGCACGGCATTGCAGATGTTGCGCGGTACCCGGCACGACAAGGGTGTGACGCTCGATCAGTTGAAGCGGCTGGAAACAGCCGAGGCACAAGAGCGCTTTGCCCGCGATCTGATTGCCGCAGACAAGGCGGTGACGGCCGAATCCAAGGCGATCCGCACCACCAACCAAAAGCATAGCCGGGACATGCGGCTGCATCTGGTGAGCGCCATTGCCGAGCATGGCCGGCGCAAAGGTGGCGACGTGCCGCGTGGTGCCTATGCCATCGGCTATGCCGACCCACCGTGGCAGCAAGAGGCCTGGAGCGATGAGACCGGGCAAGACAAGGGCCTCAAATATCCCGCCATGCCGGTGGAGGAGATCAAGGCGCTTTGCGCAGGCGACAGATCGCCCTTCACCATGGATGCGCTGTTGTTCCTGTGGGTCACCGCCAACCGGTTGCCCGATGGGATCGACGTGCTGCGGGCCTGGGGTTTTGACTATGTCACCTGCATGGCCTGGGACAAGGTGCATATCGGCATGGGCCGCTGGGTGCGGGATCGCCATGAACTGCTGTTGATCGGCAAACGCGGCAAGGTCTCGCTGGCACCATTGCCCGGCACCCAGCCGGACAGCCTCTATGCCGAGGCAAAGACCGAGCATAGCCGCAAGCCTGTGTGGTTTGCCGAACAGATCGATCGGCTGTGGCCGCAACTGCCGAAACTAGAACTGTTTCAGCGCAAGGAAAGCCTTGCCGAGGGTGACGTGCGCCTTGCCGGCAAGTGGGACTTCTGGGGCTTTGAGGCCACGCAGTCCTCGGAGGCCACGCAGACCGCGCCGGTCTCGGAAGGGGGTGGCGCATGACGGCGGATGCCTTGCAAAGACGGCACAGGGAGGTCGCCACCGTAAACCGGCTTCGTGGATCGGCCGAGCGGCTGCAAAAGGACGCCTGGACGCTGGAAGCGACACGGGACGGCCTGCGCCTGATCGTCCAGCGGCCGGATGGTGAGCTGGCGCACATTGCCACCATCCACCGCAACGCCCTGCATGATGAGCGGGATTTGCTCTGCGGTGCCCTCGATCATCTGCGAATGTTTTTGCATCTGTTCGACCGCGCGGCGATTGCGGTGCGCGATTTGCGTCAAGAGCTGGAGGTGCAGAGCCATTCACCGGCGTTGGCCCGCAAGATGCCGAACCACTCGGCGCAAGCCTCCATTCTGCTGTCCCATGCTGCCTTCCACCGGTTTCTGAGCGAGACTGGCGGCGGGTGCGTGGTTGACGACAAAGACACTGCCGACGCGGCTCTGAAGGACCGCCTCGGCATCACCAGCAAAAAACAGATCAATGAGGATGACCGCGTCAGAGCGGCCTGGCTCTCGCTGTTTGGCGAGTACGAGGCGTGGCTGCGCAGCGGGGGTGAAGCATGACCAGTCGTGACTTTCCAGAGGTCTCTATTCCCTATGGCAAGCGCACCGCTAAGGCGATGCGGATCGCCTGCGGGTGCTGCGACGTCGTTTCCTATTTCCCGCATCACACCGGGATCATCGTCAAGCCGTCCCTCGCGGCAATCCAGCATTTCCAGACCAAAGGGTGGGTCGTTGGCAGCAGTCCGAAAGAGGACTTTTGCCCAAAACACGCCAACCCGTCCAAGCGCAAAGGAGCGATTATCATGGCCGAGAACACAGCACCGGTTGCGGACAAGCCGCGTGACATGAGCCGTGAGGATCGCGCCATCATCTTTGACAAGCTCAATGAGGTCTATGGCAAGGATGCCTATAAAGCGCCCTGGACAGACAGCATGGTTGCCAAGGATCTCGGTGTGCCGCGAGATTGGGTGTCGGTGACACGGGATGCGATGTTCGGCCCGGCCGGTTCCAATCCGCTGTTTGATGACTTTCTGCTCGAAAGCGCCCGGATGGAAAGCCAGTTCCGCACCTATGCCAGTGCTTGCGAAGCGGCAACACAGGCCGTGGACGCGCAGAAGGCGGCTCAGGCGGCGCTGTCCAAGCAGATGGACGCCTATCGCGCCCTGGCACGCAAGGTGGAGCGGGAGATTGGCCGATGACAGGGCTTCTTCCCATCGTTGAGCAGCTTTGCGATTGCCAGACGGACGCGGAGCGGGCCGACTGGCTGCTCAGGGTACCGCAGGGTGTCATTTACCGCGACAACGCCGCGATCCGCATGGTGTTGCGCACGGCGGGTTTCCTGATCGGCGTCGAATACATTGATGCCGAGTTGGCAGCGCTTAACTCCACCCGCACCGAGCAGGGCTGCTGGCGCGATAGCGTGTTGCTGTCCATCGGGGCGACCAGGGCGGCGCTGCTCGCTGTGGCGCGCAAAGGCGGTGGGCAGTGAGCGGCGAAGCGACAATCCGGCGCGGCGTACGCAATGCGCGCTATGCCGCCATTCCCAACCATGTGTTTGAAGATGCCAGGCTCTCCATGGAGGCCCGTTGGTTGCTGTCTTATCTGCTGTCGAAGCCCGACAATTGGACCGTGGTGATCGGGGACATCGTCCGCAAGGGCAATTGCGGGCGCGACAAGGCCCGCAAGATGATCGCGGAGCTGGTGGAGACAGGCTACGCGGAGCGGGAGCAGACCCGCGCCGATGGCAAGTTCGGCGCAACGGTTCTTGTCATCTTTGACGAGCCACGCCAGGCGGTCCCGGATGTCTCCGACGTCTCCGACGTCTCCGATAACACCGATGCCTCCGACAACGCCGACAACACTAATGCCTCTGGCATCGCCGATGCCTCTGGCGGCTCGGGCAACGCCGATGCCTCCGCCAAATCCGACGGTTCTGACGGTTCCGATGCGCCAACCAAAACTGTTGCATTTCTACCGCAGACTGAAACGCCGTCGCCGGCAAAACCGTCGCCGGTTTTACCGGCGCCGGTAAAATCGGCACCTAGTAATAACTTAGATCTAGCAAAGACTGACTCTTACCAAGGGGAGGGAGTTTGCGAACTGGTTTCGCAAGGCAATGCGGTTCTCGTTGTGGACGATAAGGCAGCCAAGCGCACTGAGCGAGCCCGGATCGGTCGGCAGTTTGACGCCTGGTACAAACTCTGGCCCAAGCCCGGCAGTCCCGAGTTTGCCCGCAATGCCTGGTTTGCGCTGTCGGCTGAGGAGCGGGACGCCTGCATTGAGCGAACACCAGCCTATCTCGCCTGGGCAAAGCGCGACGACCTGACAGCGCCCGCCGTTTACCTGAAAGCACGGGCTTGGACAGACCTGCCAGACCATCTGGCTGCCACCCAGGAGCCAGCACGCGTGGTCGCCAAGCCGTGCGGCAAGCTTTGGATGGGACGGCGACTGGAGGCTCTGCTGTCAGACCCGACCGGCCCGTTCTTCATCACGGCTTTCGATGAACGACGGATTGCCACCGGTGCGATCAGCCGGGAAGCGCTGATCTGGGAAAAGCGCCGGGAACACGGCTGGCCGTTGGTGGTCAAAATGCAAGACCGGGCCCTTCGTGGCGAACCGTTTGTGACCTCGGCGGATCTGTTGCCGCTGGTGGCCGACTTTGTCGGGGTCAAGCCGGACAGCGACCTGTTTGCCGCTTGGCACCGGCTCCATGAGCGGCGGGGATGGATGTTTATCGATGGTCGGTGCGAGTGGAATTACTTCCCGCCGGTGGACCCCGCAGAGCCCGATCTCGACGCGGCGGTCGAGGCCGCCCTTCAGCACTTCAAAATCAGCCTCAGCGAGGGACGCACCCATGATGCAGCATAACGGCAAACTTCTGAATAGCGTCTCGAACGATAGGCTTGCGAAGCTGACGGACGCCAAAGTCCTTGAGGTCAAGCGCCAACGCCAGATCGCCATGGCCAGGCGTGACCGCCCTGACTTCGACCAACTGGCCCGCTGGGTGGTGGCAAGCTGCAAGATCGGCATGGAACAGGTGATCCGCGATAGCCTTGGACAGCAGGAAATCGAATGCTGGTGCCCATGCGAGCGGCTGAGACTGCCACCCAGGCGCGGCAAGCCAGCGATCATCGTCCAGCGAGCATTATTCCGTGGCTACCTGTTCGTGCAGGTGATCCCGGACAATGAAGCCTATGTCGGTCTCATGCTGGCCTCCAAACTGCGGAGCCTGATGGGCAGGGATGGCAAGCCCTACCTGATGCCGGAACCCTTGATGCGACAGCTGCTCCTATCGGCCAAGACTGCGGAGAGGAAGCATATGGATGCGGGCGACGTTCCACCCATGCCGGATGTGCTGGGCAAGCAGGTGACGATCCGCTCAGGACCGTTTGCCGACTTCGTGGTGACGGTGCGCAAGGTGCTGTCCAAGCGTGGTCAGGTGGTGGTGGACGTGCCGCTGTTTGGCGGGATGAGTGAGATCACCATGGGCATTGATGCCATTGCGACCTGAGGTCATCGCTTGAGAGGTGAAGACCCCTCGGACGATGGTCAGATGGCCTCAATGTCCCCGGGGGGCAGGGGGGTGGGTTAGCCTTGAACCCGATCCGCCTCCCGCACCGGCGTCAGTCATTCGTGTGTAGCGAGTGGAAATTGGAGACAAAAAGCCACTCTTGGAGAGCAGGGAAACACAAGACCAAGGTGAATGTCGCAGTGCCAGGATGGGCAGCCTCGCTCAGAACCGGCGCTCATTCGCTGGCCGGTCTATCGCTCACGGTTTCTGGTTTTGCGATCTCTACAGGCACGAACAGTAGAACATTGAAACCGTCGTCCGGATCGTAGTGTGCCGGATCGAGCAGGATATGGCCATGGTTCTGCATGAACCAATGAGCGACATCGCGATTATAGAACGTCGTGATCAGCGCCATGATCCGGTCGCTCGCCATGGCAAGAGTTTCACCGGTCGACAGACGTTTTGTATTGAGTATGACCAATTTACGTTGGGCGGGAAAGCCGGCGTCGGAAACGTGGACTGAAAGTCTGCCCTCCTGGTAGCTTCTCACACGCACCCGGAGCCTAGGAGGGCGTAGGGCATCGAAATGAGCGTTTATTGCCTTCAGTCGTGCCTTAGCCTCGGTCTTGGTGATGCTGACTTCGGGCAAGACGTCGCTAACGGGCGCAAGCTGATCGCCGAAATGCTGCCGGGTCATCTCTTCCGAGTGTTCGGCATAAGCCAGGTGTTTGACCGGTAATTCCTCCAGCCATTTTCGGCGCAGTGCGATTGCCATGGCTTTTGCTTGCTCCTCACCATATTCGCGTACGGAGAACTTCTCGCGTTTGTGCTCTGTGCGGGTGAGGAGAGATGCTTCCCAAGCTTCGTCCTCTGCCAGTTCGACGTGGCGCACACCTGAAATGCCACTCTTGTTATTCTTGCGGAGCAGAACGGCCTGCTCATGATTGGTGGCAGGTGGCAGGACAGATATGGCCGCATCGCGATAGGCTTTCGCCTGATCGAAGCTTGCCTGCGGCGATCCGTAAATGCTGTCCTTGAACAGCCGCACGACCCGGATGCCGCGTCGCCTCAAATCCACCCACCAGCCGGCGCCGTGGTTCTCGTTATGCTCTTCGCGGAAGAGCGCGTAGGTATCAGCGTCGTCCAATGTGATTTGGCTACCTTGGTTGAGCTGGAAAGCCGTTTGCCGTTACAGCATATTCAACAAGGATGTCCAACAGTCAGTAACGCTTGCCTTCATCCTATGATTTCGCCGTCCATGTTGCTTCTATAGCTATCGCCTTGAGCTGAAATCTTTGTGCAGCGCATAAGTCCATCATTCGTCTTGCGCGCACCCTGAAACACATAAAAAGTTTCATCGTCCGCATCGAACCGCGTCACGAAAACCCCTGGTAGATTGTCGACAAAGGCCCAATCCGGTTCAAATCGCCACGACGGAGCAGGTCCCAAAGATTTGAACATAGGCATGATTTCCTGCTCAATCCAAGCGTCAATATCTGCGGGCTTCGTTTCGTTATAAGCCTCAAAAATCGTCGCCATGAACGAATCATCCAAATTCGAACAATATTTATCAAGAGTTGTGGAAAATTTAGACCGAAACCGCCCGTAGGGACTTTCCATTTCAGCTTTAATAGCCGCTCCCTTTGCTCTGAATTTCGCCCGAATTTCATCCGCTTTAGACATCACAGCCACCTACCAACTGTTTATACCACAGTTAATTTTGATTAGATCATACCTGGTATGTCGGAGTGGATCCATGGCTTCTTGACCCCAAGGTCTCGACGGGACGAGATTCCATTCGTTCAGCTGGCCGTAATCGTCTTTGGTGGGCTGGATCTTTTCACCTTTCGGGGCCCTGGCGACCTGCACCACACCGCCGGCGCTGCCAGCCGCTCGGCTTTGGCGCCGGCACAGTGGAACCGAAGGTCTCGTCAAAGGCCCGGCCATAGGGTGTCGGCTGATCGGCGATGCTAACGTAGGAAAAGGCGCCGGCTGATTGCGGGCTCCGTCATGTTTAAAATATTATAATTGTTATTTGCTCACCACCATTTCGGGAAGTTTAAAAAAAATTCTTTCAAATCCAATATTCCTGTTTCCGACATTTTATCAAAGTACCGAAATTCCTTCGGGGAAAAAAATCCTCCTTTTTTTATTTCTATTTTAATAAAAAAATCTCCATCTTTCTCGATTGAAATATCAAAATCATGATCCATAGATGACATAACAGCATTTTTATCATTTTTTAAATTAGCTATGAATTTATCTATATTTGTGTAGTCAAACCAAAAATTGAACTGGGAGGAAAAATTGAAATCCTTCCCATCAAAATGGAGCTTCACATTAAAACATAGTGATCCGAGATGGTCTTCGAATTCGAGAAGTTCAAAATTTAAATTTGAACAATCGTTTAATTGTATACCCATCTAGTACGCTCCATATGGTCTAGCATGCTTTAATACTGGTAGGTCCCCTGCCTGTCGTGCCGGAGAAAAAATGAGTTCCCAACCATCCACCTTGAGCATCTGATCCATTGGAATTCCGTTTTTCGCCGCATCGCTCACAGCCCCCCTTAGACTCCGTAGTTGCTGTTGCTGATACAGTTTTGAAGCTTCTTCACTCCAGCCAGAAGGTAACCTCTTTCGTTTCACCGCAATTGCGGCTGCATCGTCAACCATATGTTTAGTCGCATTTGGATGAACCCAAACTTTTTTTCCGTCCGGTAGAGACAATTCAAAGGATTTAGGGATGACTGATCCCTCAACTGGAGGCTGCGTTTCATTTATAAAGGACCAAACAGTCTGAGATAATCCCAACACATCGACCAGCGTATTCGGATTATTCACATACCCCTGCGGCCGATCTCCACCTGCAAGCCCGATCGGATCCGGTGAGGCATATTGCCCGGTCAACGGGTCATAATGCCGATGGCGGTTGTAGCAGAGGCCGGTCTCGGCATCCTCGTATTGCCCCGGAAACCGCCAGGGGCAGTGGAGTTCGTCCGGCGGGCGGTCGTGCTTGGGGAGGGCGGCAAGGGAGCCGAAGGTTTTGGTGGTGCGGACGGCACCCCAGACATGGTGGTCGGCGGCCCAGAGTAACGTCCCCTTGGCGTCGAACATTTCTTTTGGTGTGCCGAGGTGATCGCTGACGATCGCCAGCATCTCGCCGGAGGGGAGTTGCTTGGCCAGAAGCCGATGGCTGTCCTCCTCGAACTGCCAGTGGGTTGCCTCATTCCAGGCGATATGACCGTCAAGGAACAGCGGCGCTTCCGCCACCATATGATCGCCGTCCCAGAGATATGCCGTGCCCACATCGGGCAGATCGTGATCGCGCTCTTGGGCGTCAGATCCTGATCTTGATGGCCGCGGCACGCCATCGCCGCCGATAAGGCTTGGCCAGCGCAGGGCGGCTCTGTGGCGGTCTTTCTCGGCAAAGCGGTGGACTTTGGACACTCGACGGCCAAAGGGATCGTAGCGGAACAGCCACTCCTCGCCCTCCAGGGTGGTCACGCCCACCAGCCGGTCATGGGCATCCCAGCGATAGCGCCAGCGCTGTGGCCTGAAGCCGTCACGCTCGACCCGCCGCTCGATCAGGCGGCCGCAGTCGTCATGAGTGAGCTGAATCTTTTCGCCTTTGGGTCCCTTGGCGATCTGCACCACGCCGCCGGCGCTGCGCTGCCAGCCGCTTGGCTTGGGTGCAGGTACGGTGGAGCCGAAGGTCTCGTCAAAGGCCCGGCCATAGGGGGTAGGCTGTTCGGCAATCGTGACAGACGACGAGGCACCAGCCAGATTGCGGGCCTCGTCATAGTGATAGCGTTCCGAGCCAAAGGCGGCTTCAGAATCCGTCAGTTGGCCGTTGTCATCATAGGTGTATTGCCGTTTGCCCCACAGGCCATCGTCAATGCTGGTAGGGGCAAAGGCGCGGTCATATTCGTAGATGCGGTGGATATGTCCGGGCCTGGCGCGTGCCGAGCGTTCACCACCGCCGCCAGGGATGTTCCAGCCTAACCGCGAGACATCAAGGCCCCCCGCCACTGCGGGACCGGCTGCCTGGGCGGCAAGCTGGCCCGCCGCATCGAATCTCTGCAGCAGATGGAAGCCACCCATGCGGCGTTCGGTTTCACGGCCCAGCACATCGCGTTTGAAGGTGATCTCGGTGTCGCCTGCCACCATCTGCTCAACGGCGCCTAGCGGATCGCGGATATACTGGGCAAGAGAGCCGCCTGCGCCGGTGATCTCGCGCAGGATACGGTTGCCCATCGCATCGCGTCTGGATTTGATGCGCTTGCCGTTCAGGCTTTCGCCGATGATGCGGCCATTGCGGTCTCGCTCGAATTCCACAAGTGCGGCACTGTTCTCGGCACTGATCAGCAGGCCACGGGCATCGTACCAGAAGCGCGTGATATCTTCCGGCTCGCCTTTGGCGGTAAAGCCTTCGATCCGTTTGATCAGGCCGGATTTGTCATAGGCGTAGCGCAGCTTTGCGCCATCCGGCTTGACCGTTTCGGTAATCTGGCCTGCGGCATCGCGGGCGTAGCGCCAGACCCGGCCATCGAAATCCTCTTCGACCACGACCCGTCCGGCTGCATCCCGCTCAAAGCTATAGACACGGCCAACGGCATTGGTAACGGAGATGACCCGGCCTTCGATATCAGTGGCAAGTTTTAGCTCCCCACCCTTGGGATCGACGATGGCTTGCAACACACCGAAGGCACCGTAGCGATAGTGCCACATGCGCCCCTCGCCATCCGTTACTGTGGCAAGCTGGCCTGCACCATCAAACGAGCGCGTGACCTGCACACCATCGGCACGGATAACGGCGCTGACGGTACCAAAGCCACCCGCACCGGCCCGGTAGATGTGTTTGGTGACAGCACCCGTTGGGCCGATGGTTTCCACCAGACGGCCAAAGACATCGTAGACAAAGCGGCTGGTATTGCCTTTGACATCGGTAACCGAGGCCAGACGGTTATGCGCATCCCATGCCCGCCGCTCGATCGCGCCATTGGGGAAATGGGTTTCCACCACCCGGCCCCTGGCATCGCGCACCAATCGGGTCTCATGGCCTTCGGCGTCCTTCTCGCTGATGACATTGGCGTTGTCATCATGCTTGTAGGTCCGTTTGTTTCCGGCACCATCGATGGCAATCAGCAGTTCGCCATTGTCACCCCAGCCATAGACCGTAGAGCGGCCTTCCGGGTCGGTCAGTTCCTTGACATTGCCGTGGACGTCATAGCGCGTGCGGCTTTCATAGCCGTTCTGGTTCTTGGTCGAAATCCGAAAGCCGTGGCGATCATAGCCATGCGCCACCACGCCGCCCAGCGCATCGATTTCCGCAGTGACGTTTTCATGCTCGTCATAGCGGAAGGTCTGGGCTTGCGCCTCCACACCGCCGGGGAGATAATCGGTCTCGCCTTCGCGGTAATCAAACCGGTCATTGTTCCAGATGCCGTTGGTGCGGGTGTGCACCACCCGGCCATCGTCGTCATAGGTAAAATGGGTTTCGGACTGGCGTGTCAGGTTATTCCACGAGACAAGAAGGTCCCGGTCTCTTTCCCAGACGTAATGGACCGACATGCCGAAGGCGCAGGTGGCTTCCCGCATCCGTCCCTTGGCATCATAGGTGTAGCGCGCTAGTTCCAGCTCGGAGCCTTCAGTGCCGATCAGCGCGATGCGGGTGCGCTGGCCTTGCGCGTCATTGTCAAAAATCAGCGAAAGGCCATCCGGCCCCTCGATCTTTTCCAGCCAGCCAGCATCCGAGCGCAGGAAGGTCAGGCTGTTGCCATTGAGGTCATCGAGCTTTTCCAGCCGGTAGACATCGTCGTCATACTGCCTGAAGTGCTTGACGATGCCGCGATCCTTGAGCTCCAGCTGCTTCAGCCAAGGGGCTTTCAGCTCCAGATGCGGATAGGCGGCATTGATCGACGGGAGGAAATTGAAGGGTCGGTCGAAATCAATCGCTTTGCCATCGGCAGTGTGAAACAGCAGCTTGCCACGCGCCGGGTTGGAAAACACCTCGTCGACCATGGAAATCTGGCACGGCCCGAGCGGGGTGGTATAGCGAGCGGGCAGGGCGAGCTTGAGGCCCATATACCGTGCGCCGTCAAAGCCAAGCGTGCCGGGAATGAGGAAATCGCGCCAGGTCTCGAGGTACTCGCCGTTGGTGACAGACACGGGTTCGCCGACGACGGTTGCGCCAGAAGTCGCGGCATCGTCCGCTGCACGGACTGCCGGGGTGGTACCTTTTAAAGCGCCCGCACCGAATTCGAGCGCTTTACCAGCACCATAGCCGGCAACAGTGTCGCCGACCGGCTCTCCCCAATTTCCGTCACTAGCCTGCTTTGCCATATTGGGGAGGGCGAAGATAATAGCGTGGGCCGCGGATTTGCCGCGGTTTGCCAAATTATCGCCAGCCTCTTTTGCTAGCCGTTCACCCTCTTTTCGAAGCTCGGGATCATCCGATTGCATCAATTCCCCAGCAGCCCCTCCTTTTCCCAGATCGAGCAAAGTGTTTCCCAGACCCTTTGCAAGACCAACAGCACCATCGAAGAGACGCACTGGCGCAGTCGCAACGTTTTTTAGATTATCTTTGAAAGTGTATACCGGATAACCATTTTCGTATTTCTGGATGTCCGAATTCACCATGTTGAGACGGCCCTGCCGGGAAATAGTATTGCCCGTGTCGATGTATTCTGGGCCTGCCAGAGCCATAGCCATCCGCTCGGTTCGATCCGAGTATGCCTGATCAGTTTCGCTTTCGAGCTGTTTCTTCTCCTCATAAAGTCGCGCCAGGATTTCTTGTCTGAGCTTTTTATGAGCTTCGTCTTCGGCAGAGGTAGCACCAGCAACTACGCATGCCTTGCCATTGTCGTAATAAGTGCTCGTGTTTGTATGCGGAATGGCGCGCTCGTTCGTCTGCACGCCATTTTTATCGACATAGCTGCGTGTTGTCGGAACGTAATTTGTTTCACCGCCATCAGGCACGGCACACTCCAATCTTCAAAGATTGCATGCGTTTTGCAGTTTCAGGCACTCGGAAGCTCCGCTTCCCGACGAAGGAACTCTCCGCCCCATGGATAATCTTCCGGGTTGAGCAAGGCTTCGAATTCGATTCCGAAGGCTTCGCCACTCCGTGGAAAGACAGTTATGTTGTCCCGGTCGTCTTGAGGCAGGTTCCGCCACTCTTCACTGCCTTTCGGGATGCCAGGATGGAAGAACTCCTGCGATTGCGCGGTCCAGAACAGCAGCAATTGAGCACTGCCAAAATCAAGCCTCATATGGTCGGAATATTCAGCGATTGACTGAAGTCGATACGGTGCAAGAACTGCGAGATCATCGCTGCTGGAAATGTCGTAATCATAAAAAGTCAGGCGATCACCCGATGTAATGACCCATCGAGCCCTATCGATCATCATCGATGGCTTGTTACCCTCATGTTCGTGATAAAGGAGCAAACAGCTTCCATGCCCGCGCTCTATCGCCAGCCGGGCGGGCAAAGGTGCGCCCCAAAATTCCTGCAATATTTTCATTTGTTGAACATGTCCTTGGCGCATTCCAGTATCTCCTGGAATCCAAAGTTTTGACCGCCTATTTCCCGGTGAAGCATTTGCCTTTGGTCTTTTGTCAGTTTCAGCATCCTACAAACGGCATCAACCTGGGCATTCTGAGCTCGATTGTTCCCTGGTGTGCCGTCATTTGCGGCGAGTATGACCGGTGCCGGCTCTTGCGACTTCTCCGGCTCCACTGGCCCTGGATCAGGTCGGTTGATCCATGCCGGATCGCGATGGCTGACAGTCGCCCAACCCTCAGAAAATACGAAATGCGAGGCAACTTCGACATGGGCAGGACCAAGATAGCCCGGCACTTTGACGCCCTTCTTCGTGCCCGGCTCATGGCCCGTTGATTTGGCCGTGCGCGAATTCAGCTGAAAGTCAAACTTGCCATTGTTGCGTACTGTCGTCGAATGTCTGATTGCTGTGTCCAGAAAGGCGATTGAGGTATAGCCCACTTTCACCACATCCGATCCGACCGGTGTCCAGCAGACATCGGGTGTGGTCGAGACGATGACGTTGGACGCGCATTTGCGGGCAGAGATCTTTGCCATGGTCATAGAGCCATATCCTCCTTCGCTTCCATCTGTTGATCGATCGATGCGCGCGACAGCTTCCTGCGGTGGATGATTGCCTGTTCGAACAGGTCTGGCTCGAAATTCACCCGCCATGACAGGTAGATGCGCCAATCGCGCCGCCGGGGCGCGGCAATGTCGAGTAACACTGTATCAAGCACGAATTGTTCGCGCTCAATGGTTCCATCCTCCCGCACGAAATCAACCATCATCTGTTCACCGGGCAAGGCGAAGGCAAGCTCCTCAACTCCCGCTGTCAAACCCGTTACTACAATCTGCTCATGCCCTTGCAGATAAGGCTTGATGTGGAGATCCGGGTGAGCGGAATTATGATAGGCAAAGGAATAGTCTGCGGGCCATGCGGGCCAGACATTATCCTGCCAATCCTGATCATAGGTTCCGCCTAAGGGACGGCGTGGCAACCAGGCGGGCGGGATAGGCCCAAATCCTTGCGGACGGTAGTCTTTATAGGGTTCAGTTATCGGGTCATCCGGGGCTTCGATCTGGGGGGCGGCAACGGGCTTGGTGAGGTCGGTCCAGTCCTGGTTTATCTTGCCTCGCCCCAGCGGATTATAATGATCCGTGTCAAAAATCGGCGTGCCATCATCGTTGCTGCCCGTCGGAATTTCTCCGCCAAAGGCATATTCGTAGTGCAGAGGCACCGCCGCTATGGGGGCAGGCTCGGAAAGTTCCCAGCGATCAAACAGCTTGCGATGCTGCTGCCAATCGCTCGCTTCCCGATCCGTCAATCTGCGTTTCCATACGGGATTCCACTGACGCGGTCCGGTAACACGCAGTTGCTTTGAGAAAAGCTCTGTGGCCCCATCGCTGATCTTGATTCCGCAAAGCCACGCTGGCACGGGCTTGCCGACCGGAGCATGGGCAACGGCATTGACGATCAGATCTGTCGCTGGTTTGTTCGGAACGAGATCGGAGGGATGCCAGAGCGAGGTGACATTGACCTCGCCATGGCATTTGTCCGTAAACATCATCGGTGCCTGTTCTTCGGCTTCGACCAGATTGCCGGAGGCGTCGAATTCATAGGTGGCCTTAACAATCACGATACCGAATTCACGGTCCTGATTGTCGCGGCTATAATAGCGGAAATTCGGGAACGGGGTGAGGTTCGTCAGCTCCGGCATGACCCTTGACCTCAATTGTGGTCGATCATCGCCGAGGTCACCTGCACATGGCTATCCCCCTCGATATAGATCTTCACGCCCTTGAGCAGGATCGTGCCATCGTCCTTCATGATCAGGATGGACTTCGGCGGCTGTTCATTGCCGTCCTTGTCCTTGCCGCCACCGACCCCGATGAACAATTCCTTGCCGATCATCACATTCTTCGTATGGCCGACCGTCTCGTTGAACACCTGCCCAACGGTGACGACCTTGGCAACGCCGACCTGTTCGGTCTTGGCAACGCCAACGCTGGTATTCTGCATCCGGCTGACAAGCGTGTTGAAAATACCGCTGCCAAGCATGGAACTGACTTGCGCGCCAAGCTGGCTGCCGGAGGAGCGCATCGCATCCCCCGCATCCGTGCGCAATTCACTGACGGCGGCATTGTTGATGCCGGAGCGAACCGAATCCATCGACGATGCCATAGCGCCAAGCCCGCCAGCGCCCATCAGGCCGGCGTAGCTTGCGGCCGTGGAGAAGACGTCGGCGCCACTTCCGCTGGATGAAGAGGCTGCGGAACCCAGAGCAGCACCAGCCGCCTCGGCATTCTTATCAGCGGAGGAGGGGGTATCGGCTGCTGCAGAGGATGCCAGCGACATGGCCTGCTGCAGCAGGCCGGCACTCTTGCCTGCCAGTGTCGCCAGCAATCCGCCCGCAATCGCATTGACGGCATTGCCAACCCCGCCGACCACCATGTTCAACCCGCCGCCAACCTGCTGGCTCATGTTCGAGCCGACTTCCAGCGACTTGTTGGCGCCGACCGAATGAAGCGCATTGGCGTCGACACGGCTGGTCTGGTTGTTGAGAACCTTGAAGGTCTGATCCTTCTGGGCGTGGAGGAACATGTTCTCCTTGCCGTTTTCGTCCTCGAAGGTCATCTCGTTGAAGCCGCTGCCTTTGTGGGTGTTGGAGCGCAGCACCATGCGGGTCTTGTTGGCGGGCAGATCGTAGGGCACGGGATTGGCCGGATTGGGAACCACGCCGATCACCAGTGGCCGATCCGGATCGCCATCCACGAACGACACCATCACCTCCATGCCGATGCGGGGAATGACCTGCGCACCCCAACTGCCACCGCCCCAGGCCTGATTAACCCGCACCCAGCAGGTATCACTGCCATCCTTCTTTGCCTTGCGATCCCAGGGATACCAGAGCTTGATGCGCCCGTATTTGTCGGTGTGGATTTCTTCACCCGATGGCCCTGCGACGATCGCCACCTGCGCACCCTCGATGCGCGGACGCTTTGTGTCGCGATGCGGTGTCAGCGGAACGCGTGATGGAATGGCCTCAAACGCGTTGGCATATTCCATCTCATTGCTGGCCGTCTCATAGGAGCGGTCCACCACCCGATGCATGATGCGGGTAATCACATGCTCTTCGTATTTATGTTCGGGATGCGGCTCCTCATAGGGCGTGAACCGGCGTCCTGCTTCCAGAAAGCGCACATTGGACTGGCCCGTCACCCGCTCATGATCGGCTTCCGTCGCCTGCGTTCGAAAGGTCTCTGCCACTTCGGCTTCTTTGATATCGGAGATCCGAGCCGGATATTCGTAAAGCTCGCGCTGCTTGGCCCCCGGCATCTGGATCAGTGACGGCGTGACGTTCAGTGGCACAGTGCTCGGCGTCTCAAAATTCCAGTCCGCACCGGCACGCTGGCCGGGGACGTAGGAGAATTGCCGCATCCATTCGTTGATATGGTTGCGATCCGACGAGCCTTGGGCTAATCTGACTTTGTCGACACCTTCTGCCGCAGCCGATGGCTTGCTCCAGGCCACCTTGCTGTCGCTGACCTTCAGGCGGTGAACGCCGGTCTCATGTTCAAACCAGTAGAACAACCCGTCTTGCTCGAAGCGGCGCAGTAGGTAATCGAGATCCGTTTCATTCCATTGGACAGAAAACTCGCGCGACGGCGGCGTCTTGTGCAGAGGGGCGGATGCGGCGGCTGGAATGCCATGCTCGGAAAACAGTGTTTCCATCACCTGCATCGAGGTCATATTCTGCCAGATCCGGCAATCGGAGCGGCGCGACAACAGCCACAGTTGCGGACGGATGGTCAGGGTATAGGACCGCAATCCACGCGTCACCGGCGGTCCCTCGGACAGATTGGTCACCAGTCCATTGAACGGTCGGCGCACGCCATCCCCGTCCAGTTCGCCCTGACGGATTTCCAGGGAGATATCGACCAGTTTGCCGATCAGTTCTTCCGGCTTGACTGCCTCGCGCTTGGCGCGCACCGACAGGGTGATTTCGAACAGGCGATTGACGCCTTCATCCACCATCATGCTTTCCGGCAACAACTGGTCTTCGCCCAAGGACGACGAGACCTTCAGCACACGGCTTGCTTGAATGAAATCGGTGGATGACAGAACGTCGTCCATGGAATGCCCCCCATATAACGTCATCAAAAATCGTCAAAACAGCCCGGTGGCGCGAGCTCAATGTTTCAATCGCGCCATGCATGACGAGAATAGGCCAGCCTCCCAAAAGGTCAAGGTCTCGACGGTGGTTTTTGTTGATGCAGCGCGTATGGGTTGAATGTCTACCGATAGGTGTGGGTCAGACTGGAGACCGGATTGCGGATAATTTCCCAAGGATCAATCTGCCTCGGTCGATCTGTCGGCTCTGTAAGTGTTATTAATACGGTTCTCGAAATGGCAAGTGGCGCCGGCTTAGGCGCCCGAGGAGGCAGGGTGGTTTATGTTGCGTGTGTCAAATGCGAAGCGCCGGTTCCTGTCGGCGTTATATGCCCGCGTTGCGGGGCAAAGCAGCCGGAACCGCATGAGATACGCGTACAAAACAGGAGCATAGTCCTCGTCATAGCGCTATCGGTGGTGGTGGTCGTGCTTTACTCTGTACTGCATCAATATCTGCGCTAAGGGCTCCCGGCGGCTACAGGAAACTGGTGGCAGAGAGCCTAACCCGAAGCTGGATTTTCGACCAGGTTCTCCCAAGCAGCAGTCGTTCTCCGATCCTACCTTGCGAGAGGTGCAATCCGGATGGATGTCATGCTGTCCAAAATGATATGAAGATCGCGGATCATCGTGGTGGCGGTCAGGAAAGCATCGCGAACCTGATCATCGGCACGCCATCCTTTCTCAATGGAATTCACGCGGCCATTTCCAGTTTCTGTGCGGGCGTTATTGATCGGCTGGCAGCTAGCCCAAATTGTCCCCCTATGGAGATCGATAAGAGGTACTTATTGATGGTTAGAGGGCCAACCCGCAATCATACCATGTGAATAACCCTAAGTGTCTGTTCAAGAATGGCGGCCGTGTGCGGGGTTGAGTGAAGGGCGGCAATCAGATTCTTTGTATTTTGCGACAAATACGGAGAGATCGAATGGCCTGGACACCCTTCACCCGGCGTCACCATGACAGAAGCCGCATGCGCTACGCAAGCGATCTAACTGATCGTGAGTGGAGCCTGATCGAGCCCTTCATACCAAGGCAGCCTCGACTGGGCCGCAGACGCAAGACGTCGCTTCGGGCGGTGATGGATGCGATTTTCTATCTGCTTCAGTCGGGCTGCCAATGGGTATTGCTGCCGCATGATTTTCCGCCGAAGAGCACAGTCTATCATTATTTCAAGCGGTTCTGCCGGGATGGGACATGGCGTCGTATCCATGACGCGCTCTATTGCCGAACGCGACAGCTTGAGGGGCGCGAAGAGCAGCCATCATTTGCCATCATTGATAGCCAATCGGTGAAGACTGGCCCGGACGCACGTCTTGATATCGGTTATGACGCGGGCAAAAAAATTAAGGGCCGCAAGCGGCACATTCGGATCCATACCCTGGGCATGCTCCTGAAAGCCGAAGTCCATTCGGCGGGTATTCAAGATCGCGACGGAGCGGCACTCATTTTCGACAAGCTCGCCAACCGTTTTCCCTTTATCGAGAAAATCTGCGGCGATGGCGGCTATCAGGGTCCGAAGGTCGAAGAGGCAAGCCCAAGACCGATGGAAATCGTCAAGCGAAATCAGGCGGGGTTCCAGGTATTGCCGAAGCGCTGGATCGTTGAACGAACCCTCGCATGGCTTGACATCAACCGCCAGCTCGCCAAGGATTTTGAGCGCTTTTCAGCAACAAGCCTCGCCTTCATCCAGACCGCAATGATCAAGCTCATGGCCAGAAGGCTTGCTCGATATCCGCTTTATTGAACAGAATCTAATATTTATAAAAAGTTCTTATAAGAATTGGTTTGCTATAAAATCAATGGCTTACGATGTTTCGAAAATCAGCATGACGGCCCTGATAGAGCCTGTTTCGAGCGGGTGTCGAGCTGGCCCGGCTCGACGAGCGTATCGCCCACTCGCCGGTCGGCGCGGGCTGGATCGACGGCAAACTTGTTCACCTCGAAGACCTGATCCTCAACGACCACACCTGCGATATTCGCACACTCACCCACGAGCTGACGATCGCCCGCGACGTCTTGCGCACCCGCAGGCGGATCGCAGCCCAACTTCCGGGCTGGGCGTTGCTGGCCGATGGCATTCTGACGCTGCGAAAGACCTCGGAGATCTCGCCGGCTGACACGGACGAGGCGACGACCGCCGATGCCATCCGGTGCGGGGTCCCCGATTGATACGGAAGGCGAAGGGGAAGACGCGGACGTTGGCGAACTTTTCCCCGGCATCAACTATGCCGCCATCGATGCGGTGAACGCCCGATCAGAGGCGGCGATCGAGAATGCAACACGGTCCAGTCGTGCCAGCGGCCAAGAGAAAGATCCGATGATCTACGTCCTAGACTGGGACGGTGATGCACGGCTCGACGAATGGCGCGACGTGGTACGTCAGTTCGAAAATCTGCCGGCGGTGTTGCAGGCGATCGTCGCGGTTGACGCCTGGAACGAGCTTTCCGTTCTTCAGCACGCGCCATGGCTCGGCAGACTGTTGGCCGCGTCGATCGTACGCCGAGCCGGCATCACCACCGGCGCCCATCTGACCGCCATCAACCTTGGCTTGAAAACCATCCCCGTCGATCGCCGCCGGCATCGCGATCGGGAATCGCGGCTGCTTGCCATCGTTCATGGCCTGATCGCAGCCGCCGAGATCTGCATGAAGGAACATGTCAGGCTGGCTCTGGCGCGAAAAATGATGGAGCGGAGGCTAGAGGGGCGCCGGACGTCTTCGAAATTGCCGGAACTGGTCGAACTGGTGATGGCTAAGCCGTTGGTGTCTGCCGGGATGGTGGCGAAGATGCTCGAGGTGACCCAGCAGGCGGCGCGGTGGATCACTTTGGAACTCGGCCTCTGGGAGATGACGGGGAGTGGGAGGTTTCGGGCATGGGGAGTTGCTTAAAAGTAAGGATGCAACGGGACGTCGTAGTAACTCACCCAGAACCATTGAGAGAAAAGAAGATGGAACTACCTAAGGCCGGAAATACATATATGCAGGAGCGGCGCGGAATCGCAGCGGTCCAGTCCTATGCCGCCAGGGCCGGCCAGATTTGGCGTGAAACCGGGACAGGCGACGTCGGTATCGACGGGCAGATCGAGTTCGTCTCGCCGGAGGGACTGGTAAATGGAAGGACCGTCGCGGTCCAGGTAAAGGCCGGGCCCTCTTTCTTCAAGCATAGAAGTGAGCTTGGCTGGAAGTTTTATCCGGAGGGCAAGCACAAAACCTACTGGGAACAGTTCCCTTTGCCCGTTGTTCTGGTCCTTCACGACACCGATGTCGGCGCTAGCTACTGGATAGACGTGCGGCAATTCTTGCGGGTTCCGCGGCGTGAAGAACGCGCCTTCATTGAGGTTCCGGAAAAGAACCTCCTTGAGAAAACCGACCCGACCTTACTTTTCGAGAGCACCGGTGTGTTCAACGAGCCCTTCATCCCTGCGCTGGAAGACGTGCTCGACAAGCTCGTCACGACCACATCGGCAGAAGGCACATTCCCCCTCAGCTATTTCGATCTTTTCGTCCATGGACTGACGAAGATCTGCCGGAGCATCTATTACGGCATGGACGTCGTCTGCAACGCTGTCGAATACAATCTCGAAGCGCAAGGATCCGAGTTCGGCATGGGAATGGGATCGACGGAACACGAGTTCGCCTTCGGCTTCGTCAGATTCCTGCTGGCACAGAACCTCGCCGAGGTTGATTATTCTGATTGCCTCATCGACTGGGTGGACCGAGAAATGCAGCCGCATTTCGTCGCGCCTCTCACCTCCCGGGGACGGGCCCTTGTCGCACTAATCCACCGGGAAGAGAAGCGGCTGATCGCGAATGGCTCGGTGGTGCACGGTGGCGAGCTTCGTGTCGCTCAGGAAGCATTTTTCAAAATCGAAATACGGTCCTGCTTCGCGAGATTTCCAAGGATACGGGAGTTTCAAATCGCATCACGCCACGAGAAGACTGCCGACCGCGGTTCTTGAGCAGAACCCCCGGACAAGGGCAGGGGGATCGCTTTGGCCTTGAAAATTACATTTGTCGATCACCCAAGGCCGGTGCTGCTTTAATGCAACTTTGAGCATTCGCTGTTGTGTCGGAACCACATCTCCGATTGACGGGAGCGGTGCTCGCAAACTAGAACTGGACACGGGGGAATTCACAAGAATTCATTGTCGAAGCGGCCAGCGATAGAAACGTTTAGCGGGAAATGATTGGAATAGATTTATTCGCTGGCGGGGGCGGCATGACCATGGGCGCCAGGCTCTCGGGCATCGACGTCCGGGCGGCGGTGGAAAACCATCCTTCGGCCTGCCTGACATACGCGGCCAACCATCCCGGAGCGACAATGCTCGGAACAGACATCGCGAAGGTGGCCACGATCGATGTCGGTCCCCGGGATCAGCCCGTGGTACTGTTCGGCGGCCCGCCGTGCCAGGGATTTTCGACGTCGAACCAGCGGACCCGTCATGCCGACAATCCGAAGAACTGGCTCTTCCGGGAATTTCTGCGCATGGTCGAGACCCTCAAGCCTGAATGGGTGGTGTTCGAGAACGTCGCTGGCATACTCCAGACCGATGGCGGCCGTTTTGCCGAATCCTTCCGGGAGCAGCTCAAGGCGATGGGATACAGGATCGCGTTCGGCATCCTGAATGCAGCCGATTTCGGATGTCCGCAGCGACGCTCGCGCTACATCGTGATCGCCGCCCTGAATTCGGATCCCGAGCTTCCGACGCCTAGCCCCGATGTCGCGGTGCCCACCCTCTGGCAGGCGATCGGGGATCTTCCCCAGCTGGTCAACGGCGCCACCGTCGACGAGCTGGAGTACGGTGGCGCGCCGCTCTCGGAATACGCTCGACGCATGCGGTGGGACCTTGCGAAGTGCACCGGCCATCTTGTCAGCAGGAACGCGGACTCGATCGTGGCGCGATATGCCCATATTCCGCAGGGCGGAAACTGGCGGGACGTTCCCGGCCTGATGCGGGACCCTGTCACCGATCGGCGCCGTTACCACTCAGGAATCTACAAGCGGTTGGTGCAGGACGCACCATCCGTCGTCATTGGAAACTTTCGAAAGAACATGCTGATCCATCCCACTCAGGACCGAGGCCTCTCGGTCCGCGAAGCCGCTCGCCTCCAAAGCTTCCCGGATAGCTACGTCTTCCATGGATCGATAGGATTCCAACAGCAGCAGGTTGGCAATGCCGTGCCCCCAATCCTGGCGAAGGCCGTGTTCGACAAGGTGATGGAAATGTCCAGTCAAGCGGGAGGCCAATAACGTGCCCGAGCTGATTTCCGTAGATTCTGCTTTGGAACAATGGTTCAAGAAATCCTTGAAACGCGGCGCCAAGCTCCCCCGCCGCGGGGGCAAGTACTTCGAGCACTACACTTCCATCAAGCAGCGTCTAGCCGACAAGTACTACTCCGTCACCGGTGCCGCCCTGGCGCAGGAAGGCGATCGATATACGAGGCACGACATCGGGCATGTGGACGATGTCATCGAGACCGCGGGGCTGATGCTCGGCTTGGACTCCGACAGCTCAACGCCAGCCACCAAAAATCTGCAGGCCTACGAGGGCTTCGTCCTGCTTGTGGCCATCCTGCTGCACGATGCTGGAAACGCGATGCGCCGCCAGGGCCACGAGAGGAAGGCTGCCGAAATCTTGCGCGAGGTGGGCGAGGCAGTGGGATTGAGTGACATCGAACGCAGGATAATTTCTTCCATCGCACAGGCGCATGGCGGGGAAATGGAGGACGGCAGTAAGGACACGATCACAGGCCTCATGAGCGAGCCGATCCCAAACATCCAAGGCATCGAGGTTCATGCCTGGCGCCTTGCCGCCTTGCTCCGTTTTGCGGACGAACTGAGTGAAAATCACACCCGCGCCGACGAGGTCGCGATCGGGAACGCAGCGACGCCGCCTCTGTCGCTCCTAGCGAACTTGTATTGTCTCGTTATCAACAGAAGAGTCGATTTCAAAGGCAAGTCGGTGCATCTTTCGTTTACGATCGACAAACAGCTTCTTCCTCGCACGTTCAGCATCCCCGATGGAAATGGCGGAACGCGGGAGATTATGTTTATCGACTACATCGCCGAGCGATTGGAAAAATGCGAACGCGAGCGGCGCTATTGCAACCGCTTCCTGGCAGGGTTTGCAAGCTACGACCGTATCCGCGCAAAGCTGGTTATCATGGATGGCGATCGCGAGATCGACACTGTCGCGGTCGATCTCGAAGAGGTAGGCTATCCAGGGCTGTTGAAGAAGGTCAAGGATCTCCAGCCCAGATTTGATGCTTTCAAACTGCGCGATGAGCATTGCTTGACACCGCACCAGGAGCCAATCTCGTGAGCACAAACCCGTTCGGCGTGCAGAATCCGGAGCATGTGGATGCCGCATATATCGCTCGAAACTTCGTCGAGGTTCAGACCGACTTTCCTCGTCTTAAAGAGCACGGAAACACGTTTATCCATGGCGCGCGCGGGACCGGGAAGAGCATGCTGCTCCGCAGCCTTGAACCGCGGGTCATGATTCTTCAGGAGAAGGCCGATAAACTGAAAGATCTTCCCTTCGTTGCGGTTCACGTTCCTCTGCGAACCGCCGACTTCGGCGCTCCCGAGTTCAACCGATACAAGGGATATGCCGTCCACGCGATCGGCGAGCACCTTCTTGCCATGCACGTCGTACTGAGGGTGACACAGCTTCTCGACAGCTTCCACAATGAGATTTCACAAGCCTCAGCAGAGCGTTTTCGCGAAAGGTTCGAGGAGCTCTTTAGTGTAGCCGGAGGTTCTGTGGCCGAGGACGCGTCGTCGGAGCCGTTGCAAGGGGAAACTCCCTTCCAGCGCGTCGCGAACACATGCGAGAAGAACATCTTTGAGGTGCGCCAATTCCTCGTGAGGCAGTGGTTTCGTAATTCGGAGCCGGACTATGTCGGCGCTTTGGCAGGATTTCTAGATTTTCTTGTTCCTCTCTCACGCGAGGTCAAGCGCCTCGACGGGGTTCCAAGCGTTCCACTGTTCGTGATGTTGGACGACGCCGACAATCTCCCGATTCCGTTGCAGCGGGTGCTGAATTCCTGGGTGTCGACCAGAAGCACTGGCGACATATGCCTCAAGGTCACCACGCAGCTTGCCTACGCAACGATGCGCACGCTCGATAACCGCATTATTGAAAGCCCGCACGACTATGCGGAAGTGAACTTGACCGCGGTCTACACGGCGTCCTCAGACATATACAGCCGCCGCCTCCACGAGATAGTGACCAAGCGTCTTCAGAATTCGGGCATCCTTTCGACCGTCGACCAATTCTTCCCGCTGGACAAGGCGCAGGACGAGCGGCTGAGGGTCATCGCAGCCGAGATCACTGCGGAGCATATTGAGATGAATTTGTCGTCCGAGGTTCCGGTCGGCTCGGCTCGTAGTCGCGACGAGGTGAGGCGCTACACGGTGCCCCAATTCATGCGGGAAATTGCGGGATCTTCGAAATCGGCCCACACATATAGCTATGCAGGGTTCCGTTCTCTGGTCGACCTGTCGTCCGGCGTCGTACGCTGGTTTCTAGAACCGGCGAGCCGAATGTACGATAGGATGATAAGCGAGGGACTGGGGGACGGAACAGTCACCGAGATTCCAGTCAGCGTCCAGGACGCTGTCATCAAGGACTGGTCTGCTGAGTTCCTTGAGCCGCTGACTCGCCAAACGACGGAAATCTCCGATGCTCTGACTGATCTGAGCGAAGGAATCGAGAGTCTTCATGCCGACGGTCATGAAACCATACTCTACGAACAGCTTGGGAACCTGATAGAAGGACTGGGAAGATTGTTCCGAGGCAAGCTTCTCGATCAGAATGCGAGCGAGCAGCGGGTGTTCTCGGTCGTGCTGAGAGACCGGCCGAAGCCAGAGCTGGAGCGCGTCCTGAATCTTGGCGTCAGGCTGGGCTATCTGCAGAGATCCGACTATGCCGCAAAGGAGGCGCTGGGGGGAAGGCGACCGCGATATATTCTGGCGAGACGTCTTGGGCCGCACTACAAGCTCGACATTTCAGGATATGCCGCTCATCTGTCGATCATGTCGAAGGATCTGGAGCTGGCCATGCGAAGCCCGGGAGACTTTGTGAAGACCCGTCTGAAGCAGGACGGATCGGCTGACAGCCAGTTTTCGTTGGACCTTGATGGAGCCAGGTTTTGAGCATTCCGCTGACTGATCTTCCCGCGCGGCTTTGGACTAAATCCAGGCCGATTGTCGCACGAATGAGTTTTGAAGAACGGTCGGCTGTCGTAGCGCGCACCGCCCCGCCCGGTATGCTCCGCAAGGGCATTCTCTTCGCGTCTGAAGGCCGGAGCGATCTCGCAGAGGCGAGGTTGAGCGAGGTTAGGAGGCTGCATCCCAACCTCCGCGTCGTCGAGATTCGAACGAGCGACCCGCTCGGGACCGCTGAGGGGATCCACAAAGCGCTGAGCTCGATTAGCTTAGTGGATTCCGTGATCGACGTGACCGCGTTTCGCCGCGAGGAGCTTCTAATGCTCCTCGAAGCTCTCCGGGGCATCGACAGCTCGAAACGCCGGAACTGCGAACTGGTTTACGTGAGCGCGGGCGAGATGGCGGATCCGTTGTCAGGAAAGGTAACGCAGTGCCGATCGGTCGTCGGCTACGCTGGCGCCATGTGGCCATCACGTCCGACCCGGCTCGTGGTGCTTATGGGTTTCGAGATTCCGCGCGCACGCGCGATCATCGAGGCATTCGAGCCCAAATATTTGGTGCTGGGGCGAGGTAGGCGGTCGGAATCAATCAGTCATTCCCTTTCGGATAAGAACGACAGGTTCTTTAAGGAACTTGCCTCCAACTACGCCAACGTAGAGTCGACCTTTGAGTTCTCAGCCCGAGATCCGCTGGCCGTGGTGAAGGAGTTGGAGCGCTCGATCTCACAATCCGAGAAATCGAATGTCGTTCTCGCGCCTTTGCACACTAAACTGTCAACGATTGGAGTAGGCCTCTACGCCCAGGGTCACCGCGACGTCCAGGTGTGCTATGCTCAGGTAGGTGCATACAACGAAGAAACCTATTCGACCGTAGGAAGCTCCGCATATGTGCTATCGCTAACGCAGCTGTTCTCGCAGCGGGCCCCGTGATTGAAACCTCACAGTACCTTCAGCGAAGGTAGATTAAGGGCCCCACTTAGTTCCTGCCACTCCCGTGCACTCAGCCCGCTGTTCTCCTGATTGACCGTGTCTCCGGCTATCATCCGGCGGACCGCCTTCACGGCCGTGCCCGATAATTGAACTGCTTCCATCCGGTATTCCTTGAATGCGGAATGGGCGATCGGAACCCAGGCCTGCATGATTTCCAGCATGATGTCTGCATAAGCGCGTATTTCATACTGCGCGTGCGCATCGGCCCTCAGACGCAGGAAGTTCATAAGGTTGTGAAGATCGGTCTTCCAGTACCATTGGGTATAGAAGTTAAGCGAAAGATTCATGCGGGCAAGTTCGCGGGCAAGCCCGGAGTGGTCTTCGCGGTGGTCAGGGTTGCTAGGGTCGTTCAGCATCGTTGAGTAGTCGTCGTACGCCTGCTTTGCGTCGCGGCGCAGCAGCGACAGAACTTCCGCCGCCTCATCTCCCTCCAGAACGGCCCCACGCCCCTGGCGGTTGGACGTCGATTGCGCGGCAAGGTGTTCAGGCTGGGGGATGTAGAACTCGTTATCGAGTACTGAATACCGGGCCGAATATTCATTCACACTTGCCGTGCGGTGGCGGATCCATTGCCTCGCGACGAAAATCGGCAGCTTTACATGGAATTTAATCTCGGCCATCTCAAAAGGAGTCGTGTGGTGATGGCGGAGAAGGTACCGGATGAGCCCGCTGTCTTCCTGTGTCCGTTTCGTGCCTCGGCCGTAGGATACTCGCGCGGCCTGGACGATCGCGCTGTCGTCGCCCATGTAATCGACCACCCTGACGATGCCGTGGTCCAAAACTGGGAACGACTTGTGTAGGATATCTTCAAGGCCGGGCGACACCGGTCGCAGGGTACTCGACGGCGCTGACCTGATGGATTCGATTTCGGCGGCTTGCTCGGTCGTTAATCCAGTCAACGGTGTAACCTCCAGAGTTCGTACGTCAGATTCCTCCGGTATAGATCGGGACTGTTAAAACATCTATGGACTTGGCGCGAACGAGCGCAATAAAAGCTCGAATGATTGCAGCGTTTGACGCTGGTCCCGTGTTAACGGGGTCGGTGCAACAGTTGCCCCGTCCGCGGCAGCCTCTGCATCTCTCGCTGATGCCAGCGGCGCAGCACGAGACATAAACCTCAGATTCAGTCTAGCGTCTTCTTTATCGGAGATCTAGCAAGTGTCGAGCGGAAGCTGACGTTCATCATTCCGTCGACGTCATCAGCGCTTCGGCTTCGGACCAATGCGCTCCCGCTCATGCCGCAGAAGATGAGCATGGACGATCAACTCGGACATGCGCCGGCATAGCTGGAAGTCATCCGTCTTGGATTTGATCCTGGCTTTTAGGACAGCCAACTCTTTTGACTTGGGCTTCCGCTGCGCCACCCAGAGTAGCATGTCTGTCGCCTGAAGTCCGGCATTGTCTTTTGATGACAGCATTTCGAATTTCGCGAGATCATACTCCGCAATTTTTGCCTCAGGGAAACGGCTATCATCGAAGTCTTGGAAAATAATGCGGCCAAAATGCTGGTAGCTTTCCGCCAAGGCTTTTCGAAATTCATCCTGTTGGTCGTGAATTAACCTTTCTGGCAGGCTCTCTTCCTTCTGAGCGAAATCGTGAATCGCTTGGAACAATTGGGTAAAGGCAACCACGTTCGGCGAACTCGCCTGATAGCCCTTTTTCTTTGATGTATCGCTGAGCGTGAATGCCCTGGGATTTTCCCGAGTGAAGTCGAATGCCGCCGCGATCACTTCACGGATCTGGGGCGCGCAATCCACTCTTTTGAGGGCTCTATCGACCTCTTCAAGTGCTGCAACTACCCCCTCGATATCGTCAACCTGGACTTGCCCGAAAAAAGTGGAGAGCGAAGGCTTCTTCAGGGTGTCAGCTTGAGAGGGATGCTCTCGAACTGAATTGGGCTTTTGTAGCCCAAGGAGGAATGTCTTCTTTTTGGATTATAGAAGGCGTCGATGTATTGTCCAATGGCGATTTCAGCTTGGGTCCTTGTTTTGAATACAGTTCGCCAAACCAGTTCTGACTTGATTGTCTTGAACACGGTTTCCACCATGGAATTGTCATAGCAATTGCCCTTGCCGCTCATCGACAGGATGAACCCGTGAGCTTTCAGAAGCTTTTGGTAGTCGGTCGCGCAATATTGACTACCACGGTCGGAGTGGTGAATGACATCCTTCGGCGGTCTGCGGATGGCTATGGCCCGTCGTAATGCCGTCAATGCCAGGTCCTGCTTCATTCGATCACTGGTGGCCCAGCCGATAATACGTCGAGAATAGAGATCGACAACAATGGCCAGATAGAGCCAGCCTTGCGTCGTCCAAACGTAGGTGATGTCAACACCCCACTTCTGATTTGGACCTGTGGCGGCAAAGTCCTGATCCAGAATATTGGGGGCAACAGGCCCTTTGTGATCGCTGTCAGTTGTTCTCTTGAATCGGCGTTTCTGCAATGCCTTCAAACCATTGTCATGCATGATGCGAGCAACCCTGTGGCGACCGACGCAAACCCCGTCTTCCTTCAGTTCCACCGTCATGCGTGGGCTTCCATAGGTTTCATGTGAGGTGGTGAACTGAGCCCGGATATGAGCCAAAAGAACCATGTCCGTCCTTTGCCGCAGGCTTGGTTTGCGTATGTCCCAAGCGTAATATCCGCTTTCACTGACACCCAGAAGCGTGCAGGCACGCTGAACAGGAACATTGGCCTTCTCTGCCGCAATGACCTTGAATTTCATTTCATGGTTTCCTTTGCAAAGAAGGCGGCTGCTTTTTTTAATAAATCGCGCTCCTGACGCAGAATTTCATTTTCCTTGCGAAGACGCGCCAGTTCCTTGGCAGTATCTTCGTGTGGTCCAGAAAGCAGGTCGGCTTCCTTGTGGGCGCTCACCCATTTCCCAAGCGTCGAGAGCCCAACGCCAAGATCATCGGATATTGCACGCAACGGCCTGCCGCTGGTGCGCGCAAGTCGGACAGCCTCAGCTTTGAAAGCATCTGTGAACTTGGCGTGGCGGCCGGGTGAATTCTTCTTCGTGTTCGTCATAGGGCGAAATCCTATCAAAGGTTAGGGATTCGCTCTCCACTTCTTCCGGGCAAGTCCAACCAGATACGAGGCCCAGAACTGCCTTGCTGTTTCCAGCGACATAGCCTGGTCAATCGTGAGGCACAGGACGTGGCGATTGAGTTCGTCCCAGTACCAGTGACCTGGAACCTCTTTGTTTTCCCCCGCGTCGAAGATGACATCGACGAATTTTGTGGGGGCCATGTACGGTTTGTGGATCTCAGTAAGGTTGAAAGTCCACACCGCCGATCCTTCGATTGCATCAATGACCTGATGGGCTAGAGCTATGATCTGTCCCTCCGGCCATTCATGGGCATGGACCCGATCCGCTCCCTTCTCTTTGAGAAAGGGACGCAAGACCTCATCTACCAGAGGCGTAATATCAGAGGTCGCAAGGATCGCGCCAAGCCGAAAATATTCGTTATGATCAAAAATGTTGCGCCCCGAGTTGCCAGTTTCATCAGCGTAGATGATCATACTTACTCCGGGAGAAATGGCCCTCTTAGGCGGCTACACATTTGGATGGTGCAGTAAATGCAGGGTGCTTTCTGTAATTTAAGCGTTCAGGGGTGAAACGCAACACCTTCAATTTTGATGTGAATCCAGCACGGTTGGTTCCGCGGCCGCTATTAAATATTGTTTCCACTGTGCCCTCCTGTGCAAGCATTTACCCGAATTCAGTGACAGGTCGGCGGTTCAAATCTCTTCAAGGCGGGCGTTGTGAGGAGCACTCTTCGTCAAGGTGCACTTATCAAGGTGCTTGGAAACCTTGAAACTGCACACTTGAGCTGCAAACGCTGCATCTCTGCTCCTTCGAATAATAGGAAGCCAGGCCGATGATCTGAAAAAATGCCCGACCCCGTAAGCCCAGGATCTACCATTGGTGTTCCAACAGGCTGCATGACGGTGTCGAGCTCCACCATGCAGCCGATTGCAGTGGTCGCGCTGCTCTTAGGATGCGTGCGGAGCCCAGCAGGTCTGTGGTCCTACCACCGCATAAAGCCGCGGTGGAACGTCAGCGTGTGGATAACGGCGGCGGGGGAGGTGGCGTGGTTGCACCTGTCCCCAGCGAACGTTGCACCATGACGCTGTCCGCCCAGCGGCCGTAGCGATATGCGACGGCCGGCAACAGGCCGACTCGCACGAAGTTGAAACGATCGTGCAGGGCAAGCGAAGCCACATTGTCGGCGTCGATGTAGCCGATGATCTGCCGGAATCCCGCTGCAGCACAGGCGTCAATCAGACCGCGCAGCAACTGGCTTCCGACCCGCTTGCCGATATGGTCGTGATGCACATAGATCGAGTGTTTGACCGTATAGCGATAGGCCGGTCGCTTGCGAAACAGAACCACATAGGCGTAGCCCACGACCGTGCCGTCGATGGTTGCGACAATATGGGGAAAGCGTTTGCTCTTGAGGTTCTTGCGCCGCTCCCGCAGGTCGTCCGGTTCGGGGGTGTCGCTGTCGTCCACGCCCTCATCGAGGCCGCGGCGGATATGCCGTCGATAAATCGCTAGCATCGCTTCCACGTCTGCGTCGCGCGACGGCCGGATGACCATCCGGTTGTCCTGGTCCATAATTTGTTCCGACATGGCCAGACTACTCCGCAACGACGTAGGTATAGAGCCGCACGCGCCCGGCGGCATCCGTTTCGCGATAGACGCCCTGGATTTCCACTTCGAACCCGGGGAAGGTGTTGAAGCAGGATTCGAACATCTTGAGATAGTCGATCATCGGCTGCGCCAGATCGGTGAGCCGCTCACCCGGAACGATGGTGGCGATGCCCGGCGGATAGACCACGAAGGGGGTTGTCGCGATGCGTCCAGTAATCTCGTCGATCGGCAGGTAATCGACGTCGTTGCGCACCAAGCTGCGTGCCGCGTCATGCGGAGACATCGCCATTGGTGGTAGGTGCGCAGCAGAAAACTGCTTTGCCTGCAACGCGCTGACGTTGGCATCCCGAAAGAAGCGGTGCAGATCGCCGCAGAGATCGCGCAGGCGCACGCCGGCATAGCGGCCCGGGCGCCGACGGTAGAATTCCGGGATCACTTCTTCCAGCAATGCATTGTCGTCATGCAGCTTCTTGAAGGCCACGAGGCCGCTTATCAGGGTGCCGGCCTTGCTTGCCTCGACCCCAGGCGTCAGCAGGAAGAGCAAGGAGTTGAGGTCGTTCTTCTCGGCAACAATGCGGTTTTCGCGAAGATATTGCGCTACGATCGGGGCAGGAATGCCATGTTCGGCATAGAGACCGGTCTTGCGGTCGAAGCCCGGCGTCAGCACCGTCAACTTGTTGGGATCCGTCATGGCGAACCCCTGTTCCATGCCGCTGAACCCATGCCAGGATGCATCGGGGGTGAGGTGCCAGAAAGCCGGGTTTGTCGCCAGCTGGTCGGTGGCAATGCTCTCCCATGGCACGTCGTGCGAGGCGCCGGGGCTTGCAACATCAGGGATCAAGACGCGATCCGGCACGAAGGGCTCGAAGAACCAACGGCGCTCTGCACGCGGCTCCTTGTCCTCGAATTCCCTGCGCACGGCGCGCATCTTTTTTCTGAGTTCGATCCCGAGGCGGATCGTATCGTCCCACAGCACCTCGCCGGAACGACCCTTCATCATCTGCGCGCCGACATCGAGCGAGGCGAACAGGGGATAGAAGGGCGAAGTGGAGGCATGCTGCATGAAGCTCTCATTGAAGCGCCGGTGCTCTACGCGCCGCTTCTGGCCGGTAATATGGCGATCCTTCATGTGGATCTGCGACGCCTGCGAAAAGCTGGCGAGCTGCTTGTGCGTGGACTGGGTGGCGATGATGCCGGGGGAATCCGGGCCGAGATTAGCGAGCCCCATGGCGAATCGCCCCGCATAAAGCGGGTGAAACTTCATGAAGCCGGCCCAGGCCTCGTCGAAGAGGATATAGTCACAGAGATGACCGATCGATTTCAGGATCATCTCGGCATTGTGGATCGTGCCGTCATAGGTGCACTGCTCGACGACGGCAACACGGAATGGCCGCGGCTTCTGCCAGGCGTCAGGATCCTTCACCAGGGGATTGGCGCGAATGCGCGCGCGCAGCGCGGTCTCGTCCAGCGACGCGTAGTCGATCGGGCCGATGAGACCATGCGCGTTGCGGGTGGTCGGGAGGTAGATGGGAATGCCACCCGATATCATCAGGGCCCCATGGTGCGCGGCCTTGTGATTGTTGCGGTCGAACAGCACGAGGTCGCCATCTGTGACAAGGGCGGAAAGCGCGACCTTGTTGGAGGTAGATGTTCCGTTCAACACGAAATAGGTCTTCTCGGCGCCGAAGATCTTTGCCGCTTCCTTCTGTGCCGCAAGCGCCGGCCCCTCATGAGTGAGGAGGTCGCCGAGGTCGAGCACGGAATTGTCGAGGTCGTCGCGGAAGACCGCTTCGCCGAGATGCTCCATGAACACGCGACCGATCGGGCTGCGGCTGTAGAACACGCCGCCATTGTGCCCGGGACAAGTCCAGAGATGGTTGCCTTCCTCTGCGTAATCCACGAGCGCGCCGAAGAACGGCGTTTTCAGCGTTTCCGCATATTGCTTCAGACGGCTGATGAGGTTCTTCGCGATGAAAGCGGGCGTTTCCTCCGACAGGAAAACGTAACCATCAATGAAGTCGAGCACCTCGACCGGCACGTCCTCGAAACGCTTTCCACGGATCAGGAGGATGATGGGGAAATCCAGCCCGCGGCGGCGCATCAAGTTTATGAGGTGAGAGGTCTTGCCTTCAAGCCCCTTTTTTCCCCAATCGACCATCATACAGCCGATGGCGGCATCAGTCTGAACAACGATCTCTGCGTCGTCCAGATTGCGGGCACGCACCACTTCAAAACCGGAACGCTCGATCTCTTGAATGATCTGTTTGTAACGAACGCCCTCCAAATCCTCGCTGTCGAACGAGGGTGTGGCGAACAAGAAGTTGAAGCGTCTGAAATAATCCATGCCAGCATCCAAAGTTGATCGAACGAAAGCTGTCGCCTTATTTTATGACGGGGCTGTGACAACGGCGATGCGCTACCACTGGCGTTCGTTCAAAAGGTCAATGGAGAGCAAAGCCTGAACACGGGAATGCGTGAATAGTCTGCCGAGAGGGCTACTGGATCTCACGAAGACCGGAGACTGATCAGGCCGTCGCGGCAGGAAAGGGAGGACTCTGTCGCGATCGGCATGCAGTTGCACGTTAGGCGTTCTTAACTTAGACCCAAAATGCTCCATTATGATTGAACTGCCGGTCCCACCGTGTTTGAACGGCGGCAACCGGCGACGAAGTGATGGCGATAGAAATGGCAGAACAGTTTGACATGTTTTCGGGAGAGGTTTCGCGCGATCGGCTCGTTGTTCGTGCCAAATCAAGACCCGTGAAGCCTGAGCAACCGGTCGCTTCCATGAGTGAAGAGGAGATGGTTCGCCATTTGTCGGAGACGGGCCGCTACCGCATCCTCACAAAACTTATGCCGCGGGAGGTCGTACCGTTCCCACGCCCGGAATTCCCGCTCAAAGGCATCATCCTCGACACCGAGACCACGGGCTTGAATTGGCGCAAGGATGAGATCATCGAGATCGGGCTGATCGTGTTCACTTTCGATTCCAATGGAAACATCGGTGACGTGACCGAGGTCTATGGCGGGCTTCAGCAGCCAAGCATGTCTATTCCCGCTGACATCACGACGCTCACCGGCATCACCGACGAGGTGGTCGCCGGTCAATCGATCGATATGGAGGTCGTCCAGGCCCTGATCGAACCCGCGGATTTGGTGATCGCCCACAATGCCGGTTTTGACCGTCCATTCTGCGAGATGTTGTCTCCGATGTTTGCGGGCAAGGCCTGGGCCTGCTCGAATGCTGAGATCGATTGGTCGTCACGGGGATATGAAGGCACCAAGCTTGGCTATCTCATCGGGCAGGCGGGTTTCTTCCACGAGGGCCATCGTGCGGTTGACGATTGTTTCGCGCTCCTGGAGGTTCTCGCAAGGGACAATGATGGAACGGCCTCCACCGCTTTTGCTGAACTTTATCAAGCAAGCCAGCGATCGCGTGTCCGGATCCTTGCCGAGAATAGCCCCTTTGACATGAAGGACCACCTGAAAGCGAGAGGCTATCGTTGGTCTGACGGAAGCGACGGCCGTCCGAAATCCTGGTGGGTCGAAGTCGATGAACAGGCGCTAGACGAGGAACTCTCATATCTGCGAACCGAAATCTACTGCTATCCCGAGGCAGATCCACCGATCAAACGCCTGACTGCCTTCGACCGTTTTAGGGCTTGATGCCATCGCTTTGATCAGTTTCCGAGAAGACCAATGCTTTGAGTGCATGGCTGACCTCAGACCTTGTGTCTTATCGACGGGCGGGCAAGGGCCTATATTCCAATTATCGAAACGACGTTGGAACCAAGGCAAGGTTGCTGGCGTCAAGAGACCTCACGAAAGGGGATCATCATGAACGTAGCACGCACTTTCAACAATTGGCGCAAGTATCGTCAGACCGTTACCGAACTGGGTCGCATGAGCACACGTGAGCTGCAGGATCTGGGCATCAATCGCGCTGACATCAACAGCGTTGCCCGCCAGTCGGTTGCTCGCTAAGCGGCTTTTTCCCAAGCTATTGAATTGATACTACGCCCGCTGATGACGCGGGCGTTTTTGTATGTGGCCCACCACGGAACCTCAGCTCGATACTTCTGACGCCGCAAAAGGGCATTGCGCTTCTCGCATAGCTGCACTGCAGCAATGTCTGTTTCGTGTGCGGCGGAAACTGGTATCTGATTTTCATCGAAGCGATGCACCTCCTCCCGCAGAGCTTCGAATTCAGACGGCCCACTCCTCCTCCCAGCCGTTGTTCGGTTCTTTTCGGAAAGCCTGCCGCACCTCCTCCCGCGGCAGGCTTTTTCGTTTTTAGGGCCGTCGCATCAGAGTTCGAGCGCGAGCTGCGGTGTCTGCTCGCTTTCTTCGGTGTTCAGCGATGACAGGGTGATCCCAAGCAGCCGCACCGGATGTTTGAACGGGAATACTGAAGTGAGCAGGGGCTCCGCTATCCCGAGGATCATGTCGATGTCCGACACGTATCCTGCCACGGTCCTGCTGCGTGTCGCCTGGCTGAAATCTGAATATTTGATTTTGACGGTTACCGTCTTTCCTTTGATGTCGTGCGCCTCGCAATAGCGCCAGACTTTTTCGGCCAGGGGCCGCAGCTCCGCCCTGGCCGGATCGAGATCATCGATGTCCTCGACAAACGTATCCTCAGCACCAACAGATTTGCGGATGCGATCTGCTCTGACCTGCCGGTCGTCGATGCCCCGCGCGATGCCATAGAAGTAAGATCCGGACTTGCCGAAATGCGTCTGAAGAAACTGAAGCGACTTCGATTTCAGATCGAGCCCGGTTTCGATCCCATGGCGTTGCATGCGCTCGGCCGTGGCGGGCCCCACGCCATGGAATTTCTTGACGGGGAGGGCCTCGACAAACCCTGGCCCGTTTTTTGGCGTGATGACAGCCTGGCCATTCGGCTTATTCAGGTCGCTCGCCATCTTTGCCAGAAACTTGTTGTAGGAAATGCCGGCTGAGGCGTTGAGACCTGTGGCTGCCTTGATCTTTGCCCGGATTTCCAGCGCGATCTCGGTGGCGATCTCCATGCCCTTCAGATTTTCTGTGACATCGAGATAGGCTTCGTCCAATGACAGCGGCTCGATCAACGCCGTGTATTCGGCGAAGATCTCGCGTATCTGGTGAGAGACCTGCCGGTAGACGTCAAAGCGGGGTGGTACGAAGATCAAATCCGGGCACTTGCGCTTGGCGGTCATGGAGGGCATCGCCGAGTGGACGCCAAAGGCGCGTGCCTCATAACTTGCGGCCGCCACCACGCCACGGGCCGCGGACCCGCCAACGGCGACGGGCTTGCCGCGCAGCTGCGGATTGTCGCGCTGTTCAACAGAGGCATAAAAGGCGTCCATATCGACATGGATGATCTTGCGCACAGAGACGCCGTTCGAACGATCTGGGCTCATGGCCGTCTCAGGCCCTACCGAACTCGTCATGGCGTGATCCCTCGGATGTGTTTTATCGCGCATGAATAAAACTGCCTGACATCCCGACTGCCGCATAAAAGCATTTGGAACAAATAATGAACATAGCATCGGCAAAGAGAGCTGCAAAGCCCTGAAAGAGCAGTTCATGAACCGCCCCAGACTGCTGTAAATCCCGTCATCCGGGAAAGTTAGTTGTCGTCGGCCAACACCATGAGAGAAACAAGGAAGAACGCCGCATTTTGTTCTCTACATATGGCTTCTGGAAACGCCTCAGGCGCAGGCATGCCCGGCGGCGTGCGGCTAATATTTACCCCTGCTGTTCAATAAAATTCAGTCGTAAGTAGTCCATTTCGTGCGATACAAAATGAGATATAAACTGCGATACAAATGAGAATTTTTACGAGCAAAAAAAGAAGTTTAATAATATAAATCATATGTTTATTGTTTTATGATTCTTCGTGTCGAATCCTGTCGGGTGCGCCATTTTCATTAAATCTTCAAATTCTAACCGCGCTGTAAATGCTTCGGACCTTTTCCTCTGCCTCCTCGCTCCGCCAGACGCAGACGCGGAGATGATCCTACGCGCCGGCTATTTCAAGGGTCAGCTTATTTGCGCGACGATTTTCATGAGGTTTAGAATGCCCCAATGCGCGGTAATGAACTCGCCTTCGACCTTCAGCACATCGATAACGTCGAATGTTATGCGCCGTCCGGTTGGTGGAATGCCGTTAAAGGCGCCAGTGTGGGTAACGGAATAGATCTTGCGGGTGGTGACGAGGTCGCCTTCGGCGGTCTGAAAATCGATCTCGCAGACCGGTTCGGAGAAGGAGGCGTGGAAGGCGCGGTAGAATGCCCGCACGCTGTCCCGATCCGATGCGAAGCCGGGCGTGGGCGTGTGGTCGATGAAATCAGGATGCATCAGGGCATCGAAGACGGCGTAATTGCCGCCGACTTGAACCTCTTCAATGAGTTTTCTGACAATCGCCTTTTTATGGTCGTTCATGACTTTCGTCTCCATTCAGTTCAAAGGGGAAATGTGCCGTGGAAAGCGGAGGTGTTGACAGGGCGGCGCGGGCTTGGTGTCTCGCGTCCGCGCAGCGCCTCGGGAAGCTGGTCGGAACTTGCGCGTCGTCCAATCGCGATGACCACCTGCATGGCATATCCCTCGGGCATATTTACCGCTTCGGCGGTCTTTATCGGGTCAATGCCGCCCATGGCATGGGTGGACCAGCCCTTCAGATGGGCCTGGAGCGCGAGATAGCCCCAAGCTGTTCCCGCGTCGAAAGTGTGGCCGGGATTGGGAACCTCCGCATCGCTGCCCGGTGGAATGAGAGTTGTCTTTGTGGTGATGACGATCAGCGCCGCCGCATGTTGCGCCCAGACCCGGTTTCCTTCCCAGAGCGCCGCGATGACCCCATCAAATTGGGTTTCTCCACGAAAGCTGTAAATAAAGCGCCAGGGTTGGGCGTTCAGGCCGGAGGGTGCCCAGCGCGCCGCCTCCAACACGCCGAGAAGCTCCTGTTCGGAAATTGTCTCTTCGGTGAAGGCGCGCGGAGACCAACGATCCAGGAAGAAATCTTCGATCGGGTGGTCCGCTGTACGGGAGATTGTCTTTACATCCATTATTGAACCTGCTCTCTTCTCGTTACCAGTCGCGCCAGGCTATGGCGCGGCGGTCAGCGGCGCAAGAAAGGGAGCGAGAAATTACCTGGTAACCCCGAGGTAACCGGGCTATCGTTTAACGTGATGGAAACTCTGGAAAACAACCTGGAAAATTGCCCCATACGCGATGTGCTTCACCGCGTATCCGACCGCTGGAGCATGCTGATCGCTCTGCACCTCGAAGGGGGGACGCTGCGGTTTTCAGAGCTCAAGCGATGCATTCCCGATATTTCTCAGCGGATGCTGTCGCAGACGCTTCGGCGACTGGAACTGGATGGCCTTGTCGAACGCCGGGTCTATCCGGTTGTCCCGCAGCGGGTGGAATATGACCTCACACCACTTGGGCGTTCCTTGTTGGTGCCGTTTCATCTGATGAAAAATTGGGCCGAGGCCAATCATGCAACGATCCGTAAATCCAGATCATCGGGACGTGATCGCCAAAAAAAATCGGCTTTTGGTGAATAGATCGATTAAGCGATGGGTTGCCGTTCTCTAGGTTTCATGCGCCGTATGACCTGTTGAATGCGCCGCTAAAAGCTTGGGACCATCGCTCATCAAGGGCTGCTCGGTATGGGCGCGGTGGATCTGAAGCCGATTGCGAAAACGGTCGATTGCGGTGCGGAGCCTCGCGCTGCCTTGCCGCCTGCTGTTGCAGCTTCTTCTAAGAAATCACATAACATATTGTTCTTGCTTATGTATCACCAAGGCTAGCTCTTGGAGATCATGAAGCTCGCGCCATGTGCCGTCGGCAACATCCTAACGTCTCTGTCCTTACGGCGCCGAATGACTTTTTTTGGGTTGAAAAAAACAATCAAAAATTACAGTTACAATTTAGGGTAGTTTTAGAATTTACTGACTGCTAATTCTCGCGCGCAGTCCTTAAACCTCCCAGGATTAACGAGGCGAATTATGAATGAAATTGTAAAACTTATTAGCAAGCATAATGATGTGAGAACGGGTGCTATTAACCTGATCGTCAGTGAAAACCGTATGTCTCCGGCCGCGTTGGCGGCCCTGAGTTCCGACCTTGCGTCCCGCTATGCGGCGCCATTTTATGCCGGCACCGATATTTCCCAGGAAATCGTCGCGATTACCGAGCAGAAGGCCAAAAAACTTTTTAACGCCGAGTATGTGAATATTTCCCCGATTTCCGGTAGTGCGAGCCTGATGGCCGTTGTATTCGCGCTGACCTCACCGGGCGACAAGGTCGGGCGTGTCCCGCCTTTCTTTCCAGGTGGCGGATATCCCTTCAATTACGAAGTGTTTGACCGGGTTTCCTTGCCGCTTCCGTTCGATGACGAAGAGTGGCAGCTCGATCTCGAAGCCACTCTGGAGCTGCTTGAGCGGGAAAAGCCGAAGCTGGTCATTCTTGGCGCGTCGATCTTCACCGTTCCCATGCCGGTGCGCGAAGTGGCCGATCTGGTGCATAGCTATGGCGGCATCGTCGCCTATGATGGCTCCCATAGTCTGGGCCTGATCGTTGGCAAGCAGTATCAGGACCCGCTCAACGAGGGCGCCGATATTCTGTTTGGCTCGACCCACAAGACATTCCCCGGTCCGCAGGGGGGCATTATCGTTACCAACAGCAAAGAATTGAACGATCGCATCGACATCGTCTCCAATTTCACGCCGTTGAATGGACCGACGATGATTTGCAATCCGCATCTGGCGCGCATTGCCTCGCTGGGCATCGTCATCGATGAAGTGCCGTGGGAGCGTTATGCCGAGCAGGTGGTGAAGAATTCCCGCGCCTTCGCCAACACGCTGCAAGCCAAGGGCTATGAGATGCGGGGCCAGTCCACCAAGAAATTCTCGGAATTATCCTATTGCCATCAGGTGCTGCCCAAGCTCGACCGGCAGATGGGTCAGGGATATCGCGACAAGCTGAAGCAGCATAACATTCATGTGGATGGCTTTATGCGGGTCGGCACGGCGGAAATTACCCGTCTTGGTTATGTCGAAGCCGATTGCACCCGCATTTCTGAAATCATGGCCGAGATCGTCTCCAGTAATCAGGATGTCATTCCCTCGCTTCGCCATGAAGTCGTCGAGATGAATGCCAACCACCAGCACATTGTCATGTGAGTTTGATTTTCCCTTCCTGTCGAACGGGGGGAAACAAGTTTTCCCGAAAAACAACCATGAAACGTAACAGGTCTGTCCGGTGCGATCCGGACCGGACAGGCCTGCTCTGAACCTCATATTTCTTCCGAACCCAATATTTTCTAGGGGGTCTTTATCGTGTCTTCGAAAAAAGTTTCGGCGTCAGCCAAAGAAATTGTCATTCCCGAAAATGGCGGTCCGCCGGTTTATGAAACGATCATTATCGGCTCCGGCTTCGGCGGCAGCGTCGCCGCGCTCAGGCTGTGCGAAGCCTTCCAGAAAGCCAATTATTCGGCTACCGCGGGCAAGCCCGTGCTGCTTTTGGAGCGCGGCAAGGACTGGTGGGGCAATCTGACAGGCCAGCCCACTACCGCGCCGCCGTTCTGCAACTATCGCCAGCCGGATGGCCGCGCTGGTTGGATGGTGGATGTCGAGCCGTTCGGCACGCCGCAATCCCCACCGGATACCTATGGCCAAGCCGAGGATTTGGGTGACGAGACTGCCAACTTCAATACGATGACCACCTATGCGCAGCGTCCTATCCCGGTCTATCCCGGGCTGGTCGAGACGCTCACCGCTTTCCAGGGTCCGGTGCCGACCATGACCGCCATTGTCGGCGCGGCGCTTGGCGGTACCTCGCAGGTCTATAACTCGTTCTTCCAGAAGCCGTCGCAACTGGCCTTCACTCTGGCCTTCCGCGATCCAGAGCATCTGGATTCCTACAAGGATGTACTGCTATCCTACGACAAACTGGCGCAGCATTACGACACCGTTGAGCAGATGATGGGGCCGAAAACCATCGATGCCAAGGAAAACAAGGTGTCGGTGACGGTGCCGGTCAGCAGCGATGCGGACCTGACGGTCTCCTATCCGCTCAAGGACAGCCCGCCCTATCTTTCTACCCGTAGCTTCAGGGCGCAGGTCGCGAAGATCGATGAGGTCGTCAAGTCGGGCGCCGTCGAAACGCCGATCCAGTCAGTCACGCTGGAATATACCAAGCTGGCGCTCGACTGGGGCGTGGTCTGCAAGGAAGTCAACGCCGAAATGCTGCCGTCCGCCATCATCGGCGAAATGTGGTATGGCATGAACAGCTATTCGATCTCGACCAAGCCATTGGGGAAAAAGGAATTGCTGGGCGTCAAGAAGGCGCTGGACCAGAACTACCTGAAACAGGCCAAGGAAACCGGCCTGCTTGACATTCAATGCCTGAGCAATGTCACCAATGTCTACCAGGATCTGAGCTCCAACAGTGTGAGCCCGGTCTATGTCGTCACTGTCGAGGAGATCTCGCCAACCGATGTCGCCAACCCGACATCGGTGACCTATCGGGCGAAGAACGTGATCTTCTCGGCTGGCTCCATGCATACGGCACCGATGCTGCTGGAATATTCCAACAATCCCAATCCGCAAGCGCCTGACACCAATGGCCTGCCAGCGCTGAGCAAATATGTTGGCCAGTTCTGGGGCCAGAATGGCGATGTCACCGGCACCCAGGACATGAGCTGCAAGACGCGTCCTTCGGATGGCGGTCCCGGCTCGACAGATGCCTCCTTCTACTTCGTCAAGGACGAAAGCGTGGATGGCACCGTCCTTTCGGACGACAAGCTGGAGGCGGCCTTCAATCAGTCGATCGACTACATGAAAAGCAATAATTCGGCGTCTTTCATTCGCCTCATGCTTTATCCTGCCTGGTTTGACGAAGCCGACAATCTGCAAAACACCTATAATATGTCGGTTTGCTACGACCCGGCGCCGGGCTATTTTGACGTGAATTCGGCAGCGACCAACACTTCGGGCCGCAAAACCTATAGCCTGTATTATCCCAATACGCCTGTGGCGGGTTCGAAGCCTTCCCAGTTTGGTGCCAGCAGTTCCGGCGTGCTGGATTCGGTCAATGCGCTTACCACGGTGCTGACCGAATGGGGTGAGATCAATGCCAGCACGGAGGGTGAAAGCCTGATCCGGCGCAACGGCCCTCTCTCCTATCGCGGTGCACTGCCGGCACTGGCATCGACCGAGCAGTATCACGCCCGAAGCTTGGAAAGCTGGGACCCCAACCGCGTGCCGGAGGAGTTCGTGGTGGCCTATGGCGTCACGGCCCATCCGCTCGGCGGCTGCGTGCTGGGTAAGGCCTGCAACGAATTCGGGCAGGTCTTGGCAGTTGAGGACGCGAAGGAGGAACCAGACGTCAAGAAGGATGAACCAGAGGTCAAGAAGGTGGTACCAGGCCTCTATGTGGTTGATGGTTCTCTGATTCCCGGCTCCACCGGTGCCGCTACCCCGGCCTGGACCATTGCCGCCGTGGCCGAATATTGCATGACGAAAATCGCCGAGAAGATCGTTGGCACCAAGCAGCAGTGAGCCGCTCCGTCAACACTGAAAGCTGACGGGTAAGCAATCTCAATGAGATATAAGGGCCGTGTGTTTGATGAAACACACGGCCCTTTTGCCATTTTCAGCCTTGTTTCATCTGTTCTGGTCAAAGAAAAAGGCCGGAAAAACCGGCCTTTCGTAAATTCACAGAGGACGCTTAACGCTCGCGGCGCTGGCCGCCTGCGCCGGCGCGGGCCGGGCCGTCCTGGCGTGGACGGTCGGGGCGGCGGGCCGGGCGACCGTTGGCTGGCTTGTTGCGGTTGGCCGGGCGTGCCGAACGCTGTTCGCCACCATCACCTTCTTCGCGTGGGCCACGGCCTTGCGGACGGCCATCCTTGCGGGCCGGGTTGCCATGGTTGCGGTTGCCGGCACCAGCGCCTGCACCGCCACCACCACCTGCGCGGCGGGTCGGACGGGCAGGGCGGCCACGGTCAGCCGGAGCCTCGCCGCTGGCAACCGCGATTTCGATACCCATCAGCCGCTCGATGTCGCGCAACAGGCGGGCTTCGTCTGGACCACAGAAGGCAATGGCGATGCCGTCGCGGCCAGCACGGGCGGTACGGCCAATGCGGTGGACATAGGCGTCAGGCACTTCCGGCAGGTCATAGTTGAACACATGGCTGACAGCCGGAATGTCGATGCCGCGGGCGGCAACGTCGGTGGCGATCAGCGTGCGGATCGACCCATCGCGGAAACCCTTCAGGGCGCGCTCGCGCTGGCCCTGGCTCTTGTTGCCGTGAATGGAGGCAACCGAGAAACCGGTGATTTCCAGATGCTTCATCAGCTTTTCCGCACCATGCTTGGTGCGCAGGAAAACGATGGAGCGGCCATCGGGATGATCGGCAAGGGTCTTCTTTAGCAGTTCGGTCTTGTGGTTCTGGCCATTGACGAAGTGAACATACTGTTCGACCTTGTCGGCTGCCTTGCCCGGAGGCGAGACTTCAACGGTGACCGGATTGTTGAGGAAGCTACCGGCCAGATCGGCAATCGCCTTCGGCATGGTGGCCGAAAACAGCAGGGTCTGGCGCTTGGCCGGAACCATCTTGGCAATCTTGCGCAGGTCGTGGATGAAGCCCAGATCCAGCATCTGGTCGGCTTCGTCCAGCACCAGATGGGTGACGGCGCGCAGCGAAATCGCATTGCGGGAAATCAGGTCCAGCAACCGGCCCGGAGTAGCGACGAGAATGTCGGTGCCGCGTTCCAGCTGAAGTTGCTGCTTGTTGATCGATGCGCCACCAACCACCTGGTTGATCTTGATCGGGGTCTTGCGAATGAAGGACCGCAGATTGTCGCCGATCTGGTTGACGAGTTCGCGGGTCGGGGCAAGAATCAGCGTGCGGGTGGTGCGATTGTCGGGACGGCGTTCGTCCTTCATCAGCAACTCGATGATCGGCAGGCCAAAGGCAGCGGTCTTGCCGGTGCCGGTCTGGGCAAGGCCAATCAGGTCGCGACCGGCCATCACCACCGGAATGCCCTGCGCCTGGATGGGGGTCGGGGTCTCGAAGCCAAGCTGGGTCAGCGTGGCGACAACAGTCGGCGAGAGGCCAAGTTCGTTAAAACTGGTCAATTCATAAACCTTTCGGGGCGCCAAGACGAGAGAGCCACGATCGCCTCATTGCGATTATAGCGGTCTTTGGCGTCAAGAACCCCGCGTGAATTGGGAACTTGTAAGTTGGAAACGACTTTCGGTGCGTTTGACCGCTGATGCGGCCATATATGAAGCACCCATACCTTTTTTGCATGACAGTGCCGAAATAGGCAAAGCCGGAATGCAGTGGCGCGCTCACGCGGCGGCCGGAAGGCTGAAAGCTTGCGCCGCTTTTGCGCGTTTTGCGGCCAAATGTCAAGCGCCCGCCCATCATGGACGGGCGGGCGCTGAATATTTCTACTATAATCCCCGTCTGGGTGACGGGCGGCAGATCATTTACCGGGGGCAGACCTGAACGCGGTAGCTGTCGCCCCATTCATCGTAGCGCCGCTCGAAGTGGCAAGGTGCCGCATAAACCGGTCGATAATAGGTCCGATAAACCGGTGGGGGTGGTGGTGGTGGGTCGTAGGACCGGTAATAGCGCGGCCCCCCATCTATTCCGTTGACGATGGCGCTACCGACGATGCCACCGACGGCACCGGCTGCGACGCCACCCCAGAAACGGTCGTCGGCCTTTGCGGCAGGTGCCGTCGCCATCAGCGATGCACCTACGAGAGTGGCGACAAGGCCCGCAGACATACTCATGCGAAATACGGACATGGCTTGATCCTTTCAGAACTTTTTCTCCGAGGAGAATGGTATGAAGATGATCCTGAAAACGGGCATATTGATGATGGAATTGTGGAGCCAAGATTAAATTATCGTCATTTAAAACGATCAACGCCATAAGAGTAAATGCCATAAGATATTAAACTTAAAAGATATTTTATAAGATTTCCGGTTGGTGTGCCGCGTCTCCGCCACAAAGACTGGGCGCTCGGTCCTGCCTTGCGCACGGTGCTGCCCCTGCCGGTAAAAAGCTTTGTGAAACAGGAGATTGACAGGATTTTTTCAGTCAGGCGCTTTGTTTTGTGTTTTGCCTGGTGATAGGGTTGTTTCCACGGCGGAAAAGGGCACAGAGAGGTTCATCCGTGATGCAGGCGGCTCGGGCAACAAAGGGGATACCATTGCCGATAGAAGGCGGATTGCTCACCATAGCGTGCGAGAAAATCGCCAGGCTTGATGTGCCCGCTTTCATCAAGGATAGCGAGCTTCGTTTCGTTGCCGTCAATCCCGCCTTTGTCGCATTTTTTGGAGCGGATCTCGAAGACCTTCTCGGACGCAGGGCAGGGGAACTGACGGACCGTCCGGAAGATCTGGCCTGGGAGGATGTCGAGCGCCGGGCGCTTGTGTTTGCGGAAGAACATTTGGCCCTGTGTTTCGATCATAGCGGTCGCCAGCATTGCCGGGTGCAGATCGAGCGCTTCATCACCGAAGACGAGATGCCCTATGTGTTCGGGGTGTTTCGCGAGCGGCCTGGCCGGATCAAGAGCCGGGGCTGGAAGAAAGAGCCGCCGCTGTCAGGCGCCCAGATGCCTTCTGCCATGGCTGAAATCTCCAGAGATGCCGCGTCTCAAGTTAGGAGCGCTGGTATTGGAAATGGGGCGCCTGGTGCCTGCCTGCCAGCCGATTATGCGATGCTTCTCGATCTCATTCCGCTTGGTGTGCTGCTTCTCGATCCGCAGCTCGATATTGTCTATTTCAATACCAGTTTTTCCAGGATGTTGGGTGAGACAACGGTCGAACTGAAGTTCGGCATGAATTTTCAGGCGGTTCTCGACGTTATCGGACGTGCGGGGCGGGATGGGAGTGATGAGGATATATCCGGCCAATTGCTTGCCGCGTCGATAGACGAACCAGAGCCATGCCAGATCGCCATGCCGAACGGCCGGGTGATTTCGGCCCGGGGCAACCGATTGGAAAACGGTCAGTTTCTGCTGCTTTATACCGATGTTACCGAGGCGCAGACCTATGAGCGCGAAAGCACTCTTTACCGTGCAGCGTTGGAAAATGTACCGGAGCCGGTTTTTCTGCGCGATGGCGACCGGCGACTGGTGTTTGCCAATGCCGCTTATGAACAAATGCTGGGTGGCGACCGGACCCGCTTTTATGGCTTGCGGGAAGACGAGATGTTTCCTGCCGAAGGCGAGGCCCTGCGCCAGGAGAATATCGAGGTCCTGGAAACTGGATGCGCGACGGAGCGCGAACAGCTGATCATCATGCCCAATGGCGACACCGTGCCCTTGCTGACCAGCCTGAAGCGGATCGAGACCAAGGATGGCGCGCCTTATATCGTCGGGACTTTGGCGGATGTTTCGCTGCTGAAGATCGGCGAACGACAATTGCGCGAAGCCAAGGCGCATGCCGAAAAGCTCTACGACGATATAGAGGCCATCCTGCGCACCATGCCGGTCGGAGTAATCATCCTCGATGCGGATCAGAGTTTAAGTTTTTCCAACCTCATGGCGCGCAATATGGTGAATTGGCCTGAGGACCAGGCCATGACGGGCACAAGTTTCGCGGATTATCTGCGCCATGCCCATGCCAATGGCTGGCCACTCAAGACTGGCGATGACGCCAGCCCCACCCCTGATAGCCCCAATCCTGATAGCATCGGCCCTGAAAGCCGGATCGCCGCCTATAGTCTTGAATTGCGGACGTTGACGGCGGCGCGGCAAACCGAGGTGACGCTTTCGGATCGCCGGCATATCGTGGTGACGGCATCGCCGCTGGACGATGGCCAGATCATGCTGACTTTCTCTGACTATACCGAGCAGCGGTTGCGCGAGCGTGAGATAGACGAGGCCCGTGCCCGGCTGCAGGATGTCGGCAAACTGTTGGAGGAGGCCACCCAACACATGGCCCAGGGGCTCTGTGTCATCCAGACGGACCGTATCCTTTACCGCAACGATAAATTGGCGGAAATATTGAACGTGTCGCCGCATCTGGTGCGCACAGGGGCGGATTGGCGCCAGCTTTTCGATTACTGCGCCGAGCGAGGCGATTTCGGCGACAATCCAACGGCGTTTCTTGACCGGATGCGATCAAGGTTGTCCGTTGACACCTCTGCCAGCGTCGTGGTGCAACGGCGCGATGGCGCCTGGCGCAGTATCGAGGCGATTGTCAGCGCCGAGGACCGCTGGCTGTTCGTGATCAGCGATGCCAGCGAGGCAAAGCAGCGTGAGGTGGAACTGACCACGCTTGCGGCGCAGGCCGAAGCGGCCGACAAAGCCAAATCGCGGTTCCTGGCCAATATGAGCCATGAAATCCGCACGCCGATGAGCGGCGTGCTGGGCATGACGGAATTGCTGCTGTCTTCCAATCTCGATGCCCGGCAAAAGACCTTTGTCGATGTGATCGTCAAATCCGGGCGCTCGCTGCTGACCATCATCAATGACATCATCGATTTCTCGAAGATCGATGATGGTAGCCTGTCCTTGCGGTCGGCCCCTTTCGATCCGCTGGCGGCGGTGGAGGATGTGGTGACCTTGATGGCCGGGCGTGCCGCGGAAAAGGATGTGGACATTCTGGTGCGCGGTCAGGGCGCGCTGACCCATATGCTGGCGGGCGATGCGGGTCGGTTCCGCCAGATTCTCACCAATCTTTTGGGGGAGGCAATCCGGGCCACCGACAGAGGTCATGTGCTGGTCGATCTCGGTTTGCGCCAGGAAGAGCCGGACCTGGACGTCACGCTCCAAAGCCACGGAGATCCTATTTCGGAAACGAATGCCGAGGAGAGTGACCGCGCCCGTGCATGGCTGGTCCTGCGGATCGAGGATACCGGCCACGGCATGACGCCGGAGCAATGCCTGATGGCCTTTACCAAGTTTTCCCAAATGAATGACGGGGCTTTGCATCACCGGGATGGGGCGGGTCTGGGGTTTTCGATCGCCGGTGGGCTTGTTCATCTGTTCGGCGGGACGATCGGGGTGGAAAGCGCGCCCGGTCGAGGTGCCACCGTGACGGTCAATCTGCCCTTTGCAATGGCGGCTGAAAAACTGCCGAGCCTTGCCGGCTTTCAGCTGCGCGGCGCCCGGGTTCTGGGTTTCGAAAGCAATGATATCAGCTGCGGCATTCTCAATGACCAGCTTTGCCGTTGGGGCTTCGATGGCGTGGCGGTTAACGATCCGGCGCTGGCGCTGGCTGTGCTGGAACAGGCAGAGAGCCAGAGAAGCCCGATTGAGGTGGTTGTGATCGATTGCTGCCGGCGTAGTGGCGGCGGGCTGGATCTGGTCCGTAAGATCCGAGGTGATCAAAGGTTCGATCCGCTGTCGATCATCCTGTTGGCGGCGGATGCCCCCTTCAATCTCGACAGAATGGCCGATGGACTGAATATTCAGGCGCAGCTTACCAAGCCTGTGGGTGAAAACCTGCTGCGCAATGTTGTGATCGACGTGTTGCGCGGCGCGCGGCGCGGCGCTGTCTCATCACCCAGGGCAGAACCGGAGGCCGAGGCGCCTCTGATCTCGGACGCAGAGCAAGCGGATCTGATGCCGTCGAGCGTGATGCGGCAAGAGCAGATCGATCTGCTGGTGCTGGATGCTGGTGAAGCGGAGCGTCATTTTTTCCATCAGGCCTTGCAGGTGCTGGGGGTTGGCCATGCCTGCGTGGAGGGCGAAAGCGAGGCACTTGACCTCTGGCGCCAATGGCAGCCGGGCATGATGCTGATCGATCTCGTTGAAGATCGGGCGCGGGTGCTCGATATGGTCAGGCAGATCCGCGCCGAGGAAAGCCAGCGGCCACAGGCCGCGCCGACCGTGCTGATCGGTCTTGCGGGCGATCTTTCCACCTATGACAAGGCGGCCTGCCATAAAGCCGGTCTTGATGATCTCGTCCTCAAGCCTGTCAGTCCCGATCGTCTGCAGGACTGCATTGCCTATTGGTTAGGGGGCGCCGCAGCGCAGACGCAGCCACAGACCCTGGCAGAGGACCTCGGTGCGAGGCTGACGGCACTGTAACCGTGGGGCCGATCCCGCCGATGACAGCGTATCCGACATCACGACGGCTCCGTCTTCGTCCCGCATAGCATCTCTCGTTTGCCGGCAAAGCCCGGGCGTCGCTCAACGGTGAAACCTGCGGCGATCAGATTGCGGCGTACGAAACCGGCGGCGGCATAGGTGGCGAAGCGGCCGCCGGGCGTTGTCAGCTGGTAGAGCCGGGTCATCAGCTCCAGCGACCACATGGCGCTGTTGCGGGATGGGGCAAAACCATCGAGATACCAGGCGTCGAATGGTTCGGCCCAGGCTTGCAGAGAGGCCAGCGCATCGCCGCAAACCACGATCAGCCGGGTCTGGGCGTCGAGATCGAGCTGGACTTGACCTTGCGGATCATCCGGCCAGAGTGCCAGCAAGCCTTGCCGCTCTGCATCGATTTGCGGCCAGCGCGACAGGGCGCGGTCGATATCGGCGCGCGCCATCGGATAAAGCTCAAAGGATATGAAGGTCATATGCCCGCTGGGAGGGCGCGTTGCCTGCCATTGACGCCAGGTTTCCATGGCGTTCAGCCCGGTGCCGAAACCCAGTTCGCCGATGCGGAAAGAAGATGCGTCGATCCAGCGCTGCGGCAATTCATTGCCTGCAAGGAAAACATGGCCGCATTCCAGGCGTCCATCGGTCTGGCAGTAAAAATGGTCGCCAAAGGCGGTGGAATAGGGCATATCGCCGTCCTGCCAGCTCAGCGGCTGGGTATCCGCCGTTTCGGCGTCAGGCATCGGATCGGGATTGGAAGTGGAGTGGGTCATGAAGACAGGCGATAGGACGGCTTCGGTCTCCGGTCAACTCTTGTCCCCAAAAGGCGCGTCCCATAGCCTCGCGGCAGATCTGCTGGTGGTCGGCGGCGGCATCATGGGCCTGTGGGCGGCGCGCTTTGCAACTCTGGCTGGGCTGAATGTGGTTCTGGTGGATGGCGGTCGGGTGGCGGGTGGCGCCAGTGGCGGGCTGCTGGGCGCACTCATGCCCTATATGCCGGACAAATGGGATCGCAAGAAACAGTTTCAATTCGATGCGCTGCTGGCGCTGGAAACGGAAGCAGCGTTGCTTGAGGCGGAGACCGGCATTGGCGTAGGGTATCGCCGGTCTGGGCGGCTGATGCCCTTGCCCAAACCGCATTTGCGGGTGATTGCCAAGCGGCATGAAAAAGACGCCGAAACCGCCTGGAAAACCGGTGACCGGCAATTTGCCTGGAAGGTTATCGATCACTCCCCCGCTGGCGATGGCTGGCCGGATATGGCTGTCACGCAAGCGGGTCTGGTGCATGATACGCTGGCGGCGCGGGTGTCGCCGCGTGGTTTGACGGCGGCGCTGAAGGCGGGCCTTGTCGCATCACCGCACTGCCGGATCATTGAGGGGGTGGCAGTCAGGGCCATCGATCCGGTCCAGCAATGGGCAGACTTGGCGGATGCAAACCGGATTGCCTTCGGCCATGTGATCGTTTCAGCCGGTGTGGGGAGTTTTCCACTGCTGGACGGGTTTAGCCCGACCGGAGTGCTGCCGCTTGGCATGGCGGTCAAAGGGCAGGCGGCATTGCTGAAGGCCGATGTCGATCCTGCGCTGCCGCTGGTCTATCTGGACGGCATTTATGCGGTGCCGCATGAAGGTGGGCATGTGGCGATTGGCAGCACCAGCGAAAACCGCTGGGATGCGCCCCTGACCACCGACGACCAGCTTGAAACCCTGATTGCCAAGGCCCGCCGACTGGTGCCGATGCTGGGCGACGCCGCGGTGGTGGAGCGCTGGGCCGGGTTGCGGCCCAAGTCGATAGACCGCGATCCCATGGTGGGGCCACATCCCGATCATCCCAGGTTGATTGCGCTGACCGGCGGCTTCAAGATCAGCTTCGGGCTGGCGCATAGCCTGGCGCAGCAGGCATTACGGCCGATTTTTGGTGGAGAGCTTGATATGCCTGATGGTTTTACGCTTGCCCATCATCTGCAGATCGCCTCCCGTATTGCTGATAAAGCCGTGGAACCGCCGTTGGAAAACCCGGTCGGTTGATAAACCGGTCTTGATATTGCTTTTAAAAATATTTCAAGCGTCGAGCCTTGCGTAATCCGAGGTCGCTTCTCATCACCCTCCTGTGATCTCGCGTAAAAAGTGAACCTGATGCTCGGTCACTTTCGTCATAGTGTCATGCAAATCCCCTATCTGACTGCGCATGCGGGCTGTCGGTCATGGTCGATTCGATTGTTTTGCATGACAGCGCCATGCGTTTGGCAGAATGCAGGCAAGGCGTTGTATCGATTTGAATGCGTTGCATAAATCTACAAATCCATCGGGTTTAAGGATGCGTGTGACAGGATCAGTTTGGTCGAGCATGCCGTAATGCAGTCATTATAAGATTTGCAGCGTTCCTGGCGCGTCTTTGCAGACGCTCGTCGCTGCCGGAGGTCACCCGCATGCGATATTCAATTTGCTATACACCCTCTGCGCGTGACCCGCTGTCGCTTGCAGCCGCCAGCTGGCTGGGACGCAATGTCTATTCCGATGAGCCGGTCGAACATCCGGGGCTGGCAGGGCTTGGCCTGCACGAGATTGCCTTTCATACGGCCTTGCCGCGTCGAAATGGGTTCCATGGCTGCCTGAAAGCGCCGTTTGCCCTACATTCTGAGGTCAGCGAAGCCCAGTTGCTGCGTGAACTGATGCATTTCGCCGGCATTGTCGAACCTTTCACGCTGCCGGGACTGGAAGTAGCGAAGCTCGGTGATTTCTGCGGTCTGACTTTGACACATCCGTCCAACCAGCTGGACCGGGTGGCCGCGCTGGTGGTACAGAATTTCGACCGGTTCCGCGCGCCACTCAGCGATGCCGAAATTGAACGCATGGCGCCCGAACGGCTCAGCGCGCCGCAATTTGCCAATCTTTACCGCTGGGGCGATCCGCATGTGCTGGACGAATACCGTTTCTACATGCCCTTGACCGGGCCTTTGCCGCTCAGCCACCGCGATCGCCTGCATCAGGCGGCGGCTCACTATTTTGCGCCGCTGCTGCAAAACCCTGTCGTGTTTGCCAATCTGGCGCTGTTTATCGAGCGTGAGCCGGGTGCGCCACTGGTGGTGCATTCACTGCATCCGATGGGGCGGGTCTCGGCGCGCAAGATCGCCTGATCTCACGATGCTGCATGCCCTCTCGACAAAAAGGGCAGGGTTGCTTACCGTTTCTTGTCACAAGACGAGAAGGTAGCAGCTATGAAGACTGAAACTTACCCCCGCGATCTCATCGGCTATGGTCGCCGTACCCCCGATCCACGCTGGCCGGGAGAGGCGCGTGTGGCGGTGCAGTTCGTCATCAATTATGAGGAAGGTGGGGAGAGTTGCATTCTCGACGGCGACCCGGCCTCCGAAAATCTGCTGTCGGAAATTGTCGGTGCGGCGGCATGGCCCGGCCAGCGCAACCTGAACATGGAATCCATCTATGAATATGGGTCGCGTGCTGGCTTCTGGCGTCTGCTCCGGATGTTTACGGCCCTCAATATACCGGTGACGGTGTATGGCGTTACGCTGGCCATGGCCCGCAACCCGGACGCGGTGGCGGCGATGAAGGAGGCGGGGTGGGAAATCGCCAGCCACGGCTATCGCTGGCTGGAATATAAGGATTTCCCTGAGGAGATTGAACGCCAGCACATTCTGGAAGCGGTGCGCCTGCATACCGAGGTGGCGGGGGAGCGCCCCTATGGCATGTATCAGGGCAAGCCTTCCGACAACACGCTGCGGCTGGTGATGGAGGAGGGCGGTTTTCTCTATTCCTCCGACAATTATTCCGATGACCTGCCTTTCTGGGTGCCGGATCTGAATGGCAAACCGTTTCTGATCATTCCCTATACGCTGGAAACCAATGATATGCGGTTTGCCACGCCGCAGGGCTTCAATTCCGGCGACCAGTTTTTCACCTATCTGAAGGATGCCTTCGACACGCTCTATCAGGAAGGCGCGGAGGGCGCGCCGAAAATGATGTCCGTCGGTCTGCATTGCCGGCTGGTTGGCCGTCCGGGCCGGGCGGCGGCGCTGAAGCGTTTTCTGGATTACGTGCTGTCCCATGACAAGGTCTGGACGCCGACCCGCCTTGATATTGCCAAGCACTGGCACGCCCATCACAAGCCTGAATGGTAGCAGGGACAATAACAGAACAAGTTATGGAAGATGCCCATGCATCCTCGACTTGAATGCCCCGCATGCATCAAAGGCCCAAGATATCCAAAATGAGTCGCGACGGTCTCAGGCCGCCGCGGCTGACAAATTCTCATCGAAAGAGACGACTTTATTGCGACCGGAGTTTTTGGCCGTGTAGAGGCATTGATCGGCTTTCACAAACAGAGCTTCATCTGTCTCATCATGCACAGGTGATTGTTCTGCAACGCCGATGCTGACGGTCACATGACCCCAGGGCAGGTTTTTCTGGTGGATTATCTCCAGGGCGGCGATCCGTTGGCGGATCTCCTCGCCCACTTGGTGTGCCTGGCTTGCGGTTTTTCCCGGCAGCAGGATGACGATTTCCTCTCCACCGTAGCGCGCGGCAAGATCCGTTCCGGGACGGATTGCAGCGGCGATTTCGGTCGAAATTTTCCGCAGGCAATTATCACCCGGCAGATGACCATAGGTATCGTTGAACAGCTTGAATTTATCGACATCGACGACAAGCAGTGACAGGGGCGTACCCACTGTCCGTGCCTCGGCGGATAGACTTTTCAGCTGTCTGTTGAAGTGACGTTTGTTGGAAAGCTGTGTCAATTCATCCGTATTGGCAAGCCGATCCAGCTCTTCCTGCAAAAGTCTTTGACTTGTAACGTCCCTGGTTACGGCAACCATGCCGCTGCTGATATCGAAGCTGCGAACCCGGGTTATCACGGTTTCCAGCCAGGCGATCTCACCGGTTTTTTTAATCCTCGGGAATACAAGCCGTTCGATTGATGAACCGGCGGCAATGTTGGCGAGCGCCTCTGACCAGTATTGCCGGGCCTCGGCATCGTATTCGTCCAACACGCTGCGTCCGACAATCGTATCGGCCTCCACGCCGAGAACAGATTTGGCGGCTGCGGAAACATATTCGCGGATACCGTTGTCATCCAGTTTTTCGATCAAGTCGGATGAGGCATTGGCAATCAGGCGAAACTCCGCTTCCCGTGCGGCAATAATCATCTCGTCGCGGCGCTTCAACGCCCATTGCCGTCTCAAGCGGATGCCCAACGCGCATGCGACCATCAATGCAACGATAAAACAGATCCATCGGGGTTTGCTGATGTCTATCCAATACCACAGAATAGCTTTTTTGGAGACAGCGACAAGTACGGTGATCTGTGTATTGCTGCTTCTATAATAGCCAGAGGTTCTCAATATGCCGTCAAATCGCGATGTATATTGAAAATTTCCAATGTTGCTTGTCGAAATAGCGTTTCGGTACAAAGCTGAATCGGCGATGCTGGTGCCCATGGCCGTCGCATCCAGGGGCGCACGGACCAGAACCCGCCCGGCGCCATCCATCATCGCGAAAGCGCTGTTGTCCAGCATGTTGAAGCTGCGGAAAAACCGGATGAAGCTTTCGACATCAATGGTCGCCACCATGATGCCGGCAAATTGTCCCCGATCATCATTCATCCGCTGGGACAAGGTGATGAACCAGTCTTTGGCCAATGGACTTTGATAGGGTCCATCGACAAGCGGTTGCAGTTCCGTGGATGTTTGATGGGTCTTGAAATAACTGCGGCTGGAAAGATCGAGACCCGATGAAAACGGATCGGAGGTCGACTCAATCAGCCGACCATCCGGGCCGATATAGGCCAAACTGCGCAAATAGGGTGACGTCTTGATAAGCTCACGCATCCTGCGAACCAGGTCCAGGCTCTGCAAAACGCTTTTGCTGTTGTTTTCCTGCACTTCGAAGACCAGCCCAGCCAGAGGTTGCTTGGCCACTTCGATCACATCGTCCGTATGCTGGGCAATCGCTCTTGCTGTTTGCGCAAGATAAGAATTCATCCGCGACACCTGGGCCGTCCAGTTGGCAACCTCGGACCAGATCGTCAATGCCAGAAATATTGCAAGTCCACCCGCGATAACCAGATGTTGGGCGGGATTTTTCGATGCGATATGCATGACATTCATGGTCTAGTTTTCTCTTGCAGTAGATCAATATTATATTAAGAGAGCAATTATTAAAAAAATATTTCGCATTCTTTTAAACGTATAAAATGATAAAAATTTGAAATTTACACTTGGAAAATCATTTAAAAGCCAAAAATGTTAAAACAAGTTCAAGCAATTTCTGCGGGGAGAACCGTCCTGCGCTTACGGCATCATGCATTTTGCAAGCCGCATATGACGCTTTTAATATTTTGAAAATAATAGATAATTTCCTCCTTAAACCGCAATTGGTTCCGGGAATTATCCGGTGTTCTGCATGTGGCCGCGATCATAGCTTTCAAGTTTTGGATTTGATCCACAATCCTTCCTTCTTCATTCAAGATATAGTCTGTAAGAGATCGCCGCTTTCCCTATGGTTATGTTCAAACTCAACTTGTACATCGAACAGATGTGTCTGCATCCAACGGTAGGATCTGTACTATTTTACCCGCCTATAGCGAGCCAAACAATCTCAATTTCTTTTAATGACTGGTGAACAATTTTTCCGGCCGCACGTTTCACTGCCGGAACACCAACAACGGTCTTCCTTAATCAAGAGAAGGACGAAAACTATGGACAAGAATCGCATCGAAGGTGCCGCCAAGGAAGCCAAGGGCAGCGTCAAGGAAGCCGTCGGCAAGGTAACGGGCAGCAAGAAGCTCGAAACCGAAGGCAAGATGGACAAGGCCGCTGGCAAGATTCAGTCCACCGTTGGCAAGGCCAAGGATGCCTTCAAGTAAACGAATTATCATGCTCGAAGTCTCACGGGTTTGAAGATGCGCAGCATCATCGCCCGCAGGCGTTGTACGATAATAACGGTAGCCACGCCGCGTGGCTGCCGGTGAAACACATTCGGTCAAGGTGGATTAACACCTTGCGAAAGGGGACCGGAAACGGTCCGCAACAGCGGAAAGGAATGTTCGATGAGAACAGTTTTTGCTCTGGTCGCGGTGGCGGCGATGGGGGCGGCTTCGGTCGCCAATGCAGCAAATACCCATCACAATAGCACGCGTCACCCTGCCTCCCAGATGACGGCGACCCAGCCGAAGGAACGTTTGGGCACATTGTCTTGTGAGGTTGCAGGCGGCATCGGCATGTTGATCGGCTCGAGCCGAACAGTGACCTGCGATTTCCAGCAGCGTTCTGGCAAAGTCGAGCGCTACAGCGGTTCTATCGGCAAGCTGGGCCTGGATGTCGGTATTACCGGCAAGAGCTACATCCGCTGGATCGTTTATAACATTAATCCGACCACGACGCGCCAGGGCGCTCTGGCTGGTACTTATGTCGGCGCATCGGCACGGGCATCGGTGGGCGTCGGCCTTGGCGCCAATGCTTTGGTTGGCGGTAGCAACAAGAATTTTGGCTTGCAGCCGCTCAGCGCGGAGGCCGGAACGGGTCTGAACGTCGCAGCCGGGATTTCACGCCTGCAACTGAAGCCTGCTCGCTGATCTGATATTCATTTGATGCGAGGTTTTGTGCATCCCCCGGTCTTGGCCGGGGGATGTTTTTGTTCGCCGTTAGAGTTTGTCAGGGAAAAGTGGCCAGTTGGTTTCCCGAAAAGACAAACTGCAACAAGGGCGCCTAGGCGGCCAGCGTCGCCATATCGATGACGAAACGATAACGCACGTCGCTTTTCAACACCCGCTCATAGGCCGTGTTGATATCCTTGATGTCGATCAGTTCGATATCGGAGGTGATGCCGTGCTTGCCGCAGAAATCCAGCATATCCTGGGTTTCCTTGATCGACCCGATCATCGAGCCGGCCAGATTGCGGCGGGCGGGGATGAGCGAGAAGGCATGCACCGGAACCGGCTTTTCCGGCACGCCAAGCAGAACCATGGTGCCATCGACCTTCAGCAGGTTGAGATAGGCATTCCAATCGATATCGGCGCTGACGGTGCAGATGATCAGGTCGAAGGATCCGGCCAGCGTCTCGAAAGTCTTGGCGTCGCTGGTCGCATAGTAATGGCTGGCGCCGAGACGCAGGCCATCCTCTTTCTTCGACAGGGTCTGGCTGAGCACGGTGATTTCCGCGCCCATGGCCGCGCCGATCTTGACGCCCATATGGCCGAGACCGCCCATGCCGACGATGGCAACCTTCTTGCCCGGGCCAGCCTTCCAGTGGGCCAGCGGCGAATAGAGCGTGATACCGGCGCAAAGCAATGGGGCAGCCTTGTCGAGTGGCAGATTGTCCGGGATCGACAGGACATAGCCTTCCTTGACGACGATCGTGTCGGAATAGCCGCCCTGAGTTGCCGTCTTGCCGTCGCGGTCTACGCCGTTATAGGTCTGGACGAGGCCGGGCAGATATTGCTCGATATCCACATCGCGTTCCTGGCAATGAACGCAGGAATCGACGAAACAGCCGACGCCGACATGATCGCCGACCTTGAATTTCGACACGTTTGCGCCAACGGCGGTGACGACACCGGCAATTTCGTGACCGGGCACCATGGGGAATGCGGAATTGCCCCATTCATTGCGGGCCTGGTGGATGTCGGAATGGCAGACACCACAATATTTGATAGAAATCACCACGTCGTCATCATTGGGTTCGCGACGCTCAAAAGTGAAGGGTTCCAGCGGCTTGCTGGCGTCGGTTGCGGCATAACCTCTTGCGATTGGCATGCGGCGCTCCTTTTTTGTCATGGGGAGGAATGTGTAGAGAACAGTTTTGTAATTGGGAAGGGCACGAAAAAGCCGTTGGGAACGGCAGCCCGCTCCTTAGATAGGTGTCCGGCGGGTGTGTTCAACATCTACCGCGAATATTCGGCGGGCCTTGCGAAAATCCGGCTCTTTCCAACCCGTTGCATATTGGCTATCGATTGCAGATCAAAACAGGGGTGAGCCGATGCAGCGACAGGATTTCATTGAGCAATTCGGCGGAATATTCGAACATTCACCGTTCATTGCCGAGCGCGCTTTCGATGCCGGTTTTATTGACGAGCCCCTGACCGCCCTTGGCGTTCATGATGGAATGAGCGCGATATTTCGCACAGCAACTCAAGCCGAGCGGCTCGATGTGCTGCGGGCGCATCCGGATCTGGCTGGAAAATTGGCCATTGCAGGTGAATTGACAGAGGAAAGCCGCAGCGAACAGGCTGGCGCCGGGCTCGATCGCCTGTCCGAGGCTGAACATCAACGTTTTACAGCGCTCAATAGTGCTTATATGGAAAAATTCGGCTTTCCATTCATCATCGCCGTGAAGGGCCTGACGAAAGACGACATTCTGGCCGCATTTGAGGCCCGTATCGACAACAGCGTCGAAACGGAGTTCTCAACCGCCTGCCTTCAAGTCGAAAAAATCGCCCTCCTTCGGCTCGAAGCAATGCTGCCAGCCGAAAGTGTCGGTCAAGAGTGAGTGCCGGGCAGGAATGAGTGGGCCGCGCGTTTAAAGTTTGTCAGCGAAAAGTGGAACCCGGTTTTCCCGAAAAGACAAACGAAAACAAGACAGCTGAAGTATGTCTGGTTCACTGTGAACCTGACATACTCTGGCGCGCAGCCGAAACAGGGTCATGCAGCATGATCCTGCTGATTGTGGTGTTGCCAAACGTCACTGCCCAAGCGTCACTGCTTGAGCGCGTCTTCCGCCTCGCGGATCGCTGCCTCGTGATACCAGCTGGCGGCTCCGCTTTCGAGGATCACCTGCTTATGGAGAGTGCGCTCACGCATTTCACGCAGTCTTTGCGTATTATGTACTGGGAATTCGTAGATTTTTGCCGATTCCCGACCAAGGCCCGTTGTCATCGCTACTGCCCTTCGTTGTTCCTCGAGCTCCTCCGCCCGGATGAATCTCATAGCATTTTTTCAGCTAAAATGCACATAGAAAGTGCAGTTTGCCCAAAAATAAATCATCTTGGGCTGCTTTTTCACGCCATCGCTGCTATCCACCGGGCATTGCTGCCTTTTATTTTGCAAATGCGCATTGAGAAGGCGGTGGCATGTCGGTCAATCTGACACAAAACCGTTAAAAACCCGTGGCTTTTAAGGTGTTTTGAATATGCCTGGCGTTTTTTCTTCGGGTCGCAAGGTGGTTTTTGCGGGTTTGGCATGGTTCCTGCTTGTTATTTATCGACTCCCGGACCGCCGGAGAATCACCCCCAGGGTGCGCCCGATGCGAGGCGCTGGACTTATGAGAGATCGACAATGACCAAGTACAAGCTCGAGTATATCTGGTTGGACGGCTATACGCCGGTCCCGAACCTGCGCGGCAAGACGCAGATCAAGGAATTCGCTGAATTTCCGACCCTCGAACAGCTCCCCCTCTGGGGCTTCGACGGCAGCTCCACCCAGCAGGCCGAAGGCCATAGCTCGGATTGCGTGCTGAAGCCTGTTGCTGTTTACCCCGACCCGGCCCGCACTAATGGTGCACTGGTCATGTGCGAAGTGATGATGCCCGATGGCGTCACCCCGCATAGCTCCAACAGCCGCGCCACCATTCTGGAAGACGAAGGCACATGGTTCGGCTTTGAGCAGGAATATTTCCTCTATCAGGACGGCCGTCCGCTGGGCTTCCCGGAAAATGGCTATCCTGCGCCGCAGGGTCCTTATTACACCGGCGTCGGCTTCAAGAACGTCGGCGATGTCGCGCGCGAAATCGTCGAAGAGCATCTGGATCTTTGCCTGGCTGCTGGCATCAACCATGAAGGCATCAATGCCGAAGTGGCCAAGGGTCAGTGGGAATTCCAGGTTTTCGGCAAGGGCTCCAAAAAGGCCGCTGACGAAATCTGGCTGGCCCGCTACCTGCTGCTGCGTCTGTGTGAAAAATACGGCGTCGATGTCGAGTTTCATTGCAAGCCGCTTGGCGATACCGACTGGAACGGTTCCGGCATGCACTGCAACTTCTCGACCAAGTTCATGCGCGAAGTGGGCGGCAAGGACTATTTCGAAGCGCTTATGGCGGCTTTCGCCAAGAACTGGAAAGAGCATATCGACGTTTACGGTCCCGACAACCACCTGCGTCTGACCGGCAAGCACGAAACCGCTCCGTGGAACAAGTTCTCCTACGGCGTTGCTGACCGTGGTGCATCGATCCGCGTTCCGCACTCCTTCGTCAACAATGGCTATCGTGGCTACCTGGAAGATCGCCGCCCCAACTCGCAGGGCTGCCCTTACCAGATCGCTTCCCAGGTCTTGAAGACGATTGCAGAAGTTCCGGTTGCAAAGTCTGAAGCCGCCTGATCCTCTCTGCTTGCGCCCAGATTTGATCCATCGGATCTGGGCGCAAGCGCTCTTGATATCGTGTACCAGGACACTGTAGGCGCCGATGGTTCCTTGTCTTGAAGATGGTGTGAATATCTCAAGCCATTGATGTATTTGATTTTTCCTGAAGGGGAAGATGTGGGAGCATCTTCGGGCCTTCGTATAGGTGAATATCGGTGTGGTCTTCTGTGACCCTCGATTATTCGGTCAAAGCGCCGTTACGTGCTGTAATCAGTATTCAACGCTCAAGTGAATACGGTCGGGCGATTTTAAAATGAAGACTGCATCATTCCCCGATCCAGTACAGATTTAGCTCAATCTGTATCCACTTTAGATTATAGTGTTGTCTTGGAATCCCGGATTAACCCTAGAATTTTTAAGGCTTTGGCCTCTGTTGATGCATTAATAATATCAATCCTGTCTATATTGCTCGTGTATCGATCGAATATCGTGCTTGGTTTTTATTTTAAAATATCGTAATTTGATATATGCTAATAACGCATGAATTAGCTTTTGTGAAAATTGGCGAAAGAAATTGTTTTACTATTTAATATGAGGGGTTTTTACGTATAATAATTATCTTATGTCAAAAAAGTGATATTCTAACGCATTTAATTCCTGTCTATGTTTGTTTATGTAGATTTTGTGTTATTTATCTCTTTTTGAAGCACTATATCTGTCCGTTAGAGTGTCAAAATTGTTTCATCTTCGGTCTGTATACTTAATTGGATAGAAATAGAAATTTAAACGCGCATTTGTTGAATTTTCTACTTTTTGGCGATTAATTCGGCATTAAGTGCAAAGTCCATCCCCGTTCTGTTTCGTTGATTTTTACGGGTTATTGCAAGTCGGACACTTTACAAACGTGCCGTGTGCTGTTTTCATTGTCTCACGTTTTCAGGCTTGGGTGCCTGATTTGTATATAGTTTGTGAATTTTATAGCAAAATCTGTGTTCTTTTTATTCGTGATTGTATCGTTTTGCGACAATTTGGTTTTATTGCTTTGTATTTAAGTATTTCTAATTTGTGTTGAGCAGTTGAATTCATGACATGCTGATGTGCTTTATTTTGAGTGGCAGTTTTTGCGTTTCCTAGCATCGTAATCGTTTGATTGTGCTTGCTTTTTGATTGTTTTCTGGTTTTGGCCGATATTTCAGTGAGGTTTTTCAATGTCTTTTGTAGGCAGACATGAGCAGGTTTTTCCGGTTTCTCTTGCGCAGGCAGGCTTGTGGGTCAAACAAAAGGTAGCTCCCGCCGATCTGAGCTTTGTCCTTGCTGAATCCATCGAAATTCACGGTCCCGTTCATCCAGGACTGTTCTGCCAGGCGTTGCGCCGCTTGTCAGATGATGTTGCTGTCACACGGTCTCGCATCAAGGAAATCGAAGGGCAGCCGCATCAGGTTGTCATGGCGGCCTATTGCGGCGTCTTTGACGTGATCGATTTCAGCGGTGCTGACAATCCTGGCGCAAGCGCCATGGACTGGATGCGCAAGCAGATGTCTAAGCCGCTCGACCTTGCCAATGACAATCTCTGGGGGTCTTCACTTTTGAAGCTCGGGGCCACAGAATGGGTCTGGTATCATTGGGCACATCATATCATCATGGACGGGTTCTCTGGCGGCTTGCTGGCCCGGCGGCTGGCCGATATTTATTCGGCGCTGGCCCAGGGCAACCAGCCTGAGCCCTATGATTGCGGTTCTCCGCAGGAATTGCTGGAGCTTGAGCGCACCTACCGCGATTCGGTGCATTTCCAGCGCGACAAGGCCTATTGGTCGGAGCAGATGAAGGGTCTGCCGGAGCCGGTGACCTTGATGAAGAAGAAAGGCGAGCCATCCGGTGGCCTGTTGCGCCATACGACGGTCATCGATCGCCAGACGGTCAAGGCGCTTGCTGAGATCAGCCGTGGCTTTGGCGCCAGCGTGCCACAGGCCTTGATTGCCCTTGTCGCGGCCTATTACGCCAAGGCGACCGACTGCGAAGAGCTGACCATGGTCACCATGGTGACGGCCCGGATCAGCCAGACGATGCGCCGCATTCCGGGCATGACCGCCAATGCGGTTCCTCTGCGGTTTTCGATCACGCCGGACCTGTCCTGGCGCGAATTGACCGGTCAGGTTTCCCAGCAGATGAGCCGGGCGCTGCGCTATCAGCGCTATCGCTATGAGGATATTCGCCGCGATCTCGGCATGGTCCGCCAGGATGCGCAGATTGCCTGGCTGGGCGTCAATATCGAGCCTTTCGACTACGATCTACGCTTTGATGGACAGCCAACCACCGTGCACAACCTTTCGAATGGCACGATGACGGATTTCACCATCTTCGCCTATGACCGTGGTGACAATGGCGACCTGCGCATCGATTTTGATGCCAATCCGGCGCTCTATACGCTGGAAGAGCTGGCCGATCACGAGGCGCGGTTCACCCGCATGTTGAGAGAGATCCTCGCGACGCCTGAACAGCCCCTGCGCGATTTCAGCCTGCTGTCGAAGTGGGAGCGGCAGGAAATTCTCACCGACTGGAACGATACGTCCCATAAACTGCCGGATCAGACCTGGCCGGAATTGTTCCGAGCGCAGGCAGCCCGCACGCCGGATGCGGTAGCGCTATCCTTTGGCGGACGCCAGATGACCTATGGCGAACTGGATGCGGCCTCCGATCATCTGGCTGGCTATCTGATGGAAAAGGGCGCGGTACCCGGTTCTCTGGTGGCTGTGGCTGTGCCGCGGTCTGAAAACATGGTTGTGGCGCTGCTGGCAGTGCTCAAAAGCGGTGCCGCCTATCTGCCGCTCGATCCGGCTGATCCAGCCTCGCGGGTGGCGATGATCCTTGAGGATGCGCAGCCAGCCTGCGTTATCACGACAGAGGAAGTGGCGGGTAACCTGCCTGAGGCCACCGACAATCTGATCTTCCTCGACAAGCCCCTCGAGCGACAGGGACGCGATCTGCCGAAGGGGCCGTCGCTGACCGACACGGCCTATATCATCTTCACATCCGGCTCGACCGGTCGGCCCAAGGGTGTGGAAATTCCGCATCGCGGCCTGATGAACTTCCTGTTGTCGATGCAGGATCTGTTGAAACTGGACAGTGAAGACCGTTTGCTGGCCGTGACGACGATCTCCTTCGATATTGCAGCCCTTGAGCTTTATCTACCGTTGCTGGCAGGCGCGCGCACGGTGATCGCGCTGCGCTCGGAAGTGCGCGATCCGGCAGTGCTGCATGGGTTGATCCGCAGTGCGGGTATCACCATCATGCAGGCGACGCCGTCTTTGTGGCGGGCCTTGCTGGCCGATCATCATGAGGGTCTGACGGGATTGCGCAGTCTTGTCGGTGGCGAGGCGCTTCCTGCAGACCTCGCGCATAAAATGGCGCGGCTCGGCCATCCCGTTCTGAATGTCTATGGACCGACGGAAACCACGATCTGGTCCACCAACATGCCGCTTTTGGGCAGCGATCTCGACAGCGCGCCGATTGGCCGGCCAATCTGGAACACCCGCGTCTATGTCCTCGATCGGCATTGCCAGCCAGTGCCGCCCGGCTTTATCGGGGAGCTGTATATCGGTGGTGCGGGCGTGGCGAAGGGCTACCTGAACCGCCCGGACCTGACGGCGGAAAAATTCATGGCTGATCCTTTCGCAGGCGAAGGCGAGCGGATTTACCGGACCGGCGATCTGGTGCGCTGGCGGCGCGATGGCGTGCTGGATTATCTCGGTCGCAACGACCACCAGATCAAGATTCGCGGCTTCCGGGTGGAGCCGGGCGAAATCGAGGCGGCGCTTTCCGCCCTGCCGCAGGTGCGTGAAGCGGTGGTTATTCTGCGCGATGATCCGGGCCGCGAAAAGCGACTGGTTGCCTATGTTGTTCCCAGAGAGGGTGCGATAGGCGAGGGTGTATCGTTGGATGCTGCTGATCTTTCGGAGCGACTGGGCAAGGTGCTGCCCGTTCACATGATCCCGGCGGCCTATGTGGTGCTGGACGCTATTCCGTTGAATTCCAATGGCAAGACCGACCGTCACGCGCTGCCGGTACCGCAATGGACGGTGACGGAAGGCATTGCCCTGCCAGGGACCGATGCTGAAAAGCGGCTTGCTGCCTTGTGGTGTGAGATCCTCGGTCTGGAGCAGATCGGCATTCACGACAGTTTCTTCGTGCTGGGTGGTGACTCGCTGGCTGCCGCTGGAATGATTTCCGCCGTTCGCAGCCGATTGAAGGGCGAAATTCCCCTCGGTGCCGTGTTCGAAACGCCAACCATTGCCGCCTTGGCCGTGCATCTGGATGAGGCAAGCTCGGGTTCACCACTGATCGAGCCGGTGCTGGCCATCCGCGCCAAGGGCGAGCGCCCGCCGCTGTTCTGCATCCATCCGGTGCTGGGCCTGGGCTGGAGCTTCTTCTCGCTCGCACAACATTTGAGCGAGGATGTCCCGGTTTACGCCCTGCAATCGGATGGGTTGCATGATCTCACTGCCCTGCCTCGCTCTATCGAGGATATGGCTGCGCTCTATGTGCAGCGGATTCGCAAGATCCAGCCCCAGGGGCCATATCATCTGCTGGGCTGGTCATTGGGTGGGTTGATTGCCCATGAAATGACCCGGCAATTGCAGGCGGAAGGCCAGGCTGTGGCGTTCCTGGGCATGATGGACAGCTACCATTTCAAGCCTGCTGCCCAATTGCAGGACGATGCGACACTGGCGCGGGCAGCCCTCGGCTTCCTCGGATTTGATGAAAAGGCAGCGGGCGACAAGCCATCGCTGGCCGAGCTTGGCGATTTCGTGCTGAAAATGTTCGATACGGATAACCATGTTCTGCTGGAGCAGGTTCACCAGTTCGATCCGGATTTCGTCGAACGTGCCAAGGCGACCATCTTGCACAATCTGGAAATTGCCCAGCGCTTTACACCGGGCAAGATCGATGCCGATGTGCATTTCTTCCGTGCCGAACCAAGCGCGGGCAGCGATGCGCTGAACACCATCCTCAACTACGATGCGGAAACCTGGTTGCCGCATGTGGAGGGCAGGGTTTACCTGCGCGACATGACCTGCAACCACCACGACATGCTGAATATCGAACCGGCATCCCATATCAGCGCGGTTGTTCAGGCAGAGCTGCTGCGTGAATTCCTGGTCCTGCGTCGGCCCCAGACTGAGGTCAAGATTGAGCGTGTGTCGCGGTTTGCCTAATCCGACAAATTTTAGCATCGACAATTGAATTATCCCGCCCCGCGCTATCGCGGGGCGGGATAAAATATGGAAATCAGGTTTGCTGATTTGCTCCAATGGGTTACTGCTATCGAGATGAGCGGCATATGTCCGGGGCTCTAATGCTCATTATGACAATACCGCTGGCCCACCTCGTTTGCGGATCTTGCCATGACCCAGCCATTCCTTCCCCTTGCCATCCGCCCGTTAACCCCTGAAGCCTTCGCTCCCTTCGGCGATGTTATCGAGGCCGACCCCGCCCGGATGCGACTGATCAATGGCGGCACGACCGAGCGGTTTCATGCTCTGGCCAGCCCCGATGTGCTGGGTGAGGGCGCCCGTGTGGTTCTCAATATCTTTCGCGGTCAGCCACGCCGTTTTCCCTATGAAATTGGCATGATGGAACGGCATCCGCTTGGCAGCCAGAGCTTTACGCCGCTGTCCGGCCGCTCGTTCCTGCTGGCGGTTTCGCTGGACGAGGGTGGCCGTCCGGGCGTGCCGCAGGTATTTCTGGCCGAGCCGCAGCAGGGGGTGAATTATCACCGCAATGTCTGGCACCATCCTTTGATGGCAATCGGTGAGGTCAGCGATTTTCTGGTTGCGGATCGCGATGGTCCGGGAAACAATCTGGAGGAGTTCTTCTTCGACCAGCCTTACCTGATTCTGGAGCCACGCCCATGACCGGCCTGACCACCCATGTTCTCGATACCGCCCTGGGCCGCCCGGCGTCCGGCCTGCGCATCCAGCTGATGCGGATGAACGGTGAGGAGGCGGACCTGATCAAGACCGTGTTCACCAATGCCGATGGCCGGGTGGATGGCGGTCCGATCCTGGCGGGCGAAGAATTTCGTGTCGGCCAATATGAATTGCTGTTTCATGCCGGTGACTATCTCAAGAGCCAAGGGGCGGAACTGACCGATCCGCCATTTCTGGATGTCATTCCCATTCGCTTCGGCATTGCCGATCCGCAGGCGCATTATCATGTTCCGCTGCTGCTTTCGCCTTACGGCTATTCCACCTATCGCGGGAGTTGACCGATGCGATTTGCCGCCATAGCCGATATTCACGGCAATTGTCTGGCTCTGGAAGCGGTGCTGGTCGATATTGCCGCTCAGGGCATTGGCTATGACCATGTGGTCAATCTCGGTGATTGTTTTTCCGGGCCGCTGGAGGCGGGGCGCACCGGCGATCTGCTGCTGTTGCTGGATCTCGTTACCGTCAGAGGCAATCATGACCGCTACCTGATCGAGCAGGACAGGGCAGCGATGCATTCTTCCGATGCGCAAGCCCATGACCAGCTTTCGCCTCGGCATTTGCAATGGCTGCAACGCCTGCCCGTCACCACGGTCTGGCGCGAGGAGGTGTTTCTCTGCCATGCCACGCCAAAAATCGACGATCTCTACTGGCTGGAAAGCGTCAGCCCCGAAGGCCTGGTGCATTTGAAAGCCCGCGCCGAAATTGAGGCACTGGCCGAGGGCGTCGGGCAGGAGCTGATCCTCTGCGCCCATTCGCATCTGCCGCGTGCGGTGCGGCTTACCGATGGGCGGCTGATCGTCAATCCCGGTAGCGTCGGTTGCCCGGCCTATGATGATGACGTGCCGTTTTATCACCGGGTGGAAGCCGGAACACCGCTCGCCTCCTACGCCATTCTGGAAAAGGGTGAGGCAGGCTGGACGGTGACGTTCCGGCAGGTGCCTTACCGTCATCTCGAAATGGCCCGACTGGCGGCGGACAGGGGCCGGGACGATTGGGCAAGCGGGCTGGAAAGCGGCTGGCTCGCCTGACGATCAATGCCAAAAATAATCTGTTGCAACACTCTTTCCGCGACCTTTTTGATCGGCGGCGCTGTATGATAGGTACGGGAAGAGGATGAATGAACCATCATGCGATTGCTGATCGTTGAAGACAATCATGAATTGGCCGATTGGCTGGCCAAGGCGCTGACCCAGGCGCATTACACCGTGGATGCCGCCCATGATGGCGAGGAGGCCGAGGATTTTTTAAACCTCGCCGATTATGCCGCCGTGATCCTCGATCTGTCCCTGCCGAAGATTGATGGAATGACCCTGCTGAAGCGCATTCGCCGCAGTGGCCGTAAAGTGCCGGTGATTATTCTGACTGCCAATGCCTCGCTGGACGGACGGGTTGCGGGGCTGGATTCCGGTGCTGACGACTATCTCGCCAAGCCCTTCGAAATGGCCGAGCTGGAAGCCCGGCTGCGAGCGCTGATCCGGCGCGGGCATGATCTGGCCAGCCCGGAAATTGCCGTGGCTGATCTGGTGCTCAATAGCGCGACACGGCAGTTTTCCCTGAAGGGCGAGGTCTTGTCGCTGACGCCACGCGAACATTCGGTGCTGGAATATCTCATACTGAAGGCGGGCAGCACCGTGACCAAGGCGGCGCTGTCGCAAAGCGTGTTTGGCTTCGACGCCGAGACCGATCCGAGCGCCATTGAGATTTACGTGCACCGGGTGCGCAAAAAGCTGGAAGGCGGGGCGGTGCAGATCGCCACCCTGCGTGGCCTCGGCTATATGCTGCGGGCCGCGTGAGATGGGGAGCGTGATATGGGCGGGCGCGGCATGAATTTTGGTCGTGTCCGGCCCTTGCTGCGGCTGCGCCACAGCCTGAGGGCGCAGCTTCTGGCCTGGGTGATGGTGACGCTGGTCGGCGTAATCGGCTTTAATCTCTATTTCGGGCTGGTCATGGCCCGCAGCACCGCCAATCTTGTAACGGATAATATGCTGCTCGGCTCAGCACGAATGATTGCCGAGGCGGTGCGGGTTGATCAGGGCGGCAATGTCGAGGTGGATATTCCACCCGCGGCACTGGAAATCTTCGATACCGGCTTTGGCGACCGGGTCTATTACCGGGTCACGACCGCCTGGGGCAATCTGGTGTCCGGCTATGCCGACCTGCAAGCACCGGCCCATGAGCGCCAGGGCGAGGACATGGTGTTTCGCAATCTCAATGTCCGCGCCTTGATGCTGAACCACCCGGTGGTTGGGGTTGATTCCAGTGTAGGCACGGAGGGCGCTGGCGTTACGGTGACCGTGGCGGTGACGCGCTATAGCCAGCAGGCGATGCGCACCCATCTATGGTTTTCGAATTTTAACGGTCAGGTCCTGCTGGTTCTGGTTGCCGGGGTGGTCACGGTGCTGGGGCTCCAGCGCGGGCTTGGCCCCGTCTTGCGGCTGCGGGATGCGGTGCGCGCCCGCCGTCGTGATCAGCTGGAACCTTTTGATGAGACAATTGTCCATACCGAGCTTCGTCCGCTGGTACGGGCGCTGAATGATTATATGAACCGCGTGCAGCGCCAGATGGCAGCGCAAAAACGCTTCGTTGCCAATGCCGCCCATCAATTGCGCACGCCGCTGACGCTGATTTCGACGCAGGCCAGCTTTGCCGCCCGCGAAACCGACCCGGCCCGGCGCGACGAAGCGCTGCACGCGCTGATCCGCAGTACACGGCAAGTCACCCGGCTGGCCGAACAGCTGCTGACCCTGACCCGCGCCGAACCCGGCAGCCGCGCACCCCGCGCCGACCGCGTCGATATGGCCGACATCGCCCGTCAGGTGTTGGAAGCCCAGGCCGAAGACGCATTGCGGCGCGGCATCGATCTCGGCCTGGAGGCGGAAGGGGCGGCCCCCGTCACCGGCGACGCCACCATGCTACGCGAAATGGTCGTCAACCTGGTCGATAACGCCCTGCGCTACACGCCTTCCCCCGGTGTGGTGACGGTGACAGTGGAGACGCTTGCCGACACCGTACAACTCACCGTCGAAGACAGCGGCCCCGGCATCGCCCCCGCAGAACACGAACAGGTCTTCGAACGCTTCTACCGGATCATCGGCACCCAACCCGAAGGCAGCGGCCTCGGCCTCGCCATCGTCCGCGAAGTGGTAGAAGGCGCAGGCGGCAAGGTCACGTTGGGGAGTGCTGCGGAGGGTGGTCTGAAGGTGGTGGTGCGGCTGCCGAGGGCGGGGTGAAGTTCAAGGGGGTGGGCGGTTCAGCCAAAGCCGAAAAACACAGCCAGCGAACGGGTCACGGACAGCATTGTGTCATCATCCAACCGACCGAATGCGGGGCCAAGCCGCTCTCGCCTGATCGACATCGCTTTGTTCACCATGATCTGTGACGGTTTTTTCAAGTCATTGGCGGGCGACGGTTGCACGGTCACCCGCAGCAGCGGCGCATCGACGAGCGTGGAGGAGATCAGCAACACGGTTGCGGTGCCGGTTTCAGAGAAAAAGTCCGATTGAATGATGATGGCAGGGCGTGGCTTACCAAAGTCGCCGGGCACGGCGACTGTCACCAGATCGCCCCGCTTCACTCGGGATACTCGTTATCGAGATCGACCAGAGCATCATCCATGAAAGCCAGAACATCACCATCAGCCCCATCGACAGCCGCGACCGCCATGGATTGACGATGGCATTCCTCGATAAAACCAGGCCGCCGCGTATCCGGCACCCAGATTTGCACAGGTCGCAACCCCGCAGCACGCAAGGCATCGCGCCGTTTTTGCACACGATGATTGTCGGGTGTCGGCATGAGGTCTCCTTTCGTTACATGTAACCTAGGGATTATGGGTGTTTATCAGGTTTGTGAAGTGGAGCGACTTAAACAAACCAGCCGCGATCATTCGCCATGCGTTCGACCCTTCTCATCCTAATGGCAATTCGAAGCTCTGTTTCAGTGTCTCCATCGGCACGTCCGTTTTCACGCTGAGGACGCTTGGTATTCGGGTGAGGTGGTCGGCCTGGAAGCGCCAATAGCTATGCAGATCGGCGGTGGCGATGCGCAGAATAGCGTCGCATTCGCCTGTCGTCAGATAGCATTCGATAACTTCTGGAAATTTCCTGATTGCCTCGGCAAATTGCAGAGTGAGCTGCGCGTCCTGTGTCTTGAACCACACCCGCGCAAACACAGTCAGCCCGGCGCCAACCTTTGCCGGGTTCAGCACCGCAACATAGCGGTCGATAATGCCTGCCTCTTCCAGCAATCGCACGCGCCGCAGACAGGGAGAAGGAGACAGCCCGACCTGCTGGGCCAGATCGACATTGGAAATACGTCCGTTTTTTTGAAGTGCCCGCAAAATGCGGCGATCTATATCGTCCAAAGTGTGAGGCATTTTCCATCTTCCAGTCGGATAATATTGAAATTATATGCCAATATATCGGATTTTTGTAGCCTTTTCGCAACCATATTGCGCGGGGATTGACCTATTCTTTCAGTTATCAATCTGGAGACTGGAACGATGGCAAGGGAAATCAAAAAACTGGTACTGGCTTATTCCGGCGGCCTGGATACGTCCGTGGTCCTGAAGTGGTTGCAGGTGACCTATAGCTGCGAGATCATCACCTTTACCGCTGATCTTGGGCAGGGCGAAGAGCTTGAACCGGCGCGCCTCAATGCGCAAAGGCTGGGCATTGAGGATATTCGCATTGTTGATCTTCGAGAAGAATTCGTTCGCGATTTCGTCTTCCCGATGATGCGTGCCAATGCGCTCTACGAAGGCCAGTATCTTCTGGGCAGTTCGATTGCCCGACCCTTGATCGCCAAACACCTTATCAGCATTGCTCAGGACGTCGGGGCCGATGCCATTGCCCATGGTGCGACTGGCAAGGGCAATGATCAGGTCCGCTTCGAACTGGCCGCCAATGCGCTTGATCCGTCAATCAGTGTCATCGCTCCTTGGCGCATTTGGAGTATCCAGTCACGCACGCAGTTGATTGAATACGCGCAGACGCATCAGATCACGATCCCTCACGACAAGCTCGGAGAGGCGCCTTTCTCCACCGATGCGAACCTGCTGCACACCTCTACCGAAGGCAAGGCTTTGGAAGATCCGTCCGTGGTTGCTCCAGCTCATGTCTATCAGCGGACGGTTGATCCTCTACATGCTCCCGATGTGCCCGACATCATCACAATCGGCTTTGAAAAGGGTGATGCCATCTCTCTAAACGGCGAGCATTTATCTCCAGCCGCCTTACTGACAAAATTAAACAGTTTGGGTGGGCGGCATGGAATTGGCAGGCTCGATCTTGTTGAAAATCGCTTCATCGGCATGAAATCCCGTGGGATCTACGAGACGCCGGGCGGTACCATCTTGCTTGCTGCGTATCGCGGTATCGAGTCCATTACCCTCGACCGGGCAGCAGCGCATTTGAAGGATGAGATCATGCCCCGGTATGCCGAACTGGTTTACAATGGTTTCTGGTTTGCGCCGGAACGGGAGATGTTGCAGGCCTTGATCGACCGAAGCCAGGATTATGTTGCCGGGGAGGTGACAGTGAGCCTCTACAAAGGTCAGGCGCGCGTCATTGCCCACAAGTCACCCTATTCCCTCTATTCGATGGATCTGGTGACGTTCGAAGAAGGATCGAGCGGCTACGATCACCACGATGCCGAAGGCTTTATCCGGTTGAACGGACTACGTTTGAAAAGCTGGGGCGCTCGAAACAGAAGCGTTATGCGGTCGAAATGAGATTTGCGCCAATCGCAGGTGTATCCTGTTGTGAAAGATCGCGTCCTCTTCCGTCATCTTTGGGCTTGTCCCAAGGGTCTGCTGCCGCCCGCCCATGGTTGACTCTACAGGATATCCCACTGTGGTTAGATGTCCGGCACAGGGCCGAGCATGACAAAGAGGCGCAATGACGCGTTATTAAAATATCAAAAGCCGCCCGCACCATCAGTTGCGAGCGGCTTGCCGGGAGGAGCATTTACCTTCCGTCAACGCGCCTCAATGCGTGTCGAGGCTCTGCTGCGGGCGCCATTTGGCTAGGCGGTTTTCGACCAGTGTCATCACATATTCGGCGGCCAGCGTGATGATCATGACGAGGACGATGGCGGCGAACATGCCGGCGGCGTCGAAGGTGCCTTTGGCAATCGAGATCAACTGACCGATGCCGTAGCGGGCGCCGACGAATTCGCCGACGATGGCACCGATGATCGCAAAGCCGAAGGAGACGTGCAGGCTGGCGAAGATCCAGCTCATCGCCGATGGCACGATCACCGCCTTGGTCACTTGCCAGTCGCTGGCGCCGAGAATGCGGGCATTGGCAATCATGTCCTGGTCGGCTTCACGCACGCCCTGGAAGGCATTGGCGAATACGACGAAGAACACCATGATGAAGGCCAGCGCCACCTTGGAGGCAAGGCCGAGGCCCATGATCATGATGAAGATTGGCGCCAGAACCACGCGGGGGATAGAGTTGATCGCCTTGATATAGACGGAGAAAATGTCGGACAGCAGCTTGTTGCGGCCAAGGCCGATGCCGACCACCACACCGGCAATCGAGCCGGAGAAGAAGCCGATCAGCGCCTCTTCCATGGTAATGCCGAGATTGTACCAGAGCGAGCCTTCCGTGGTGCCATTGACGGCCCAGTCATAGATCCGCTCCACCACCGCATAGGGGCTGGCATAGAAGAACGGGTCGATCCAGGTCTGGTCGGAAGCCACCTGCCAGAGCGTCAGCACGCCTACCAGAATGGCGATCTGCCAGAACAGCACGATCTGCTTGCGGCGCTTGACGGATTTCAGCGCTGCGGCCTCTATTTCCTTGTCGGATGTGCCGGCGCGAAAGGTGGCCGCAGGGGTGGCCGGGCTTTGCATACTAATGTCTGCCATAATTCTATCCTCCTCAGGCGGCTTCGCTGGCGCGGCGGTAGCTGGTTTCCACTTCCTGGCGCATGTCTTCCCAGATCGTCTTGCAATATTCGACGAATTCCGGCTCGTAGCGGATCTCGGAGACAACACGCGGGCGCGGCAGCGCGATGGGGTAGACGGATTTCACTGTGGCCGGACCGGCGGTCAGCACATAGACCTTGTCGGCCAGCGCCACGGCTTCTTCCAGATCGTGGGTGACGAAAATTACCGAGGCCTTGCGCTCGGCCCAAAGCTTCAGCAATTCCTCATGCATCACGGTACGGGTCTGCACGTCTAGCGCCGAGAAGGGCTCGTCCATCAGCAGGATTTCCGGCTCGTTGATGAAGGTTTGGGCCAAGGCCACCCGCTTCCTCATGCCGCCTGAGAGCTGGTGGGGATAGTGATGCAGGAACTTGCCAAGGCCGACGCGGGCCAGCCAGTCTTTCGCCAGCTTTTCTGCTTCGGTTTTGGATTTGCCGCGAAACAGCGGGCCAGCCATGACATTGTCGATGACATTCTTCCACGGAAACAGCGCATCCTTCTGGAAGGCGAAGCCGACGCGCGGGTCGATGCCGTTGACCGGGCCGCCCATCAGCCGCACTTCGCCAGCGCTGGGCTTTGCAAGGCCGGTGACAAGGTTAAGCGTGGTGGATTTGCCGCAGCCGGTCGGGCCGACGACGGCAACGAATTCGCCGCGCTCCACCGCCATGTTGAAATCTTTCAGCGCGGTCAGCGTCTTGCCGGTGGGGGAGACGAAACGGCGCGTCACATTGATGAGTTCAATAGCCGGGGTCCGGCTCTGATCTTTGGCCATGGGACATCCTTCCGGCGAGCGTCAGGCCCGCAGAGTGTGATCGTTAAAGGAGAGGAAAGGGCCGCCCGGCCAAGTGACTGGCGGCCCTGAAAATCAGAACTTGGCGTTCTTGACGAATTCGGTCGTATAGGTCTTGGACAGGTCGATCTTCTTGCCCTTGACGTTCTTGGAAAATTCCGAGAGCACGGCCAGAACCGTCGGCGGGCCATCTTCCGGCATCACGCCATCGGGGGTGAACATACCCTTGCCAGCGTCTAGAGCCTTGATATAGCCCTCCTTATCGCCAACGTAGAAATCCTTCGGCATTTTTTCAGCGATTTCAGCCGCCGAATGGGTGTTGATGAATTTCAGCGTCTTGACGAAGGCGTTGGCAAGCTTCTGTACCTCTTCCTTATGCTCCTTGACCCAGGCGGTTTCCATATAGAGAGAGGCGGCCGGATAGGTGCCGCCCAGTGCTTCGCGGGTCTTGTCCACAGTGCGCAGATCGACCAGAACCGAGGCTTCACCGGTCTTGACCATGCGCGAAATCGTCGGCTCGGTGGTCATGCCGCCCTGGATGCTGGCCTGCTGCATGGCGGCAATGAACGTGCCGCCCGCGCCGACCGGAATAGTAACGATCTCGCCCGGCTTCAAGCCTGCCTTGGAGGCCATGTAAAGGGTGAGGAAATTGGTGGAGGAGCCAAGCCCGGTCACACCCAGCGTCTTGCCCTTGAAATCGGCAAAGCTCTTGATTTCCGGGTTCTTGGTCGAGACCAGCTCGACTTCGCCCGGCGCCTGGCTGAACTGTACGACCGATTCGACGAACTTGCCCTTGGCTTGCAGATCGACGCAATGGTCATAGAAACCGACCACGCCGTGCACGGCGCCAGCCAGAAGCTGGTTTTCGGCATCGACGCCAGCCGCTTCGTTCAGCAGCTCGACATCAAGGCCTTCTTCCTTGAAATAGCCAAGGCTCTCGGTCAGTTTGGCGGGCAGATAGATCTGCTTTTCAAAACCGCCGACCATAATGGTGATCTTTTCGGCAGCCTGCGACAACGCGGTGCTGGCCGTCAGGCTGGCAGCAGCGACAGCGCAAAGCGAAATGGCGCGGAACAATTGGCGTGTGGAACGCATGGATATTATCCTCCTCTGGGTCAATCTCCGTGGCGCGCTCCCCGGCGCGTCTCCTCCACGGGATGGTGGAGCGTTTGTAGCAGTGCTAGCTTTCAGTCAGCTTTCAGAGGGCGAAAAAATCAATGGATTGTTAAATCTGCCAGTTGATTGACAAACCCCGATCTCGGCATTTCGTCATCCTCGGGCTTGTCCCGAGAATCTGCTGTCGCTGAATAAACCATTGACGTTGTTGGTTAAATTAACGTGCTTAGATGCTCGGCACGAGGCCGAGCATGACGTCGAGGATAAATACAGGGTTTGTCAGCAGTCTGCTGTATTGTTAAATCCGCGGCTTCGAAGCCGCGCCCGCCACATAGGTTTCCACCACCACCCGGTCGTCGCCGAGCGTCTGCATCAGGAACAGTTCCTCGGTCAGCGAGGTTACAGCTTCCATTTTCAGTGCCATGGCCGGGGTGGCATGGGCGTTCAGCACCACCAGATCGGCCTCGGTGCCGGGTTCTAGCGTGCCGATCCTGTCGGAGAGTGACAGGGCCTCAGCATTGCCCAGCGTCATATGGTAGAAACTGTCGAGCGGGTTCAGCCGTTCGCCCAGCAATTGCTGGATCTTGTAGGCCTCATCAAGGGTGCGCAGCATCGAATAGCTGGTGCCGCCGCCGATATCGGTGGCAAGGGCAACGCGCACCGGCTTGTTCCGCCGCTGGATGGCTTTCAGCGGAAACAGGCCGGAGCCGAGGAACAGGTTTGACGTTGGGCAATGCACTGCGACCGAACCTGACTCTGCGAGAGCATCGGCTTCACGCTCCGAAAGGTGGATCGCGTGACCGAACAGAGTTTTACGCCCAAGCAGGCCGTAGCGGGCGTAGATATCCGTATAGTCGGTTGACTCAGGGTAAAGACTGGCGGTGAAGTCAATTTCCTCGCGGTTCTCAGAGAGATGCGTCTGGATATGGAGATCAGGGAATTCATGGGCCAGCGCCTGGGTCCGCTCCATCTGCTCGGGCGTCGAGGTGATAGCAAAGCGCGGGGTGATGGCGACGAGGTTGCGTCCGCGTCCTTGCCAGCTTTCGATCAGCTCCTTGGTCTCGTCATAGCCGCTTTGCGGCGTGTCCAGCAGGCCCTGCGGCGCATTGCGGTCCATCATCACCTTGCCGGCGATCATCCGTGTGCCGCGCCGGGCGCTCTCGGCAAAGAAGGCATCCGCCGAGGTCTTGTGGACCGAGCAATAGGCCACCGCCGTCGTCGTGCCTTGGCGCAGGAATTCATCGAAGAAATGGGTGGCGATCCGCGCCGCGTGGGCGGTTTCAACGAAGCGGCACTCCTCCGGGAAGGTATAGGTGTTCAGCCATTCCAGCAGATTGGCGGCATAGGAGCCGATCACCTGCATTTGCGGAAAATGCACATGGCAGTCGATAAATCCGGGCAGAATCAGATGCGGGCGATGGTCAATCTCCACGGTCTGCGCGTCGGCCTCTGCCTTGACACTGTCATAGGCACCGGATGCGAGGATCAGGCCGTTTTCCACCAAGACTGCGCCATCGCTTTCATAGATGTAGCTGGCGGTATCGGTGATGTCGCGGGGCTGGCTGCGGAAGGAGAGCAGGCGTCCACGGATCAGGGTCTTTGTCATTACGGGCTTTTGCCTTTCACAGCACTTTCATACCAGGCAACCAACAGGGCGCGTTCCTGAGGCGTGACCTCCGAAACATTGCCGGGCGGCATGGCGTGGCTTCGTCCGGCCTGGATATAGATCTCCCGGGCATGCGCCGCAATCTCGGCATCGGTTTCGAATTTGACGTTCTTGGGCGCAAATGTCAGCCCGTCCCAGACTGGCTCCGCCGCATGGCACATGGAACAGCGCGCCTGGACGATATCGCGGGCGCTGCCAAAATGTGCATCCGCCATGAATTGCTGCTGCATGGGAGACAGGGCGGCATGCTCGCCAGTATCAGGTTTCTGCACGGTGGAAAGCCACATGATGATGATGAAAATCACCGTGGTCAGCATCCAGGTCCAGATCGGGCGGCCTTTGCGGGCATGGGTGGTGTTGAACCAGTGGCGGATGGTGACGCCCATCAGGAACACAAGCGCGGCGATAATCCAATTATAGGCGGTGGCGAAGGCCAGCGGATAATGGTTGGACAGCATGAAAAACACGACGGGAAGCGTCAGGTAGTTGTTGTGCAGCGAGCGCTGCTTGGCAATCATGCCGTATTTCGGGTCGGGTTTACGCCCCGCAATCAGGTCGGCCACCACGACGCGCTGGTTGGGCATGATGATGAAGAACACATTGGCGGTCATGATCGTCGCGGTAAACGCGCCCAGATGCAGGAAGGCGGCACGCCCGGTAAACACCTGCGTATAGCCCCAGGCCATCGCGACCAGCAGGATATAGAGCAGGACCATCAGCCCCCAGGTATTCTTGCCGATCGGGGATTTGCACAGCAGGTCGTAGCAGATCCAGCCGATGGCAAGCGAAGCCATCGACAGGCCGATGGCCTGCGGTTGGGTAAGGTCGAGCACGCTACGGTCGATCAAAAACAGATCGGCCCCGCCGTAATAGACCACGCAGAGCATGGCAAAGCCGGAGAGCCATGTGGCGTAGCTTTCCCATTTGAACCAGGTCAGATGCTGCGGCATCGAGGCAGGTGCCACCAGATATTTCTGCACATGGTAAAAGCCGCCGCCATGCACCTGCCATTCCTCGCCATAGACACCTTCCGGCATGCCTGGGCGTTTGACGAGCCCCAGATCCAGCGCGATGAAATAGAAGGAAGAACCGATCCAGGCGATGGCGGTGACGACATGCAGCCAGCGGACCGCAAAAGCCAGCCATTCCCAGGCGATGGCGAATTCATACATGGTTGACCTCTTTGACTCTCCCGACCAGAAACATTGCAAAATACTGGCGGCCAAGGGAAGGGCACATTTTCGCAGATGTGCAAAAATATGTGCATGCGTATGTTTTAGGCAGATTGGGCGGGGATCAGGACGTATGGACACCGTTCCGTTCGAAGGGCGGCAGGCTTGCAATCAGCCATTGGTGAAAGGCTTTGACCTTCGGCATGGTCCGGCGCGATGCCGGGTAAACCAGCCAATAGATCTGGTCATCACCCAGCAGCAGGTCGAAGGGCTGGATTAGGCGGCCGGATGCGAGTTCTTCCTCGACATAGAAGGGGCTGAGAATGGCGACGCCATGTCCGGCCATAGCCGCACCGGCTTGAAGGTCGAGGGCGCCCTGCGCGTCGAGGCCGATAGAGGCTGGCAGGGGAGAGGCAATGCCAGCGCTGTGAAACCAGTCCGCCCACCAATCCTCGCAACTGCTCACGCGCGGCAGTTTGAGTAGATCTGCGGGTTCGCGGATGCCGCCAATGCTGTCGGCCAGCGCCGGACTGAGCATGGGCGCATAATCCAGCTTCAAAATCGGATGACAGATCAATCCGGGCACCGGCTCCTTGCCGATATGAATGCCGACATCGCCACCGTCACGGGCAAAATCCCGCTGCTTCCCATCGCTTCGCAGCAACCGCACGGCAATACCCGGATGCAGGAGTTGAAAGCTGCCGAGATGGCGCGCCAGCCAGTGGGAGGCGAAGGTCGGCGTGGAATGGATTTCCAGAACTTCGCTTGCCTCATGCCGTGCCAGTGCCACGGCCTCGCGCAGCAACTCAAAGCCTTCCCGCGTTTTCGGCAGCAGCCGCTCCCCGGCCTCGGTCAGGCTAATCTGCCTTGATGTCCGCAGAAACAGTAGCGCACCGAGATTATCCTCCAGCAACTTGATCTGGTAGCTCACCGCCGTCTGCGTCATGCCTAGCTCTTCAGCGGCGCGGGTAAAGCCATTGTGGCGGGCGACGGCCTCGAACACCCGCAGCGCATTGACGGGAAACTGTTTCGACAATTTCATCGGATAAGCTCTCTTTATGGATGAGCATCGTAATCCGATTGGATTGTTGAGGCAATTGCCGCCAATATTCACATATCAAGCCGGGTGTGGCTGCTGAATTTATGCCTCTTCCCGCCCGGTCTCATACATCAATAGATTTTAGGGAGCGCGGAGCATTATGCCATCTGCGAAAGCATTGTCATGCCTCGTTGCGAGGCTTTTTAGCACGATGATGAGCGGTCTTTCTGGTCCGAAACACCATCGTCGAAGCCAAGATTTGCCAGAGGATCTGAGGCGGGATGTCGGCCTTGACGATAGGGTGCCGGAGCAGGTTGCCGATGGCGTCTGGTTGCCCGCCAGCAGGCTCAGGCATTTGCTGCAAGGCGCTCTTCGTTGATCAATCCTGCCTGAGTCAACCCCGCGATCATCTCGCCTAGCCTATGGCGGTAATGGGCGGTCTTTTTATCGACGCCGCTATAGAGGCCCTGGCGGACCTGGGCGCTGCTGAGTGTCATCACCGCTCGTTCAGCCTTATGGAAGTCGAGGCAGTTTGCGTCCCAGGGCAGACCGCAAAAGGCAAGCAGACGGCGGGTTTCGGCTTCCTGGTCGAGCGTTAGCTGCTCATAGCCAAGCTCCAGTACATCATCAGGAAATAGCGTTTGCCAATGGGCGCAGAGCCGCCGCTGGGCGGCGATATAGCGGGCGGTCTCGGCCTGATCGTAGCTATATTGCATGCCGTCGCTGGGAAAATAGCTGGAATAAAGCGCAAAGCCGCTGGCCAGCGGATCGCGCTTCATGATGACGATTCTTGCGTCAGGAAACATCAGTTTGATAAAGCCGACCCAGAGGAAATTAACCGGCATCTTATCAACGACATGGGCGTCTCCAGCCTTTTCCCGGACCGGGACGATATAGCGCCGGGCCGCATCGGCCAGGGCTTTGGGCGTCACGCTATCGAGGCCGCGCAATGTCTGGCGGTCTGGCTCGAAGAAGGCGTCGGTAATCGCATAGCTCAGCGTTTCCAGCTCACCGGCACCGTAGACATCTGCGTGGCTGGCAAGGATCTGCTCCGTCAGGCTGGTGCCGGAGCGGGGCAGGCCAACCACGAAGATCGGCCGGTCTGGTTGGACATATCCCCCCTTGGTGATGCTGTCTTGCGTTGAGCGGATGAAGTCGGGGGTGAACCGAGCTTCCAATGCCTGCATCAGGTCAAGATCCTGATCGATGGTATAGGCCGTGAATTGCCGCCGCCGTTCACGGTTGGCGTCTTCGAGATAGCTGAAGGCGTCGTCGTATCGGCTGACATCGTTCAGCGCCTTGTAAAGCGCAAAGCCGACTTTCAGCCGTCGGGCAGGTTCCTCTGCCAGCGTTGCATGCAGGGCCTGCATGGCGGCGATATCTGGATCATCCGGTCGGGCGCGGCTCAACATGCCCAGCAGCAGATAGCTATCGACATGGGTGGGATCGAGGTTCAGTACCTTGCGATAGGCGGCTTTTGCCTCATCCATCCTCCCGACGCCCTGCAACGCCTGTCCCAGGTAAAAATGCGCCGTGAGATCACCGGGATGAGCGCTCACCGCCCGTTCCGCCAGCGCCAGACCCTGCTTGAAATCGCCAGCAATCAGGCTGCGGAAACTTTTGTCACTCAGCGCGACCAAATGGTTCGGGTCGTGGTTGAGGGTTAGATCGTAGGCCTCATTGGCCTCCAGATGGCGGCCCGCCTGTTTGAAGCAATGGGCAAGGGCGCTGTAGAGCGTGGCATTCGGGCCGCCTGCTGCTATCGCGGCCTGATAATGGGCGATTGCGTCCGGCCAGCGCCCGTTGATCTGGGTCAGATCGGCAAGCCGGCTATGGGCGGATGGGTCGGCGTGGATCAATAGGACCGCTTGTAGAAGCTCTGCTGCCCCGGCATGGTCATGAAGATGGATCGAAATTTCGGCCAGATCGCGTGCGGCCTTGCAGGCCATCTGTTGCAGATCCTCGGCCTTGCGGCGGGCTTCTGGCGGCAATTTGGCCAGATCGGCTGGCTTATACTGGCGCGCCATAGCCAGCAGCGGTTCCAGTTTCTGGCGCTGGGCCTGTAGCTTTTCCAGGGCGCTCATCGTGTCCGTTCTTTCATGTCCATTCCGGACCTGAATGGCAGATCAGCCCTGCGTGAGGCTGGCTTACAGCAGGCGGTTGACCAGTTCGGCGGCGACCAGCGCGGCGATGACAGGCGGGCGCTTGTCCTTGATGGCGCTTGCGCCGATTGGCAGGATCAGACGCGACAGGCTGGCCGGATCGCCGCCTTCTCGCGCCAGCCAATGGGCAAACGTGGCGCGTTTGGTGGCAGAGCCGATCATGCCGATATAGGCGAGATCGTCGCGGGCCAAGGCTTCGCGGGCAATCAGGAAATCCAGCGCATGGTCATGGGTGACGATGACAACAGCACCGCCGGGGGCGATTTGCGCCACATGGCTTTCCGGCATGGCCGTGCGGTCAAGCGGAATACCGGTCGGCACCTCGCCATCGATTGCGTCGCGTGCATCGATCAGCCTAGTGCGAAACGGCAGCGGCGCCAAGGCGGCGGCCAGCGCCAGCCCGACATGGCCTGCGCCAAAAATGAAGACCTGCGGCCAGGTCCGGCGTGCCTGATCCTCGCCAGCCAGCAGAGCCTGCCGGCGGTCCGGTGTCATCAGGGCAAGCGTCAGCGTCACCCGTCCACCACAGCATTGGCCGATTTCCGGACCCAGTGGCACGGTCATTAACACGTGGTCTTCGCCTGCTGCCAGCATGGCGCGGGCTTTTTCAATCGCCAGATATTCCAGCTGTCCGCCGCCGATGGTGCCGAATACGCTGTCGCGCGCCACCACCATCAGCGCACCCGCGTCGCGTGGGGTTGAGCCTTTGGCTTCAGTGACAGTCACTGCCACACAGTCAGCGTGGTGCGATAGGAAGGCGGCAAGCACTGCGCCGGGAAGATCGGTCACGCGCGCTGTGCCTCCTTCAAACGCTCTACTGCCATCAATACCCGTTCTGGTGTGGCGGGCGTATCGAGGCGCGGGCAGTGGCGGTAATCGGCCACGCTTGCCACCGCCATGGAGATTGCCTCCAGCACCGAATTGGCCAGCATGAAGGGCGGCTCGCCAACCGCCTTGGAACGGCCAATGGTGAGTTCGGTATTTTCCGCCCAGTCCGCCAACTTGACGTTGAAAATCTTCGGCCGGTCGGAGGCAAGCGGGATCTTGTAGGTGGAGGGTGCGTGGGTGCGCAGCCGGCCCTTGCCGTCCCACCACAACTCCTCCGTGGTCAGCCAGCCCATGCCCTGCACGAAGCCGCCTTCGATCTGGCCGATATCGATGGCCGGATTGAGCGATTTGCCGACATCGTGGAGAATATCGGTACGGTCAACAATATATTCACCGGTCAGCGTGTCGATGGACACTTCGGTGCAGGACGCGCCATAGGCATAGTAATAGAACGGCGTGCCGCGCCCGGTTTCTCGGTTCCAATGGATTTTCGGCGTCTTGTAGAAACCGGCAGCCGACAGCTGGACGCGGGCGAAATAGGCCTGACGGATGAAATCGGGGAAGGCAATCTCTTCTCCGCCAACCCTGACACGATTGGGCAGGAACACCACGTCTGCCTGCGACACGCCCCATTTTTCCGCGGCAAATGCCACCAGCCGCTCCTTGATCTGGCGCACGGCATCATAAGCCGCCATGCCGTTCAGGTCCGAGCCGGAGGAGGCGGCGGTGGCCGAGGTATTCGGCACCTTGCCCGTCGTGGTGGCGGTGATCTTTACCTTGTCGATATCCACCTGGAAGCCATCGGCAATCACCTGGGCGACCTTGGTATAAAGGCCCTGGCCCATTTCGGTGCCGCCATGGTTGAGATGGATGGAGCCGTCCTGATAGACATGCACCAGCGCGCCCGCCTGGTTGAAGGCGGTCATGGTGAAGGAAATGCCGAACTTGATCGGGGTCAGCGCAATGCCTTTTTTGATCACCGGGCTGGTCTTGTTGAAGCCGATGATCGCGGCGCGCCGTGCCTGATAATCGCAGGAGGTTTCCAGCTCCTCGACCACACGGGCGATGATATTGTCGGTGACCTGCTGGTGATAGGGCGTTAGGTCGCGGCCAGAGCCGGTCTCGCCGTAGAAATTGGCCTTGCGAACCTCCAGCGGGTCTTTACCCAAGGCGTAGGATATTTCCTCGATCACCCGTTCGGCCCCCAGCATGCCCTGCGGTCCGCCGAAACCGCGATAGGCGGTGTTGGAAACCGTATGGGTTTTCAGCGGTTGTGAGGTCAGCTTCACATGCGGGTAGAAATAGCTGCTATCGGCGTGAAACAGTGCCCGGTCGGTGACGGGGCCGGAAAGATCTGAGGAATAGCCGCAGCGGGCGGCGAAGTTTGCTTCTATCGCATGGATACGGCCATCGCCATCGAAGGCAACGTCGAAATCCATTTTAAAATCATGGCGTTTGCCGGTAACGCTCATGTCCTCGTCGCGGTCCGGGCGAAACTTCACAGCCCGGTTGAGCTTCTTGGCGGCCAAGGCCGCGAGCGCCGCAAACTGATTGCCCTGGGTTTCCTTGCCGCCGAAACCGCCGCCCATGCGCCGCACATTGACGGTGATCGCATGCGAGGAAATATCCAGCACATGGCCGACGATATGCTGGATTTCCGACGGGTGCTGGGTCGATGACCAGACGGTGACATCGTCGTCTTCGCCGGGAATGGCGAGCGCGATATGGCTTTCCAGATAGAAATGCTCCTGTCCGCCGATCCGCATCGAACCTTGCAGCCGGTGCTCGGCCTTGTCCAATTCGGTTTCCGGCGTGCCGCGTTTCAGCACCATGCCCGGGGTGACGAGCGGCGCGCCGTTTTCCAGTGCGGCATCGATATCGGTCCAGAAGGGCAGGTCGCGGTATTCGATTTTGGCCAGCCTTGCCGCCTTGCGGGCTGCGTCGCGGGTCTCGGCAATCACCGCAAAAACGGTCTGGCCGTGAAACTCCACTCGGTCGGTGGCGATCAGTGGTTCGTCATGCCGCCCACCGGAGGAGACGTCGTTGATGCCGGGAATGTCGCTGGCGGTCAGCACTGCGACGACGCCGGGATAGGTCTGGACACGGGACAAATCCATGGAGAGAATTTCAGCATGGGCGCGATCCGCCATGCCGAGCGCGCCGTGCAGCAGGCCAGCGGGTTCGGGAATATCATCGATATATTCGGCACTTCCAGCCACATGCTTATGCGCTGAATCATGGCGCAGCGATTGATGCATTGGACCTTGTATGGCGGCGGCGGTGGTGAAAAGGGCCTTATCCATGGGGTTGGCTCCTTGCATCAACGGCAACATAATATGGCTTCGCCCCCCTCATCCCCCTGCCGGGACCTTCTCCCCGCAGGGGAGAAGAGACGAGTGGTGATGCCTTGCTCCAAGTGAAATGCCGTATTCCAAACGGTTGCCATACGAACGAGACACTTGCAGCCTGCTTCTTCTCCCCAGCGGGGAGAAGGTGGCGGCAGCCGGATGAGGGGGGCGAAGCCAATTGCCAGATGTTCATACCTGTCAAACCCTCTCCATCGCAAAGCGTTCCAGTTCTTGTCTCTCGCCGGATGTTTCCAAAAAGAACCGCGTCAGCAGGTTTTTCGCCGTCAATTGCCGGTAATCGGCGCTGGCCCGCCAGTCGGAGAGCGGCTGATAATCGGCATCAAAGGCGGCGCGGGCGGAATCGATACTCTCTTGGCTCCAGACTTTCCCGATAATAGCCGCCTCCACGGCCCGCGCCCGTTTTGGCGTTCCGGCCATGCCGCCAAAGGCGATGCAGATGCTGGCGACGCGGTCGCTCGCATCCTTTTCGAGATAAAAGGCCCCGCAAAGCGCTGAAATATCCTCATCGCGGCGCTTTGAGATCTTGTAGATGGCGAAGTCGCTTCCGGCCTTGGGGCGGGGCAGGAAAACACGCTCGACAAATTCGCCCGACTGCCGATCTTGCTTGCCGTATTCGATGAAGAAATCTTCCAGCAGCAAGGTCCGCGTTCCCGAAGCCGAGTGCAACGTCACCGTCGCGCCAAGCGCGATCAGCGCAGGAGGCGTATCGCCAATCGGCGAACCATTGGCGATATTGCCGCCAATCGTACCCATATTGCGCACCTGCTGGCCGCCGATCCGCTCGATCAACCGGCCAAAGGTGGGGATTTCCGCCCGCAGACAGTCGAAGGCGGCGCTGTAGCTCACCCCAGCACCAAGGGTGATGCCGCTCTCATCGATGGTGATGGTCTGCAAGGCTTCCAGATGGTTGATGAACACCACGGGGCTTAACGTCCGCATCTGCTTCGTCACCCATAGACCGACATCGGTCGCGCCTGCAACAATTGTCGCCTTGGGATGGGCCGCCAGCACATTGGCCAGCGCCTCGATGCTGTTGGGGACGATCAGGCTGCGGCCATCATCTCCTTCAAGGGTAATGGTATCGGTGCTGGTCATGGCGTCCAGCGTGGCGATGATCTGCTCCCGTTCCCGTGCCAGCGGATCGAACAGCGCTGAGGGCCTTGTCCGGCCCATCTGTTCGGCGGCTTTGACGATGGGCTCATAGCCGGTGCAACGACAGAGATTGCCTTGCAAGGCCCGCTCGATTTCGGCCCGACTGGGCGCTTCGCTGGTCAGCCATAGGCCGTAGAGCGACATGACGAAGCCAGGGGTGCAGAAACCGCATTGCGAGCCATGGCAATCCACCATGGCCTGCTGCACCGGATGCAAGGTGCCATCCTTGGCGGCCAGATGCTCGACCGTCACCACATGGGTGGCGTTGAGCGAGCCGATGAAACGGATGCAGGCATTGACCGCCTCATAGCGCAACACGCCCTTCACCAGCCGACCGACCAATACCGTACAGGCCCCGCAATCGCCTTCCGCGCAGCCTTCCTTGCTCCCAGTCAGCCGCTTTGCCAGACGCAGATAGTCCAGCAGCGTGCCGGTTGGGTCGGCGCTATCAAGCGTCACGGGCTGGTCGTTGAGCAGAAAGCGGATGCGGTTGGTCATGATGGCCCTTTGAGCGATGCGTTGGAAAGATTACTGCGCCGTCCAGCCGCCGTCGATGGATAGGCTGGTGCCGGTGATCTGCTTTGCCGCATCGCTGGCAAGATAGAGTGTCATGGCGGCAATGTCCTCGACGGTGACGAATTCCTTGGTGGCCTGGAGATGCAGCATCACATCCTTGACCTCGCTTTCGGCAATGCCGCGTGCCTTGGCGGTGTCGGGAATCTGCTTTTCCACCAGCGGCGTCAGCACATAGCCGGGGCAGATGGCGTTGACGGTAATGCCGCTTTGCGCCACTTCCAGCGCCACCGACTTGGTCATGCCGAGAATGCCGTGCTTGGCGGTGACATAGGCGGATTTGAACGGCGAGGCGACAAGGCCATGGGCCGAGGCGATATTGATGATCCGCCCATATTTTTTCACCTTCATCGCCGGGATGGCGGCGCGCATGGTGTGGAAGGCGCTGGACATGTTGATGGCGATGATCTGGTCCCATTTGTCGATGGGAAATTCCTCGACGGGAGCGACATACTGAATGCCGGCATTGTTGACGAGAACATCGATGCCGCCGAATTCGGCGATGGCGGTTTCCACCAGTTCGGCGATTTCCTTGGGCTTGGTCATGTCGGCGGGGTGGTAGAGCGCCTTGCCGCCGCCCGCTTCCAATTCCTTGCGGATCGATTCGATTTCACCAAGCGGGCCGAAACCGTTGATCAGCACATTGGCGCCTTCAGCCGCAAAGGCGCGGGCAATGCCAAGCCCGATGCCGCTGGTGGAACCGGTGATAACGACAGTCCTGGTCATGGCGTAACTCCCTGTGCGATGAATTCTTTTGGCGAAGCGGGCGGTTGCGTCGCAGCAAGGTTAAACCTATGCCCAAACCCCTGTCCTATGCAATTGTCCTGTGTCATCACAGAGAGATGAAAGCCGACAACGGATGGGGATGAAGAAACACAGCCCTTATACCTTCGTTTGTTTTTCATTTTCGGTTTTGACTTGGCGTAAAACTTTCGTATCTTGAGATAAGCGAAAGAAAGCGAAAACTCTGGGAGGAGTATCATGGGCGGTTTTGTACTGGCGATTGACCAGGGAACGACGTCGAGCCGTGCCATCGTATTTGATGGGGCGATGCGGATCGTTGGGACCGGCCAAAAGGAATTTCCGCAGATCTTCCCGCAATCGGGTTGGGTGGAGCATGAACCGGACGCCATCTGGGACAGTGTTGTGAGCTCCATTCACGACGCGTTGGCCCGCGCCCGGATCACGGCAGGCGATCTCGCCGCCATCGGTATTACCAACCAGCGGGAAACCGTTGTGGTCTGGGACAAAGACACCGGCAAGCCGATCCACAATGCCATCGTCTGGCAGGATCGCCGCACATCGGCGTTTTGCGAAACGCTGAAGCGCGACGGGCTGGAAGCGACATTTACCAATAAGACCGGCCTGCTGCTCGACCCCTATTTCTCCGGCACCAAACTGTCCTGGTTGCTCGACCATGTCGAGGGTGCTCGCGCCAGGGCAGAGCAAGGTGGCCTGTGCTTCGGCACTGTCGATACCTACCTGATCTGGCGGCTGACGGGCGGTAAAAGCTTCGTCACCGATGCCACCAATGCCTCGCGCACGCTGATTTTCAACATTGCCGAGCATGGCTGGGACGAGGAATTGCTGGCGCTGTTGAACATCCCCGCCGCGATGCTGCCGGACGTGAAGGATTGCGCTGCCGATTTCGGCGTGACCGACACGGCGATATTCGGCGCAGCGGTGCCGATCCTTGGCGTAGCGGGCGACCAGCAGGCCGCCACCATCGGACAGGCCTGCTTTGCGCCAGGCATGGTCAAATCCACCTATGGCACCGGCTGTTTCGCGCTACTCAATACAGGTAGCGACCGGGTGGTTTCGAAAAGCCGTTTGCTGACCACCATCGCCTACCGGATGGACGGCAAGACCACCTATGCGCTGGAAGGCTCGATCTTCATTGCCGGTGCCGCCGTGCAATGGTTGCGCGATGGATTGAAGGTGATTGGTGATGCGGCAGAAACCGGACGGCTGGCGGCTGAAGCTGATCCCGGCCAGCCGGTTTATCTGGTGCCGGCCTTCACGGGTCTCGGCGCGCCTTGGTGGGACCCGGATGCACGCGGCGCGCTGTTTGGCCTGACCCGCAATACCGGACCGGCGGAACTGGCCCGCGCCGCGCTGGAAGCGGTGTGTTACCAGACCCGCGACCTCCTGGATGCCATGCACAAGGATTGGCAAAATGGCGAGGACGATATGGTGCTGCGCGTCGATGGCGGCATGGCAGCCTCGGACTGGACGATGCAGCGGCTGGCCGATTTGCTGGACGCACCGGTTGACCGTCCGTCTGTTATTGAGACGACAGCACTTGGTGCTGCCTTCCTTGCGGCCAGCCGTGTCGGTCTGTGGCCCGGTATGGATGCGTTTGCCCGCGCCTGGGCGCGCGACCATCGGTTTGAGCCGGTCATGGATGCCGAGACTCGCACGGAAAAGCTCAGAGGCTGGCGGGATGCGGTCAGGCGGACGCTGACGGCGGTTTGATGTCTCTCTTAAGCTGAATCCAGCGCGCCTTATATATCCTTGATTTTAAGAGTTAAAACATCGCTCTTCAGATTTTGATTCACATTCGTTGAACGCTGCGTTTTCGTCCCAGGGTTTGCCAAGGTCGGACTTTGCACTTATCTGCGTGACGAACAACTGAGGATGTGACCCATGGAACTTGGCCTTTACACCTTCGCGGATGTGGACCCTGCGGCACCCAACAAAGGGCTGGAGGCCAAGCGGCGGGTGGATAATCTGCTGGAGGAAATCCGGCTGGCGGACGAAGTGGGGCTGGATGTCTTCGGCCTTGGCGAACACCACCGGCCCGATTACATGGCGTCATCGCCTGCGACCATTCTGGCGGCGGCGGCTGTGCAGACCAAAAATATTCGCCTGACCAGTGCGGTATCGGTTCTCAGCTCCGATGATCCGGTGCGGGTGTTCCAGCAATTTGCCACCGTCGATCTGCTGTCGAACGGGCGGGTGGAGATGATGGCCGGGCGCGGCTCCTTCATCGAAAGCTTTCCATTGTTCGGCTATGATCTTGATGATTATGATCTTTTGTTTGCCGAAAAGCTGCAATTGCTGATGGAGATCCGCGACAACGAAATCGTCACCTGGGAAGGTGAGACCCGCAAGCCGATCCAAGGTCGTGGCGTCTATCCGCGCCCCTTGCAGGACCCGCTACCGCTGTGGATCGCGGTCGGTGGTACGCCGCAATCGGTGGCGCGGGCCGGCTATCTCGGCCTGCCGCTGGCCATTGCCATCATCGGCGGTGAACCGCGCCGCTTTGCACCGCTGGTCGATCTCTACCGGCAGAGCGGGGCGAAGGCCGGGGTCGATCCTTCCGCCTTGAAAACCTCGATCAATGTGCATGGCTTCATCCACGACACGACGCAATCGGCGGCCGATATCTTCTACGCACCGCAGGCCGAAGTCATGGACCGGATTGGCCGGGAGCGCGGCTGGGGGCCGGGCAATCGTGCCCAGTATGACGCAATGCGCGGGCCGCATGGGGCACTGTTCGTCGGGGACCCGGAGGCGGTGGCCGAAAAGATCGTCGCCCATCACGCCCTGTTCAAAAACGACCGCTTCCTGCTGCAAATGGCCATCGGTCCTATGCCGCACAAGGATATCATGCGCGGTATCGAGCTTTATGGCACCAAGGTTGCGCCATTGGTGCGGCAAGAGCTTGGCCATGACTTGACGCCGGTCGGGGCGGGGGCGTAAGCAGCGGCAAAATCCGCAAACGCTCATGAAAGTCCCAGAATGATCATCTCCAGCGACGAGGAACTCCAGCACTTGAAGGAGATCGGCCATCTCTGCGCGCTGGCGGTGAAAACCATGGGTGCGGCGCTGGAGCCGGGCATTACCACCCGCGAACTAGACCTGATTGGCCGCAAGATACTGGAAGACAATGGCGCGCAGTCAGCCCCGGAATTCTGCTATCAGTTTCCCGGTGCCACCTGCATCAGTGTCAACGAGGAAGTGGCCCATGGCATTCCCGGCGACCGGGTGATTGCCCGCGGCGATCTTGTCAATATTGATGTCTCCGGCGTCAAGAACGGGTTTTTCGGTGATACCGGCTCATCCTTCATCGTGCCGCCGGGCAAGCCGAAGATCGAAAAGCTGCTGCGTGACGGCAAGCGGGCGCTGTTTCTCGGCGTCACCCAGGTCAAGACCGGCGCGCCCTTTGCCAGTATCGGCCAGGCCATCGGTGCTTTTGCCGCCAAGAACCGCTATACCCTGATTGCCAACCTTGCCAGCCACGGCATTGGCCGCGAGCTGCATGAGGAACCGCGCGAGCTGTCCACCTGGGCCGACCCGGATGAAACAAGAATCATGCAGGAAGGCCAGGTCTTCACCATCGAGCCTTTCCTGTCGCTGGGCGGTCAATGGGCCGAGGATGGCGATGACCCCTGGACGCTCTACAGCGACCCGAAAGCGCCGACCGTGCAGTTCGAGCATACGGTGGTGGCAACTCGCAATGGGCCGCTGATTTTGACGATGGTGGAGTGAGACCAAAAGTCATTTCAATGACTTTTCGTCGTCCATTCAGATATGGCGTCAGCTCGCAAAGCTGACAGCAACGCCCTTTTTCTTGAAATAGGCCTGCATGATCTTGCGGCCCTGACGATTCGGCTGTGCCAGCTTTGCCGCCTCAAACACGGCTTCTTTCGCACCTTCGCGGGCCATGGCGGCCTTGAGAGCGGCGATATGCACATCGATCTCCTCGTTATCATTGTTGATCGAGGTGTAGATATTGTCGATGGCTTGTTGCAGGCTGAGGTCGCTCATAATGCACTCCTTGGAATTTTCTCCCTCCACTAGCGATTTTTGCGATTTCAGCAAGCTTTAGCGATCAGAAACTGTCGGCTTGAAGCACGACCGAGCGTTTTTTAGGATGGTGGGGAACCCGGGTGTCCCTATTTCCTTTGATGGCTCAATCAGTATTTTTGGTTTGTGGGGCCAAAGCGGCGGTGCGATAAGCAGGCCATGACGATCACGCCCTCCCGACATGCCAATCTTCCCTTCACCGCCCTTGCCGGTGCGCTGGCGCTGGCTGCGGCCATGGGCTTTGGCCGGTTTTCCTTCACCCCCATTCTGCCGGGGATGATGACAGATCTCCATCTCGTCCCCGCCGATGCGGGCCTGATCGCGGCGGCGAATTTCCTCGGCTATCTCTTGGGAGCCGTGCTGGCCGGTCAGGGTTGGGCGGCAGGGCGCGAAAGGTTGATTGCGCTGTCTTCGCTTTTGGCCACCAGCCTGCTTCTGGCCGCCATGGCGCTGACGCAGCATGTGGGAATGTTCATGGTCATCCGCTTTCTGTCAGGCGTGGCAAGTGCCTTCGCGATGATCTTCACGAGTTCGATTGTGCTTGCCCATATCGGTGCCCATGCCAGCGTCCATGGTCGAGAATATGCGCAATCCACGCATTTTGGCGGGGTGGGCCTGGGGATCGCCGCGTCGTCCCTGATGGTCTATGCATTGCCGCACCTATTTGGGCCGCACCTGTTTGGCACCTCCGCCTCCGCAGGGTGGCGGCTGGACTGGCTGGCCGGGGCGGGACTGACCTTTGTTGTCTTCCTTGTCGTCAGCCTGCTTTTGCCACGGGTGCGCAAAACTGAGGTGAGGGCCGAGCAGGAGCCGCCGCTTTCCTGGGGCAGGCCATTTCTTTTGTTGTTTGCTTCCTACGGCCTGTTCGGCTTCGGCTATGTGGTGACGGCCACGTTCATCGTCACCATGGCCCGCATGGCCAATGCGGGGCCGGTGGCGGAATTTCTGGCGTGGTTTCTGGCGGGCATCATGGCGGCGGCCTCGCTGTTTGTCTGGCGTCCAGTGCTGGACAGGCTTGGACTGGCGGGCGCCTACAGCCTTGCCCTGCTTCTGGCAGCCATAGGGGTTTTTGCCTCGGTTGGATTGCCGGGCATGGCCGCTCCGCTGGTAGGAGCGGCTCTTCTCGGCTTTACCTTCATGACGATCACCGCCTATGGCCTGCGCCTGGCCAGAACCCTTGCGCCAGCCAGTCCCCGCAAGGCGCTGTCGATCATGACGGCGGCTTTCGGCGTCGGGCAGACGATTGGACCTCTGGTCGCCGGTTGGCTTGCCGCCATCAGCGGCAGCTTCGCGCTGCCAAGCCTCGTTGCCGGCGCTGTATTGCTTGTCAGCCTCATTCTGGCCGCAAGCCTGTGGAGAAAGACGGTCTGATGACCTTTGCAGCGATTACAAATCGTTAAGGTGGTATTCCGCCCATTGCTGCACTGCGGCTTCTGGCATAGTTTGCCGCGCTACAGCATCGGACCGAAAGTTAAGAACCGGTTTTTTGCACGATGCTATAAAGACGGCCACGACCATATCTTCAGGAAAGCGAGACCCCGTGTTTCACTCATTCTTCCCCAAGCCGAAATTGTTATTTAGCAGTGCGATCGTATGGACGCTTGTCTGTATCTTCGGCTGGTATCTTTATGCGGCAGGTTTGGGTGATCGTCTTGGGTTTGCGGGACCTGCTGACGGTCAGGAGCCGTTCGATCTCACCTATTTCCTGATGCCGAGTAATCTCTGGTTCTACGGCTATTTCGCCCTGTGTTTGGCGATCTTCGGCGGTTTCTGGCATATCAAGGAAAATGACCATCCTTGGAAGATCTGGTCGATATGGGGATCGATCCTGATTATCTGCGTGACCTATTTCGGGGTGCAGATTTCGGTGGTTATCAACAACTTCAGGCGTCCGTTCGGTGATCTGCTTCAGAATGCGCTTGCGCAGAAGCCTGGCATCACCGTCTGGAATTTTTACGATCTTCAGATTGTTTTCGTGAAGATCGCCTTTCTCAGCATGTTTGTCTCTATCCTGACGGACTTCTTCACCAGCCATTATATTTTCCGCTGGCGCACGGCGATGAACAATTTCTACATGTCGAAGTGGGAAAAGCTGCGCCATATCGAGGGTGCTTCGCAGCGTGTTCAGGAAGACACGATGCGCTTCTCCAGTACACTTGAAGGACTTGGAATAACACTCATCAACTCCGTGATGACATTGGTGGTATTTCTACCAATCCTGTTTTCTCTATCATCCTATGTCAGTGAGTTGCCGATAATTGGCGAAATTCCTCATGCACTGTTCTGGCTCGCTTTGTTCTGGTCGGCCTTCGGTACTGTTCTCTTGGCTGTTGTCGGCATCAAATTGCCGGGTCTGAATTTCCGCAATCAGCGTGTTGAAGCGGCCTATCGCAAAGAACTCGTTTACGGAGAAGATCACGCTGACCGGGCCCAACCACTTACGGTAAAAGAGTTGTTTGGCAACGTTCGGAAAAACTATTTCCGGATGTATTTTCACTACCTCTATTTTAACGTCGCGCGTTATTTTTATATTCAGGCCGACGCGGTTTTTTTGCTGACCATGCTAGTGCCAACGATTGTTGCCGGTAAAATTACCTATGGTATCTACCAGCAGATTGCCACAGCCTTTGGCCAGGTCAGCAACTCTTTCCAATATCTTGTGACCTCTTGGACAACGATCATCGAACTGCTGTCCATCCACAAGCGCCTGAAAGCCTTTGAGGCGGCCATCGACGATCAGCCGTTGCCTGACATCGATCAGCGTTATTTGGCGCGGGAAGAGACGGATGGCGAGATTGCGGCTGATAAGCCCTACTGATCAGGCCCTCCTGATCAGGGGTGACTTTCCCCCTAAAACGAAGACCCGGCCGGATTTTTCCGGCCGTTCTGTTTTTGCAATATCGCCACAGCTTGCGAATAGCTGACGCAAGCGACATCCTCGCGGTGGCAGACATCCGTGACCAGCCGCTCCATCGCCCGCCAATAGGCGCCGCCGTTCATCAACACGAAGTGGAAGCCGAACTGTACAGGTTTGCGGTCGCCACTATATTGCGCCTCAAAGGCGGTTTTGAAGGCCTGATAGGTGCGTTCCTCAAATTCGGCGCTTTTCGACGGGTTATCGAAGCCCGCAGAATGGCGCACGAACATATTGTAATCCATGCCGATGATCGGGCGGTTGCCCGGTCCTTCCGCAATCAGCGGCAGGCCGAAACGGGTGAGAGTGCCGTCCTGTTCGGGCTCTTGCGGACCTTTGGTGACAAGGCTGGCGTCATAGAGAAAACCAGCCTGCTTTTCAGCCTCGGCCATGCCTTTGCTGGTCGAGAGATAGGCTGCGCGAAAGCCCTTGATGCCGGTCTTGACGAACGCCTGCCAGCCCTCCGGCTCCTTGTCAGCCACGCCATTCTTTTTCCAGGCCCCGGCCAAGACGGTTTTGAAGGTCGAAAATTCGGTTAGCCAGTCCGCTTTGCTCCAGTCCTTGCCGTCGAAATGACCGCAGGCATGGCTGGAAATGTCGTGACCGGCGAGGTGGGCGCCCCAGATATGCTCTAGCCTTGCCGCAGCATCGGCCTCGTCAGGGGCAAAGCCGACATTGGACTTGCCGGGCTTTTGGCCTGGCGCTTGATAGGCTTTCGAGGCGGGGCCTCTGGCAATCAGCGTGGTGCAGGACAGAAAATAGGTGAAATGCGCATTGGCCCGGCTGGCGATCTCGCCGCTGCGCTCCCACAGCCGGTTATCGGCGGCACCATCGAAGGAAATCAGCAGCAATTGCTTGGGCTTTTGCGGCGCGTCAGCCGCGTTCTGGGCAATGGCGATGCCCGGCATGCAGAGCGCGGCCAGCAGGGTTCGAAGCGATGAGGAGAAAAGCGGGCGAAACGGTGCCAAACGAACAACCTTGTTGTGAATATTTGCCGCTTCCTGGCGGGCAAATGCGGCGAAGCTTTGATCGAGCTTGTGGCTTATCGCGTTCGGTTCTTTGCCATTTGGCCGCTGCGTCCCCGGCATTTTTGGGAGTTTATCGCTATCCCCCCAGATTATGCAGGCTGGTAAAGACGAAGCCGAGCGGCTATCTCTATGCTCTCTCATTCGCGGGGATTTTTTATGCTTATTCTTGTTCTCGGTCTGTTGTTTTTTACATTGGTGCATCTCACCCGGACGATTGCGCCGGGCTTTCGCGATTCCATGGTGGCCCGCCTCAGCCTGAACGGCTGGAAGTCGCTGTTTTCAGTCCTGTCTCTGCTGGGCATAGCCATTATTGCCTATGGCTACAGTATCGCGCCAATCGTCAATGTCTGGTTTCCACCGGCTGGCATGACCCATCTGACCTTGACCCTGATGGTCATCGCGATGATCTGTCTGGTGGCCAGCCTGCTCCCGGCTGGCCGTATCGCTGCAAAAACCAAGCATCCCATGGTTCTCTCTGTGAAAATCTGGGCGCTGGCGCATCTGCTGTCGAATGGCGACCTGCGCTCAATCCTGCTGTTCGGCTGGTTGCTGGCCTGGGGCGTCATCCTGCGGATTTCGCTGAAGCGCCGGGAGCGGGCAGGCCTGCTGGTGCGCGCACCGTTCGTGTCGGCCAAATACGATATCTATGCCGTGGTCATCGGTCTGGTCGCTTACGTCGCTATCCTCCTCAAGCTGCATGAAGTGCTGATTGGCGTCTCGCCGCTGCCGATGTAATCGCGCTTTTTGATGGGGAGATGGGTGTTTTGCCCTTCTCCCCCTTACATCGGCGCAAAAATCGGGTAGAAGGCCACATCGTCCATCCCAGAATAGTCACTGGCGGGCTGCAAATGGCAATTTCTGTGTTTACCTAGGCTCACGTACGTTGAGTACGCTCCGCTCCGGTTCTCGAAATCACCATTTTCGCCACGCCATCGCCAATTCTGGACCGGACGATGGCAAGCGTAAACGATGATACAGGCCCAGATATCCGGACAATGTAATGGCAAATCAGAACGACAGCTTTATCCGCGAAGTCAATGACGAGCTTCGCTCCGAACAGATGCGCCGTTTCTGGCGGCGTCTGGGGCCAGTGTTCATTGGCATTGCCGTGTTGATCGTGGTGGGCACCGCCGGATACCGGCTTTATGATTATTACACGGACGACCGTGCCTCCAAGTCCGGCGACCGCTTTCTGGCAGCGACCAAGCTGGCGACAGATGGCAAGAATGATCAGGCGCTGAGTGATCTGCAAGCCCTCGAAAAAGACGGGTTCGGTGCCTATCCGGTGCTGGCGAAGCTTCGGGCGGCCTCCCTCATGGCGGAGAAGGGCGATGCCAAAGCGGCCATCGACGCCTTCACTGCCATCGGTAAGGATAACAGCGTTCCGCAGGTGATCCGCGATGTCGCCCATATCCGTGCCGCCTGGTTGCTGATCGATAACGGCACCTATGAACAGGTGTCCGCCGAGGTTGAAGCGCTGGCGGTTCCGGGCCAGGGCCTGCGCCATTCCGCCCGTGAAGCGCTCGGTCTTGCCGCCTATAAGGCTGGCCAGATGGAACGCGCCCGTGAATGGTTCCAGCAGATCACCGAGGACAGCGAGGCACCGCGCAACGTGGCCAATCGCGCCCAGATCATGCTGGACAATATCGCTGCCGCCGGAAAGGCGTCCTAATACT